>NZ_CP098813.1:310381-620762 GCF_036825535.1 Parasalinivibrio latis
TACGTTGACAAAGGCTCCCTTCAACACACCCAGTCTGAAAACCAACCTTGGTGGGCTGTTGATTTGGGGAACTCCTTACATGTAGATGAAATACGTGTCTGGAACCGCACTGACTGCTGTGAAAGCCGTTTGGATAAGCTAGCTGTTCACTGGAGTGACTCACCTATCGACTATTCTCTTTGGGATGCTTCAGGAAACTTGCAGGTTTTTGAAAATGTTGCGGTATTGGATAAAAGCGAATCTGGGCGGGTATTTTCATCACGGGTGAACAGTGAGGCGCGTTACGTGAAAGTGCAAAAGGCTGACCACGGAATTTTAAATACTGCAGAAATTGAGGTACTCCAGTATTCCCGGAATATCGCGGCAGACGGCACAGCTACTCAAAGCTCCACCAGTCACAATGGCATTGCGAGTCGGGCAATTGACAACAATGTTGACGGCAATTTCCACAACGGTTCTGTTACCCACACATATAGCGAACTCAATCCTTGGTGGGAAGTTGATTTGGGTGCACAGAAAACATTTACCAACATTAAACTGCTGAACCGCACCGATTGTTGTTTCCGCAGACTTCAGGATGCTTATGTGTTCGTTTCAGATTCCCCAATGCAAGGGAAATCACTGGAACAGTTGAAAAATGACGCCAACGTTAAACAATTCAGCCGTGATGCAATCGGCCAGATGTGGAACATTTCGTCAGTTATGAATGGCCAGTATATACGTGTGCAACTTGAGGGGCAGGGAATTCTCTCTCTGGCTGAAGTAGTCGTTCTTGAAGCACCTGACGCGGCTGGTAGTTTGGCATTAAATCAGACCACCTCTCAAAGCTCTACCTTTGCTGGGGGAACTTCTTCCAGAGCTGTTGATGGGAACATAGCCAGCAGATGGGAGTTAGGTTCCATCACTCATACAGACAGTGAAAATGAACCTTGGTGGGCAGTGGATCTTGGCAGCAACAATACCATTAACAAGGTTACACTTTTCTCCCGCACCGATTGTTGTACAACCAGGACAAATGACCTTTACATCATGCTGTTTGATTCTGCTCCTGATACAAATGCGACATTGAAACAGAATATTGAAACAGCCAAACATGTCGTAAAAGTTAATGTTGTCAGTGATATAAGTGAAGTTAAGGTGCCGGGTATAAGTGCAAGTCATCTCCTTCTTAGGAAAGAGAACAAAGGTATACTGAGCTTTGCGGAAGTTATTGTTGAATAGCAGTCACTAAAGTTTTTCGTAAAGCACTTTAAAGTGAAGTCGAGCCGGTGAATACGTTTCACCGGCTTTTTCATTCCTATGCCCCGCCCTCCAAATCTGTCTATATGTACGCCAACATCCCAAGCGGTGAGATTGAAAAACAAAATCTCACAATTACTTTCCCATTAATCGGGAATGATAATTGCGTCGCATTGCCTAACACTGTTTACTATTTGTATGACTTTATAGGTGGTAACCATGTTCGATCCCAAGCAAAGCGGCGCTACCGAACGCCTGATGATGGTCATGATGCAGATCGCCATCTCCCCATCGCCAATATCCGTACAACAACTTAGCGATCAACTTCAGATTCCTAAAAGCAGCCTTTACCGCCACCTGGCCCTGCTGCGCGAATGGAACCTGATCATGATGGACCCGGACTACCACCGTTACACCATCGGCCCGGCGGCGCTGGCGTTGCAGCATAATTTTTCGACGCTTTCCCACCTATCCGGAAACGTGGAAAGAACCCTGGTGCGGTTGCAACAACAAACCGGAGAAATGGCTGCTTACATGGTCCCGATGGGCTTCCAGGCAATGTGTGTAGACAGCATTGAAAGCCTGAATGCCCTGCGATGCAGCTTTGAAAAGGGAAAGAGTCAGCCATTGATTCGCGGCGCATCATCCAAGGTGATGCTGGCACATATGGAAATAGCTGATGTCAATGCTGTTCTTGACCACTTTCTGGTTACAGACATTGCCGAGCGGGATCGTTGGCACAACAACCTTGAAGCGATTCGCACTCAGGGGTTTGCCATCAGTAACTCTGAATTTGATTCCGGTGTCTCTGGCGTCAGTGCGCCGGTACTTCACCACGGGAAACTCGTTGGTGCGGTCAGTATCATGGCACCGGAAGAGCGGGTCAGCCGCAACCGTAAGTTGATTGTTGACAGTGTTCTGGGCGCCGCTGTTGCCATTGCCCATCCTTGGCGGCACAGCAGGTAACCAATAATTAAGGAGAGCAGCGATGTTATTCGACCCGATATTGAAACTGTTCCAACGCCGTCAGGCGAAGCCCGGTCGTCAGCATGCTGCGGGTTATTCTCTTTCACCTCTGAAAGACGGCGGTGAAGCCGGGCTGGTATTGGTTGGTGCCGCAACTGACCTGAGTGAACCCGATCCAAAGAGCGCAGAAGGTGCCCGTCTTGGTCCTCAGGCCATTCTCGAAACAATGAAACCCATATCACGCTGGCCAATACCGGTTTATAGCACCCCTACCCTGTCTGATTACGATACCAGCGTAGAGGATGTACTTTCCCGACAGTACCAGCGACTGCGCGAGCTTTTCCAAACTCGCCATTTGCCGGTTGTGCTGGGAGGCGGCCATGAAGTGGCATTGTCCAGTTACAAAGCACTGTCTGACCATGCGGCCGAGGAGTGCGGGGAAACCCGGATTCCAAAGATCGGCGTCATCAACATGGACGCTCACTTTGAGCTGCGCACCACCCTGGCTATCCGTTCAGGGGCTGCATTCCATTTTGCCGCCAACCATGCCAAGGAGAATGGCAGGCCGTTTCAGTATATGGTGCTGGGTATAGACGAAAAAGCGAACCCTGCTTCTGTCCTGGAACGTGCCCGGAGTTTAAATGCCAAATGGGTGACGGCGAAAGACATGAGCAAAGGCCATAAAAAGCCACTGATTGCCCTGCTTGACGACTTTCTGGCAGATGTCGACTACCTGCATCTCTCTATCGATCTGGATGTTTTTTCCAGCGCACTCGCACCGGGTGTTGCAATGCCTCAGTCACAGGGAATCAGTTATTCCATGGCAACACTGGTCATTGACCACCTGCTGGCAAGCGGAAAAGTACGGGTTATTGATATCGCAGAACTGGTGCCAGATTTTGACTGGGACAACCAGACAGCAAATCTGGCAGTAAAACTGCTCCGTCACATTGCACGCAAACAGGCAGACACTGAAAAGACAGCAAATAAAACAGCCCAAGCTACATTCTGACAGAACCCTTGTTGTCATGCTTTATTAAGCATGATGCCTTAACCTTTTTGCCCGGTGCCTGAGCCGGGCTTTTTTCTGCCCCAGATTCTCACTACCATTGTTAAACCGATCGGATCATTTCAACCAGTCAGAATGGTCAAGGAATGAGTCTGATTGGTATTAAACCACACCTTGGGGACGCACGCATGAACCAGCAAATCGCGCATATCGCCATCGTTGTCAGGGATTACGATGAAGCAATTGATTTCTACGTGAACAAACTGAGCTTTACGCTCGTTGAAGATACTTACCAACCAGAGCAAGACAAACGTTGGGTAGTGGTTTCCCCACCCGGTTCAGGAGGGACAACGTTGCTTCTCGCAAAAGCATCCAAACCTGAACAACAGCCCTTTATCGGTAATCAGGCCGGAGGCCGGGTATTTATTTTCCTGAGTACGGACAATTTCTGGCGGGACTACAACCGGTTGGTAGAAATCGGTATTCACTTTGTGCGGGAACCCAAAGAGGCAGAGTACGGTACCGTCGCCGTGTTCGAAGACTTGTATGGAAACCTATGGGATTTGGTGGAATTTGCCTCAGGTCACCCGATGGCGACCCAGACTGTATAATTTCAGGGTTCTACACTATAAGGATCAAACAGCTCCCTCACATTTATGCTGGCACCAAGCCGGGCGGCGAGCAGGTACATACCACCTATTTTCCGGTGCAGGAACAGGGCATCTGCTGGCGGGCTGTGCCAGTAGTTCTGTTCCATGCTAAGGGCTGTACCGGCTTCACTGATGCGAGCGGCTAGGTTTGATGATCCAAAATCGTAGGCTTTGTCTTCGAACAGCGGCTCACAGGCGATCATGACGATATCGACTACCGCCTCTTTCTGTTCCGGCAAAATGGTTTCACTGAAAAAGCCGATTTGGGACAAGGCATCGGCAATCGCTTCTCTGTCTTGGATTGTTGCTGCGGAAAACAGCTTTCGGTATCCATCACTGACTGCTTCGGAATAATGTCGGGCAGCGCCAAAGTCCAGCAGAACGAGCTGTCCGGTATTGTTGTTAAAAAGGTAGTTGGCAAAATTCGGGTCGGTCTGTACCAGCCTGAACGAAAAGATTTCCTTGAAAAACAGACGCAGCAGCGCATGCATTACCCGGTCACGAACCTGCTGGGAAGCATCAACTAAGGATTCAATCGGCTCACCTTCCAAGTAGGTCATAGCAAGAACACCGGGCGACGTGATTTCATGGTAGACATCCGGCAGGACAAAGTCACTGTCCCCGGACAGGTGCTCACGGTAGGTATCCAATTGCCGGGCTTCGAGCTGGTAATCCGATTCAGCGTGAAGCTGTTTTTTAGCTTCATCCAGCAGCGAGTGGTAGTCCACCCCCGCCGGGATTAACCCAGTCACACCGAGTAAGGTCATCACATTGTTGACGTCACTGTCTATGCTGTCTCGGATACCGGGATACTGCACTTTTACTGCAAGCCGGGTACCGTCATCCGCATGGGCGGAGTGAACCTGACCTATTGAGGCAGCCGCTATGGGTTTGAAAGTAAACTCGATGAAGTTTTGTTTCCAACCGGAACCGAGTTCTTTTTCAAGCACCGAAGAAAGTTGTGAAGGGGGCATTGCCGTACCGTTGGCGCGCAAACGGGAAAGCACATCTGTCAATTCAGCCGGAAGCAAATCACCGGCATCCATGCTCAGGAGCTGGCCGACCTTCATCGCGGCTCCACGGAGTTGCGCAAGTTGGTCAGCAACTCGCATGGCATTGCCGGGGGTCAACAGCAAATCTCTGGCTTTGGGTCTTTTTCCCTGGGCCAGTTGCTTTGCGCCTTCCACCGCCATATTAGTTGCAACCCGCGTTGCAAGGCTGCCCAGTTTCCCCATCCGGGTAAACCGGCCGCTTGGTACCGCTGAATCCCGCGTATCTTCACTCATGGATAGCGTTTCCTTTTTTCCCGTTTTCTTCCACTACGAAAAATTTCACATGGAAGTTCAGGCAGTTCTGGATTCCAGATTCCGATTTACCGCGACAGAGTTGAAATGACGAATCTGCCGTGAGTCATCACCTTTCAGCTGGAAGTACGTCGGCTCAAAAATATCCCACCGGCAAAGTTCTATAGGTGTCACTTCTGAGCTGTTAATATCCCGCACAACATTGGCATTTTCCAGCCCCGCGGCGACCAGTTCAGAGCAGAACAGGCGGCTTAATTCTTCCTTCGCAAAACCGGGACCTCCGATAGCGTCAAGGCCATCAATCGCTGATGCCAGTGCCTGGGAATAATCATAAGGCTTGTGATTCTGTCGGAACATAAAGTTGAAAAATGCGCTTTGGTCAAAATGATCCCGACGGACATCTTCTCTTAGCGGCAACCACCAAACCTCACCATCATAATCCCGTAACCGTTCACTGAAACGCGATAGTGTCACTCCAGCAAATTCATCCATAATGGTCGATTCCATGACCTGGTTGAAGAAACGTCCGCTGGTCTCATCCAGCATCTGAGTTTGCATAACGATACCGACATGGGAAACATCTGACCGGGTTGTGAACTTAATCAGCTTGGAAAAGGCACTTTGCCCGCCAAATGCGACAACATCACCCGGTTTCATCCTTTGTCTTGCATCTTGATAACTGATTGTCTTACAGGTCATCGTCATTCCCCTTCGTTTGCATATGTATGAAAGGTTAGACGACCCAAAACTAACTGGAACGGTTTCTCGCTAATAAAAACGCCCTGTTGTGACAGGGCGCATAATAAAGAAACACACCATAAACAACTTATGGGATATCAAGTGCTTGCCCATCCGAAGAAGAAAGCTGTATGGATTGCGTCGTGTAGGTTTGAGATTTTACGGTGTCCACCAGCGTCCACTCAGCCTGGACCTTTTCCCGGGTCAGAGTAAGACGCATCAATCCTCTCTGAGAGATATCAGCCCACTGGAGCTCATCAATCATCGCTATCAGCGATCCTCTCAGTTGTTCAACTTGTTCTGCCGGTAACGGTAGGTAAGTTTCTATCCCTGGCGAAGAAACAGAACTGGTGGCAAATTCGATACCAACCGGCGTCCCTGACATATCGGCAAGCTGACTGCACCATGCATTGTGAGTATCACCAGCCAGGCTTACCACTCTCTGTTTTCCAAGAGCCTTGCAGGTAGCGTACAACCACTCCCTGTCTGCCATATACCCGTCCCAGGCATCAAGGTTATAAGGTAGTTTTAACTGGTTCTGTGGTGATCCCGGATTAACCAGAGCATCCTGGATGGCGAGCTGCATATTCTGAAGAGCAGCCGGAAGTTGTTCAGGAGTTGCATTCAACACGCCAAACAGTGCAAGTAGTACCGGAGCAGGAAGCTGCATTTTTGCCATCAGGATCTGCTGGCCAAACACCTGCCATTGCGCCGGGCTGTTTGCAAGAGACCCGGACAGCCAGTTTTTCTGCGCTTCACCCAGCAACTGCCGGGTAGGTGATGCAGCCTGGGCCAACAAAGCACCAAGTTGAGCGGGATCTGAAGGGTTGATATTTGCATAGTCCAGTGGCTCATCCCTTGCTGTTACCCGTGTATCCAGCATATAGATAGAGGCCAGATCACCAAAGGCCACTTCGCGGTAGATATTTGATGCGTTTTCCGGATTTTCGCGTACCGGTAACCATTCAAGCCATGCCATTAATGCAGCAGCACGTCTTTCTGAAAACTCCCCTTCATCCGGTTGGTGGTTTTCCGCCCCTTCTCGCCATGCATCATTGGCTATTTCATGATCATCCCATACCGCAATCATAGGCATGCTTGCATGCAGGGCTTTCAGATCAGGATCCGTCCGGTATTGCGCATACCTTTTCCGGTAGTCGTCAAGAGTGATGCACTCCGTACCCTTGCTGGGGAGCCTGCCCAGAGCCTCAGCATCTTCCGTAGCATAGCCGCCGTTGCCGTATTCATATATATAATCACCAAGATGGAGACAGGCATCAAAAGGCCTTTGTTGATGCTGGCTGACAATTTCACGGTAGACGTTGAAATAGCCTGCCGGATAATTTGAGCAGGAGACAACGGCAAGGGAAACCTCATTCAAGTTCCGACTGCGGACAGTACGTGTCTCTCCCACTTGGGAAACAACATTATTGGCAATGAACCTGAAGTAATATTTTTTACCAGGACGAAGGCCTCCTACATCCACTTTAACCGTAAAGTCACGAGAGCTGTCTGTTTGGACTATTCCCTTCGCTGCAACCCCGCGGAATCTCCGATTGCGGGAAACCTCCCAGCGCACCGGCATATACGGAGCATCCGTTGTTACGCGGCTCCATATAATGACACTGGTTTCGGTCGGATCCCCGCTGGCAACACCATGGTCGAATTTCACCGGGAACCAAAAACAGCCAGAAAGAGAAGCAGCCACCGGCGCAGACGCCATGGCTTTGATAAGCGTTCTTCTTGTTAGTTTGCTCATAGATACTTCCGTCAATCCTTTGAGTGGTCGGATGTGTAGGGTAACTTGCACTGGCAGCCAGAAAGTGTTCAAAAGAAGAGATTGAGAAAAAACCAGTGCGCTTTCATGTCTCATAAATGAGGCAAAACAGAAAGGATTGAATTTAGAATAGCCTATCAGGGAACTTCTGCTTCCTCTTCCTCTTCCTCGATCCAGGGAAGGTGCTCAGAAAAACGTTCACTTAGGAAGTCTACAAACAGACGTACTTTAGCTGACAGGTGACGGTTATAAGGGTAAACAGCCCATACTCCGGAATCCGGACTGCGAAACTCATCCAACACTGTCACCAATTCACCACGCCGTATTTTATCGACAACATAATAGTCGGGAAGCTGCGCAAGACCTAAGCCCCTCAGCGCCGCATCAAGGATTGCTGTGCCACTGTTTCCATGCCAGCGTCCTTTGACTTTCATTTGGGTCAGTAAGCCGTCTTTCTGGAAACTCCATGTATCAAGAGTACCAATAAGACAATCATGATGTTGAATATCATCAAGGGAAGCAGGTGTACCAAATTCTTTTAAATATTCACCAGAAGCAACAACATATAATTGCCGGGGAGCCAAGCGTCGAGCCATTAGAGTAGAATCTTTTAAAATACCGGTTCGAATTGCCAGGTCATAACCATCATGAATCATATCCATGACTTGATTAGAAAAATGGAATTCAACACTGAGTTTCGGATGGTTTCGTATAAATTCGTTGGCAAGAGGAGCAATATATTTCTCACCAAATACCGCAGGGGCAGTTATTTTTAATAAGCCCTGTGGTTGTGTTTGTAATTGCGTAACAATAGCTTCGGCGTCAGAGAAACCATCTAACAACTGGTTACAATGGTCAAAATAAACTTTTCCCATTTCAGTTAGTGTGACCTGACGGGTCGTGCGATAAAGCAAACGCGTACTCAAACGATGTTCTAACGCGTCAATCTGACGACTTACATGTGAAGTCGACACACCCAGCTTTCTCGCTGCCGCGGTGAAGCTACCACAGTTGACTACTTCGACAAACTCTTCAACGCCACTCCAGCGATTCATTTTTGCACCTCAGAAATGAACTTTAGCAATTAATGCACAAATATATTCGGCCTGTTTCCGGTCTCCTTGTTATCATAAGGTTAATAGCGGTTCCTAAATCTTTCTAATAGTTCCTACTAAGGTAGGAGCTTTAACGGAATAAAGTAGTATGCAGTGTGTATTATTATTGAAACGGATTCTTATAATTGGAATTTTATCATTATTCTTAACTCCTAATTCAGCACTATCTAATGAAATAGAAGAACCAAAAGAATATAGACAAAATAATTACAGGGCTGCAGTTCCTGGGAAAGTAACTGGTGCAGGTGTTATTGAAACACCTCAGGAACTTGAAACATTTATTAAACAATATAATCCAGTTTTGCTCGATGTCTACCCTGCGGCAAGAAAACCCGATAACCTCGCAGACACTGAGTTGTGGATTGAGCCAACCCGAAGCACCTTGCCTGGTGCAGTCTGGCTTGCCAATGTCGGTCTAGGCACGTTGACACTTCCCCTTGAGGAACATTTCCGCAAGACACTCGGGACACTTACAGGAAATAACCCCGGTTACCCGGTTGTCATTTTTTGTGAGCCTTCCTGCTGGCATTCCTGGAATGCAACCAAACGTGCAGTTGCAGAGGGCTACACCCAAATCTACTGGTACCGGGCTGGCGTTAAGGGATGGGAAGAGACAGGTTTGCCATTGGTCCCCCTTCACCCCATGAGGCCGGCACCATGAATCGCCTGCTGACACTATGTTCGTTTTGGGTTGCAGTGACTTTCCAGCCTGCCATTGCCGGGCGCATTCCATCCTCACTGGAATTTGATCAGATAGCACAAGGCGTCTATGTCTACACCGGGAAAATTGATGATGTGTTCTCGTCCCCGTATGGCTTGGTTTCAAATTCCACATTTGTCGTAGGGGAAAAATCAGTCGCCGTTATCGACACCGGCACCAGCCTCCGGCAAGGGAAACTCATCCGAAAAGCGATACGGATGGTCACAGATCTTCCGATCAGTCATGTCATCAGCACCCATGTCCACCTTGATCATATCTTTGGTAACAGAGCATTCCTGGATGACCACCCGGACTTTGTCGCGCACCATAAAATACTTTCCGACCTCCGCGCCAAGGCTCCGTATTACCAGGACAGGCTGGCCGATCAGCCACAAAGCACCTGGTATGAAGGGACGGGGCCCGTACAACCAACGATGTTGATCGACAAAGTCACCGAAATTGATTTGGGCGGCAGGGTATTGTTACTGGAGCCACATGGCCGGGCCCATACCCTGCATGACCTGACAGTCTATGACCAGAATACCCGTACCTTGATTGCGGGTGATCTGGTATTTGAAGATCACTGCCCCTCAATTGACGGCAGCATTACAGGATGGATAACTGTCCTTGAGGGACTTCGTACCCTGCCCTTTTCCAAATTGGTTCCAGGGCATGGCAAGGTAATGACCGGCACCGAACCGATAGAAAAACAAATCACTTACCTTTCCGCCCTTACTGAAGCCGTGCGCCAGGCCGTTGCAAAACAGGTGGATATATACACTGCAAGCACCACGTTGCTGCAAGACCACCGCGATAATTGGAAACTGTTTGATGTGTTCCATGCCCGAAATGTTATCCAGGCCTATAAGGAATTGGAGTGGGAATAGGGTTATCTCTCCCTCCATTGACGTGACCAAGCACCCTAAGGAGTAGGTATGAAATTTATCACTCACCCGTTGGCGGTATTACTGCTGTTTTTGCTACCGGCCGGTATTACGACAGCCGCCTCGCCGTCCGCAGAGAAAAGTGTTAACTGGCCGGGAATCAAGAACATGTTGTTCCCGATGGACCCGGAAATCATTGAAGACAACTTGATTACACTCGTCACGCCCCCCCGGGCTGAAGACGCCGCCCTGGTGCCGGTTACAATCCGTTTCAGCCGCAACCAGGCAGACCCGGCATTTATCCGAAAGATCCATCTGGTTGTAGACAACAACCCTTCGCCGGTTGTCGGTACGTTTACCATGACCAGGGAAAATGGTATTGCCGATATTTCTACCCGTATCCGCGTTAATGCATACAGTCATGTTCGCGCAATCGCTGAAACAGCTGATGGGACATTGCACATGACCACGAATTATGTGAAAGCTTCAGGTGGTTGCTCTGCTCCGGCTGGTGCTGATGATGAACTGGCTAAAAAGCGAATGGGGAAAATGAAACTTCGGAGCCAGTTTGAAAACGATATCCGGTCTCTGCAACTTCTGGTCAGCCACCCCAATTACAGTGGCCTGCAAATAGACCAGATTACCCGGCTTTGGATCCCGTCTGACTATGTCAATCAGGTAAATGTCACCATGAACAGCCAACAGGTTATGTCCTTTACCGGTGGTATCTCAATCAGTGAAAACCCTTCATTCACCTTCCATTTGGATCCCAGCCAAAAAGGCGAACTCAAGGCAGAAGTGAAGGATTCAAGCGGTCGTGCTTTTGCCCAGAGTTGGGCGGTTCAATAGCCCGTTATCACCAGTCAAAATACCTGCCCCAATTGACCACCAGGTACCGAATTCAGCAATGATAAAACCAACGGGCACAACACCGGTTAAGGTGTCCTGAGGTCATTGGGGTTTTACTTTATATCGCACATTTTCCCAGCCATAAATCCACCTTGCCTCATCCAAACACGGCCATTCCCTTTGCATATTCCAGGATATTTCCATGGCTTGATTCAGGATTCTTTCCCCGGTCCCTCACGAGCAAAAACCCAAGAAAAATAGTTAACCATCATGCGTTTAACATATTTTTAACGATTATTGCCTGCCCGCAAAAGTGTTGTAATTCCACACTCTTAGCTAACTGCAATAGACTCAAAAAACTAAAGGGAATTTAGGCCGTCCTTCCCATCCCAGAATTTGGGCGGAAATAACAATAAACAGCATCAGGATTTTCGGGAAAACGATATGGTCAAAACCGATAACATTGCTCTAGTTTCTGAAAGCCGCTGCTTTAACGGTTGGTTGAAGCGGTATAGCCATTCGTCCCTGGTTAACCACTGTACGATGCATTTCAGTGTCTATTTGCCTGACAGTGCAGAGTTCCGTGAACTGCCCGTCCTATACTGGCTCTCCGGTCTAACCTGCACTGATGAGAACTTCATGCAGAAGGCAGGTGCACTTCGGATTGCATCCCAGTTGGGCATTATTTTGGTCGCCCCAGATACCAGCCCTCGTGGCACTGACCTGCCCGGAGAGCATGACCACTGGGATTTCGGCTCCGGTGCGGGTTTTTATATCAACGCCACAAGGGCCCCATGGCGCAAACACTACAACATGTATGACTATGTGGTTGAGGAATTGCCTTCAATCATTTCGTCCCGTTTTCCCTTGAACGGTAAACAGTCAATTTCCGGCCACTCAATGGGCGGGCATGGTGCATTGATATGTGCCCTCCGGAATCCCGGTAAATATGCGTCAGTTTCCGCTTTTTCACCTATATGCTCACCCAGTACCTGTCCTTGGGGAATCAAAGCGTTTAACCACTACTTTGGCCCAGAACAGGAAAGGTGGGCTGACTGGGATGCCGCACAGCTTATTTCTGGCGCTACCGAAAAACTGCCAATTTTTATCGACCAGGGAACGGAAGACGAATTCCTGGCTGAACAATTACACCCGGAAAAACTCGAAGCGGCCTGTAAAGCACACAATCATCCTTTGACCCTAAGGATGCAGGCCAATTTTGACCACAGCTATTTTTTCATCAGCAGCTTCATAGAAGATCACTTGCACCACCATCTCTACGCGATGGAGCACAGCTAGTTGCTGAGGAAAACGGCACTCGTGCCAAGTGACGTGAACCCCATGGAGGAAAAGTACATGAAAGCTAGAATAAGGATGTCAGGCCGCTTGCTTGCTGCCGCGGTTGCATCTCTGGCCCTGTTGCTACCCACAACAGGGTCAGCCAACAGTGAGCTGGAAAAGCTCCAAAATGACCCCAACCAGTGGGTAATGTGGGGCGGTGACTATGCGGGTACCCGCTACAGTGAACTCGACCAGATTAATGCTGATAACGTTAAAAACCTGCAGGTTGCCTGGACCTTCTCGACCGGTGTACTCCGCGGTCACGAGGGTGGTCCTTTGGTTCTGGGCGACACCATGTATATTCACACCCCATTCCCTAACAAGGTATTTGCTCTGGACCTCAATCACCAGGCTATAAAGTGGGCGTATGAACCCAAGCAGGATCCCAGCGTTATCCCGGTAATGTGTTGTGACACCGTAAACCGTGGCCTTGCTTACGCTGACGGAAAAATCTTCCTTCAGCAGGCCGATACTACCCTCGTCGCCCTCGATCAGAAGACAGGTGAAGTTGTTTGGAAAGTGGTTAACGGTGACCCGAAAGTGGGCGCGACCAACACCAACGCACCTTTGGTTGTAAAAGACAAAATCATCACTGGTATTTCAGGGGGTGAATTTGGTGTACGCGGTTACGTAACCGCATACAACATCAAAGACGGCAGTGTTGCCTGGCGCGCATACAGCACCGGCCCTGATGACGAGATGCTGGTGGATCCGGAAAAAACCACCCACCTGGGTAAACCTATTGGCAACAATTCCAGCCTCGACAGCTGGAAAGGTGACCAATGGAAAATTGGTGGTGGTACTACCTGGGGCTGGTTCAGCTATGACCCTGAGTTGAACCTGGTTTACTACGGAACAGGTAACCCAAGTACCTGGAACCCATCTCAACGTCCGGGTGACAACCGTTATTCCATGACCATTATGGCCCGTGATGCGGATACTGGTATGGCGAAGTGGCTTTACCAGATGACCCCTCATGACGAGTGGGATTATGACGGCGTCAACGAAATGATCCTGGTCGACATGAATGTGAAAGGAAAGGACCGCAAGGTGCTGGTGCACTTCGACCGTAACGGCTTCGGTTACACGCTCGACCGCGAAAACGGTGCACTCTTGGTCGCTGAAAAGTATGACCCTGCAGTTAACTGGGCAACACATGTAGATATGGAAACCGGCCGCCCTCAGGTTGTCGCCAAATATTCTACTGACCAGAATGGTGAAGACGTGAACACCGAAGGTGTCTGCCCTGCTGCATTGGGTTCGAAGGACCAGCAGCCTGCCACTTATTCACCACGGACCGGCTTGTTCTATGTGCCAACCAACCATGTGTGTATGAACTACGAACCGTTCGAAGTTGAATACACCGCAGGCCAGCCATACGTTGGTGCAACCTTGACCATGTTCCCGGCTCCCAACAGCCATGGTGGCTTGGGTAACTTCATCGCATGGGATGCAGACAAGGGTGAAATCAAATGGTCTATCCCTGAGCCATTCTCTGTATGGAGTGGTGCCCTGGCAACAGCCGGTGGTGTTGTCTTCTACGGTACGCTTGAGGGTTACCTCAAGGCAGTTGACGAGAAAACAGGTAAAGAGCTTTACCGCTTCAAGACCCCTTCCGGCATCATCGGTAACGTCAACACCTACACCTTCAACGGTAAGCAATACGTTGCTGTTCTGAGTGGTGTCGGCGGTTGGGCAGGTATCGGAATGGCCGCAGGTCTCGAAGGTGATACAGATGGTTTGGGGGCTGTGGGTGCATACCGCAACCTCTCTGACCATACTCAGTTAGGTGGTGTACTAACCGTATTTGCTTTACCTAACTAAGAAAAATAACAACACAACAGGAAAGGGCCGGATTTCTATCCGGCCCGACCCGCCTTAGGGACAATTTGGTTCAATAGTGAGAAAAGGAGTTTCATATGACCAAACAGTGTTTATGGATGCTACCGCTTATCTGGGCAATATCTGCAGCCAGCCTGGCAAAAGAACATGAAGTACGGGCGGTCGGGGTTAAATTCGATCCCGCAATTATATTTATTGAACCCGGAGACACTATCTCCTGGACCAATATGCCCGCCCACCTGGTAGAAACCATTGACGCTATGTCTCCTGAAGAGTTCGAAAAAATCCTGTCCGAGCTTGGCATTGATTTCTCCCATACCTTCAATGAAGAGGGCATCATCGTCTATAAATGTACTCCGCACTGGGGAGCTCGCATGGGTGGGATAATTATGGTGGGAAAACCTGACAATATTCAGGAAACCATCGACCAGTACTATGAAGAAATAAAGACCGATCGCTCCTTGCTGCCGGCTAAAGGCTTACTGAAAAAATTCAAGAAAAAGCTAAAAGCTGAAGGCATTGAATAGCCGTCTTCCCTTCCACAGCAAAAGGACGTGCGAATGAAGCATTGGATCTGGATGGCGACCTTGTTTGTTGCCTCATTTAACGCTAACAGCGCAGAAAAAAATGATTACCCCACACTGGAACGTGTTCGCTTTGTATTTGAATGCATGGAACTTCATGGCGGTCAGACTTACGAAAACCTTTACAGCTGTAGCTGTATGATCGACCAATTGGCACTTTACCTGACTATTGACGAGTATGTTCAATACGACGCCTATGAGCGGATGAGAAGCATGATGGGTGAAAGAGGTGGATATTTCCGTTCCTCTGACGCCAGCCTGGATATTCGCAAGGAATTTCGCAGTGCCAAGCTGGATGCAGAGCGACAATGTTTCAGCGATGAGCGGATCCCTAAACGTAAAGTACCTCATTAGGGAGGTACCAATGAAAAGTACTCACTTACTCTCCCTTGGCACCGCAGTCCTTTTGGGTTTGGTGCTTACGGCGGCATCTACTGTTGCACTTTCAGCTCGTGCCGCCAACTTTCCTTTTCCTGGCACTCCACCGACAGAGGTTCTGCGGGTTTGTGCTGACCCTAATAACCTGCCATTTTCCAACAAGGCACAGGAAGGCTTTGAAAACAAAATTGCCCAAATGGTGGCGGACTTTTTTGAGGTAAAGCTCGAATTTGTCTGGCTGCCACAACGAATGGGGTTTGTACGGAATACGTTAAAGAAATGGTTGCCTGAAGAAAACCGGTTCGCCTGTGACATCATAATGGGTGTCCCGGCAGAGTTTGATCAGGCTGTCGCCTCCAGGCCGTATTACAAATCTGCCTACTCCTTGGTTGCCAGCCAGAACAGCGTACTCAAAGGGATCTCAACCATTGATGACGTCGCAGCTATGCCCGACCGGGACAAAGTCACTTTGAAGCTAGCCGGGTTCTCCCCTTCCCCTACTGTTACCTGGCTTCAAATGCACAACCTCTTTTTCGAAACTCAGTTTTTCCGGACCATGAGCGGAGATCCGGAAGTCTATCCCGGAAGAATAGTTGAACGAGTCGCGGAAGGTGAATTCGATGGGGTAATGATATGGGGGCCAATTGCCGGGTATTTTTCAAGAACCAATCCGGCTTTAAAAGTCCTCCCCTTGAAAAACGGCCCCCATGGCCGGGTGACGTTTTCCATTTCCATGGCAGTTCGTTATGGCGAACAGTCTTTTGGGTATGCTGTAGAGCACGCACTTAAAGTAAATTATGACAAGGTACGCGACATATTGAACGAGTACGGCGTACCACAATTGGACAGCCAGGAAATCTATGAGCGACTAAGATAGTTTTATCTGTGCTCATCACTGTTAAATTTACAAAAACCTGAGGACATATGACTCCGGCATGGTATTACACTGTGCCGATGGAGACCCGCTATGAAAATCCCTCTTATACTCTTCACCTGCGTCATGGCGTTGTTTACCTTTCCGGCTTCCGGAACCATTGCCGTGCTACAATTTGAGCTTGATGATCTGACCCAACTTCCACGCACTCCAGAAGAAATAGCCCGTACGGCTTCCGTCCAGCCATTGCTTGCCGAAGCACTCAGCTCAACCCATGGTCACACACTGAACCCCGTATCGCCAAAACAGCAGGCTGACGCGGATCTCGGCTTTGGCTACCTGTTTACCCAGACCGGGGCAGCCGTGGAGTTAGGAAAAAGTGTCGACGCAGATTGGATAATCGTCGGTCGGTTACTGAAACCCAGCTTTCTGTATGCTTACCTGCAAGCGCATGTTGTGAACGTTAAAACAGGTTGGCAGGCCCCAGAGTTGGCGGTAGAAATTAAAGGTGGTGGGAGTTCGCTCACCCGCCGCGGTGCTGAAGCCCTGGCTGAGCAAATCAATACCGTTATTAAACAGTGGGAACAGAAACAGTCTGACATCTAGCTTCCCATTGCTGGCAAAAAAGGGGCCTCAGCCCCTTTCTGTTCTTGGATATTCCCTGAACTATTCAGGCCAACCTTCAGAACCATCTTCTGCAATGTTGAGGTGATCAGTCTCATCTTCACTCATCAGCGTACCGATAACATGACCCAGAACCATGTCATCCAACGGACCCAATGCATGAAAGCGAATGTATCCGTCACGGTCTATCACAACGACTGTTGGGGTTCCCTGTAACCGGAACTCCTGCATCGTTTTGGGTACGGGATCTATACCACCCGGTTCATCAACCGCCACAGGAAAATTAATCCGGTATTCATGTAAAAAGGCGTCCAGGGATACCGGTCCCATTGCTTCATAGTGTTCAAACACTGAGTGCAGTCCGAGCACCTGAATTTCTGCTGACCCAAAATGCTGCTGAAGCTTGCGCATCTGCGGTACACCATGTGATACACAAGCGGGACAAAGCATCTGGAACACATAAAGCACCACCACTTTTCCCCTCAAATCTGCGAGTGAGAGCGGTTGTTCAACATTAAACCACTCACTGGCAGTGAGCTCCGGTGCTAACCCGTACCTTGGATAGTTCATCTCACCTCCTTTACTGATTGACCTTGCCGGGAAGACTGAGATCACCCGACGCGACATCGAACACATCGACCACACAGAAAAATGGCGCATGGAGGTTTGCATTTACTCTCAGGCCGGACGTCACCGCGTCATAGCCTGCAGAATCAATGACTGCAGCATCCGGGAAAGGAACCCGGATATCTACCGACTCCCCGGTAAGTACTGGGTCGTATCCCGGACTGTCAATCAGTATTGGTAAACCGGGCCATGTCCGGGGCAGCCGGGGCGTCTGACCTTGCGGGATATCTTTTACAGCAAGTTTTCCTTCGCCACAGCGGTCATCCGGCGTAAGTACCACCCAGTGTGAATGCCACACGTTACCGTCGTTGTCATAATTCGTGTCACCATTCTCATCGAAAAGCGGTGTGTCATCGAAATCCGGGTGACTTGCCACCGCCAGAGCCAGAATACCTGCATCTTTCTCGAACCCGACATCATAAGCATTAAGCGTAGTGGGCCAGACGTAAGCAAACGCCTCAGACCCCGCAACTTTACCGGTTGCCACCGGAGTTGACGCGCCAGCTTTCCCGGAGATCGCCATATGGAAAGTGGCTATGTTCCCTGATGCCGTCACTTTTGCATGCACAATATCGAAGTTGGGTTTGGCTGTGTTCCCCTGCTTAGCCTCAATTCCGTTGGAATGCTTGCCACCTGCGAAGGCTGAAAATGCGGCTAACAAAAATAACAGACAAATCACAACCAGAAGCAAAGGGCTAAATTGTGTTTGGTTCTTCATGACTCACTCCTTGTATCACTTACATAGTTTCGACTCGATACCTATATAAACACCGCTTATTCCAGCTTGTCAAGAATGTTTCGAGGCGATACCATTGATCTCATGAACAAGAATGCAGAAAACTTACAGCGCATACTGGAGCGAGTGACTGCCCTCCTCCGGAACGAAAGGCGCAACAAACTGATCGAACACGGACTTTTACCGGTTCAGTTCGACGTACTCTACTACCTGGCAAGTTGTAACCGTTACTCAGATACGCTGATGGCACTCACAGAATACCTGGGACAGACAAAGGGAACCGTTTCCCAAACACTGAAAGTGCTGGAAAAAAAGGCGTTAATTTACCGAAGCCGGGATGAGAAGGATAAGCGGATTATCCACCTACAACTTTCAGATGAAGGTGAACGCATTGTTGGCAGTGAAACAACATCGGCATTGCTTACCGGCATAGATGAAACTGCTGCAGCGGCATTGGTTGATGGACTTACTCATTTGCTCAGTACAGTTCAAAAAGCAAACCGGTCAAAAGCATTTGGACAGTGCCGAAATTGCCGGTTCAATCAACATCAGGAAAATGGCAGTTTTTTCTGCGCACTGACACAGGAAACACTCAGCTCAACGGAAGTCACACAGATATGTGTAGAATTTGAAGCTCCCTGACTCAACAAAAAATGGCAGCCGATTGCGGCTGCCATTCTGTGCAAACTAAATAACAGAACTTATTTGGTTTTCGCTTTTTCAAAACATACTGTCATTTCAGTAGATGATTTGTTGTCCGTGGTGTACTCGGATGCATAAATCATCGTCCAGCCATCATATTCAGCCAGCGCTTCATTCGCACCAGAGGAATCAGTAGCGAATGTAGTACAACGCATCATTTTGCTTGTATTGTTAGAATCAAAGTCGCGCATTTGGCTGGTCACATTAGCACCAGAACAACCGGCAAGAAGCAGAACAGCGATAGAAGGCAAAAGGATTTTTTTCATAATCATAAAGTGCTCAATAAAGTGAGCGTCGATTATAAAAACCTCGCCGTTAGAATTATTTGCGCTAATTCAATGAATTGTGCTGTTATCTGAAATAGGTTCGCCTGCATCACTTGGATGTTGCTACTCGGTCTTGAATCAGTGTTTTACGGATGCCGAGAAGACATTCATCACCACCACTCCAGACACAATCAACACTAAGCCAATGATGGCCGGAATATCGAGCTTTTGCCCGAAGAGCAGCCAGCCTGCAATGGCAATCAACGCAACACCGAGACCCGCCCAAATTGCATAGGCAATACCAACAGGTATCACCTTCAATGTCAGGGATAGAAAATAGAATGCAACACAGTAACCCGCAACAACTGTAACTGACGGCCACAACTTACTGAAACCATCACTGCTTTTCAGTGCTGAAGTCGCGATGACCTCTGACACAATTGCGACCAATAAAAAAAGCCAGTTTTTCATGCATCCCTCTGCCGAACACGTACCCAGTTTTTCGCTTAAGACCAGTCTATCCCATTATTTCAACGCAAATATTCTGGATTGATCACTTTTAAGACGCTTCCTGTAAACCGACTCACACATACTCAAATTCAACATCACTGACAGATATATCATGCAGAGCATACATATACCTTCCACGTTAAAGGATCACAAATGAACAATGGAACACGCGTAGATGCCAAAGTCAGCCGGGTGGTTGATGGTGATACTCTCCGGGTTTTTCTCCCAGGCGCTGAAGAAGATGAATCACTCAGGATTTTGGCATTAGATACTGAAGAATCCCGGGCGGGCAGCGGCAAGCCCAAAACACCCTGGGGCGTTGAAGCCAAAAAGCGGGCAGAAGCATTCTTTACCAAAGGTGACACTGTCACGCTGGAGTTTCCAGGCAATGAACCACTTGCTGTCTGCATGCAAAAATACCGGGGTAATTTCGGCCGCCTCCTTGTCTTCGTCCATAATAACGGCGTCGACTTTCAGGAGACTATGATTCGCGAGGGTTACAGCCCGTATTTCACCAAATATGGCAATGCCCAACTTGAACATTTACATCTTAGGTATACAGAAGCAGAGCGACACGCCCAACAACAGGGTGGCGGTATCTGGGATCAGATTACAGTCAATGGCAGCGAAATTCGAAATTATGCTGCATTGGGTACCTGGTGGTCGCTGCGAGCACAAATTATAGACCAATATCGAGCATTGAAGTCAGCCCACTCAGACTTACTGAATACTAGATTGGATTACCAAGAGATAGTTCAGAAAGCACAAATTGGCGAAGAAGTGGTTATTTTTACAGAAATAAGAGATCTTAAACGTATCGCAATACGGCACACCTTAGCCAGTATCGGTTCAATTCAACAGCCGTTTTCTCTTTTCATTCCAGACTCCGATGGAGACATCGGACAAAATATCATTGAATTATTGGTAAACCGATATATTCCAGGCGAAGAAACCCACCCCCGTCGGGGTTATGCATATATTAAAGGTGAACTTAGCCTTTTTCGGGATAAGCCCCAGATGAAAATAACCTCTCCATTTCAAATTACCGACAATTACCCTTCATGCAAATAATTTCATTAAATCGGTTGATATGCCATATGGAATGTCAGTGTTTTCACGACCATTCTTAATAATTTAACTGGAATTCACTCCAACGGTACTGGTAGCCTACATTCGTAACACATATATCATTTCATCTAATTATGGGCAGTTAGAGAGGTTATGAATATTACAAAGCAAAATGGATTTACGCTAATAGAACTGGTAGTGGTAATTGTTATTTTGGGAATTTTGTCGGTTACCGCAGCACCTAAATTCTTAAATTTTTCTGATGATGCACGACTCGCCACCGCAAAAGGGACTAAAGGAGCGCTAAGCGACGCAGTGCAACATGTTCACCTTTATTGGCAGTTGCATGGTAACGATCAAGCTGTCGGAGATATGGCCAATCTTCATGATGGGTCTTACAACATCAATAGCAATGGGTATCCTATTGAGGCCGGAGACAATAAACATGCTGGACATGCAAATATAACTGTACCCAGCGTAAATATGTGTGGCCGTCTTTGGAATAACCTATTAAGTCACAGCCCTCCCTTAGACCACTCCGGGTTAGGTGAAGGTGCATCAGGTTCACCAAAAACCTATTATTACACTGTCGATGGTGGAATGTTTAAAGTATCAAGTGCCACTGGTGGTGTATGCCAGTATTCAATGGTTGACAAAGACAGTATTAAAATTGAATACAACTCAAACACGGGTGTTGTATCGCTTATTAACTAATATGGTTAACTACGTTTAAAATACAGGCCGCATATCATGCGGCCTGTTTGTTTTGACGTTATCGGGAAATGGTTACCCAAATATCATCTGCATAAGCATCGGAATCACTTCCTGACTTCCACGTATTGGTTACCACCACATCAATACGGTCAGTGTCTGCCGGAATATAGTCCCCTTTCATAAAGTCTTTCCAGCCGACGGTATCTCCTTCAAGCACTGTGGTTTTGCTCAACAATGTACCGTTACGGAAGAATTCAACGTGGACATTAGCCCTGTCGCTACCACTCCAACTTCTCATCGTCGCACCGAAGCTTATCGACGCCTTACCCTGCTTAACCAGGTATTCATAGCCGGAAATATCCAGTGTCTGACGCAACGAAGCGCCGTGAACACCACTTCCACAAACACCGCCAATGTTAAAGTACGGCCCGTCGTTATTGCTCGGAATGGTACAACTTGAGTTACCGCTGTCCATAGCCGTTGAGTTGTCGGCAACCCAGTCTGTTGTACCGTTGCTGGCATCACCATTTTTAACCAGGTTACCGTGGGTAATCTGAGGTGCAGTATCGGTATAGACAACCAATCCAATATCATCAATGTAACTGTCGTTATCGGTGCCACTGAAACGTTCACCTTGCAGGGAAACATTCACGTACACCGTTCCCTTGGGTACAGAGGCTTGCTGTGACAATTCTGTCCATTGGCTGGTATTGGTTGAAATAGAAACGGGTGACGCACCAATATCCTGATAGTTGTTACCGTAAAACTCTACAATAACGCTGGGCTTGTCAGAACCTGAGTAGTTACGCATTGTTGCACTCAGCGTCAAGTTCAACTCACCTTTCTCAATCCAGTAATGGTAGTCGGATAAATCCAGCCTCTGGGTTACCGTTGCTTTTGCCTGTCCGGCCAGACAAACTCCACCCACTGCGAAGAAATGCGGTGTGTCATTGTCTGAGGGTACGCTACAATTGCTCGACTCTGAGAGGCTTTCCAATCCCGCCGACTGCCAACCAACAAGCCCGTGTTCTGCCGAAGCATTTTGAATCAGATTACCTTGCTGAATAAAGACTGGTGCTACTACGGGAGGTTCACAACCCAATTCGTCTGTCCGGACTTTCAGAAACAGGTCGTCAAAATAAGAGTCACTGTCACTGCTGGAGTGAGAACTCTCCATCATGAAACGTATTTTGCGGGTTCCCGGTTCAATCCAAGCCCTCTCGCTGATATTAGTCCAGTCTTCAGTATCGTTGGTGACACTGCTTTCACCAATTATTTTGTCTGATTGATCCAAATAAACAAGGCGTAACGTACCCAGGTCATTTCCTTTTCTCCACGTGCGAATCTTCCCTCCAAACTCAGCCCAACCTTTACCTGAATCTATACTGGACAAGTTATTCGTTAACGCAATATCTTGCCATGCTTTCCCTGATTCAACACCGGTATCACAGACTTTACCCGGAGCGAAATACCCGCTGCCGTACACTACATCCGGCACGTCGTCACAACCACCAATCGGCAACACATTTAAAGCATCCGAATCCCAGCCACTGCTCCCAGACTCAGCCCCTGGGTTAGTAAGCAAATTAGCTGTACTTGATTCACTTCCTGTTAACTCGATGCTCTGTTTTGCAGACCAATCGCTCCACGCAAAGTGCTCATCCCGATGGCGAGCACGCACACAGCTCTTGCCCGCTGAAAGGTGGTGGCTTTGTAACACCAAAGCGTTCGCTTCGTCACTGAAACGGAGATGCTTGTTTCCGAAACGGTTGCGGTGAGTCTGGTATACGGAAATGCCGTCCGCCGAAAAATCAGCCGAGGCACAGTCTCCGGGAACCACCTGAAATTGAGTTGCATATTGAGTGTCACTATCGTTGTCGCTAAATTGCGAGGTTTTTACTACCGGGCAAGTTTTGAGGGGGGTATTAGTTAGACTTGGGGTTGCCGGTTTCCCATTGTTTTTAACCAATGAAAATTGCTGGTGTATTTGTGATGTTTCGTCGATTTCTCTATTCCCCATGGAGTAAGCTCTTACGGATATTGACCCTTTATCTCCAGGCTTAACATCCAAAGTTGTAAAACCATACACTGGAAGACTCTGATCGAACTCTGCATAGTCTCTTTGAGGAAACTCTCCCACATAATCCAGTGTTCCCGCTCCGGAAGCTACGTTAACAAACGCATGCTGGTGTTCAGTCGATACACCCTTCGAATAAGCATGAGTGTGACCAAACAAGTGAATGGTTGGTTTGTTACATTGAGTAGAAAACTCTGAGAGCGTATCACTTAATGTGCGGGCAAAGTTGCTTTCGCCCGGAAGCCACAATTCTGACTCGTGGGGATGATGCATTTGTGCTATCACAAAGGAAACACTGTCATCGTTGCAGACGCTATTGAGCTGTTGTTGAAGCCAGGTATGCTGTGCGGGATTATTCCTGTTGGTGTTCAATGATAGTATCATTGCACCGGGATACTCCATCCTGAAATACTGCTCCGGATACGGATAGTCACTTTCATTAGCATGTTCCGGAAGATGCATGTATTCAAAATAATTGTCCGGATGCCCATGTAAGTCATGGTTACCAACCGCTGGAATAAGCGGCACCTCAGCCAGCACATCACTGCCAGGAGCAAAAAAAGCATCTCGCCATTCGTCTTCATCACTGCCAGTATCGACAATATCACCAGGAATCATCAATGCCTGATAAGCCTCAGACAACAAGGATCTGAATTGCTGATCCGCCAACATTTCAAAACCTTCATCATTCACTCTGCCCCAAATAGCAATTTGAGAGGCTCTATGCGCCTGAATATCGCTTGTTGCGATAGCTCGCCATCGAGCGGTGTCTGAGTCTGAGAGCGTTTTGATGGTGTAAGGGCCAAAAACTTCCCCTGAACCAGTATCTTTTACAGAGTAAATGTACTCTGTAGACGCAGACAGGTTTGTTATTGGGAAACGATAAAGGGAAACCCCTGCTTCACTCCTTGACTCAACTACCGGCGAAATCACCGATTGTGTACCACCTTCATTGAGAGTCAGAGAATATGTTTCACCAATATCTCCTTCCATCAGCACATGAACACTGCTATCGGTCAATTGCTGCAAATAGGGTTTTACATGAACATGCGCATTCGCAAATGCAGACGCCATCACTGTCACTAGCGCCATTTGATTTATTAACTTCATAAGCAAACATTCCTTCTCCATGGAACGGTTTTATCCTCGAAACCCGAGGTTTTTATTGTGTTCGCCTCGCAAGTAAATAGATATTCAACATTTATGCAGTCCATTTCTAATACAAAAAATAGACTCAGTCGCAATCTGCTATCTATCCACCGCAAAAACGAAAGAACTTCTCTCCTCTACTGAGTATCTTTTTATGAGTCACCTTACATATTGAATGTATTTGTAAGATAACCAACTCGATATTTATGCCCTTACTTTCTTATTGTTTATTAAATAATGCTGCTCGTTATTGACTCAGGAATGCTGGGGATTTAAATATGCTTATATTTCAGAAAGATAAATAAACGCGAACCATATTTATTTTAAATCAAACAACTTATTAGGCGTATATTTTCATATAAAACAAAGCACAATTTAGATGTAATTCCCTACTCAAAAATCACTCCATATATGCTTGTGTCACATTTCTTTAACAATCCTATACCATGACAAGCTAAAATTGCTAGGATTAATTTGTAATTTTTTACAGAACCACAATTACTGTTAATTAATTTACATGACGGATCTGAAAATGAATAAATATGGAATAATTGGCATTGCAGCCATTACATCGACCTTTTCACTTAGTGCACTCTCTTCTGAAATCAAAAACGTTATCTTGATGATCGGAGACGGAATGGGACCACAGCAGGTAGGTATGTTAGAGACCTATGCTGAACGCGCACCTTCTTCCATCTACAACGGCAAACCCACGGCAATTCGTAAACTCGCTGAAGAAGGTGTGATTGGTTCATCACTTACCTATCCGGATGATGCCATCGTAGTTGACTCAGCCTGTTCTGCTACCCATCTGGCGACAGGTGTGTACACAGGCTCTGAGGTAATAGGCGTAGATCGTGACGGTCACCACGTTGAAACCGTACTTGAGCAGGCCAAAAAGCTGGGTAAGGCAACCGGCCTTATCTCCGATACCCGGCTGACACATGCCACTCCAGCGGCTTTTGCAGCCCACCAGCCCCACCGTTCACTGGAAAACAGTATTGCATCAGACATGCTGGAAATTGGCCCGGATGTCATGCTTTCCGGCGGCATTCGCCACTGGATTCCAAAATCCACCAACGACAAAGGCGACACCTACAAGCAGTTGGAGGAGATGACCCAGGGCTCAGTGCGTCTCAAGTCTAAGCGTAAAGATGACCGCAATTTGCTTGCCGAAGCTGCTGACAAGGGCTATTCACTCGCGTTTAACAGGGGCATGATGGAAAGTGCATCCGGTGACAAACTGCTTGGTTTGTTCTCCTACTCGGGTATGGCCGACGGCATTGTAAACAGCCAGACCAAAAACAGCAGTGAGCGCACTGAACCAACCCTCGAAGAAATGACGAAGAAAGCACTTTCAATCCTCGAAAAAGATGAGGATGGCTTCTTCCTGATGGTTGAGGGAGGTCAGATTGACTGGGCTGCACACAGTAACGATGCCGGTACCATGCTGCATGAAATGATCAAGTTTGATGATGCGGTCAACACAGTCTACGAATGGGCAAAAGGTCGCGACGATACCATTATTATTGTTACTGCTGACCATGAGACGGGATCCTTTGGCTTCAGTTACTCCTCAGCTCCGCTTCCAGAGCCGCAAAAACGTCCGGGCGATGCCTTCAAGACTCGTGACTACAAGCCAAACTTTAACTTCGGTAGCTTTGATATTCTCGATGGTCTCTACAACCAGAAACTTAGCTACTACAACATTTTTGAAGCCTATGGCGATCTTCCTGAAGAGAAAAAGAATGCTAAAGGCCTGATGGAAATCGTTAATGCCAACAGTGATTTCCCTATCACTGAAGAGCAGGCAGAACGTGTTTTGAAGGACAAAGCGAATCCGTACCATGCAGAAGGACATTCTTACCTTAAGGCTAAAATGATTCCTGCACTGGTAGATTTTGATGCCTTCTTCCCTTACAACGACCGCGGTAATGTCCTGGCAAGGGAACATGCGCACGCGCAAAATACCGTTTGGGGAACCGGTACCCACACTCACACTCCTGTGAATATTTTTGCCTGGGGCCCGGCTGACCACATCCTCCCAGTTTCTTCAATCATGCACCACTCTGAACTGGGGCAGTTTCTAAAAAGCCAGGTTAAATAGCAGAGATTAAACTCCGTTATTTAACAAATCCCGCAATATTGTTTGGACCGTTCACTTTCAAAAGTGAGCGGTCTTTTTGTGCCTGATTCCTGAATCTATCGTTCCAGCCAGTCCACCAGCAAGGCAACGCTTTATTGATTTGAAAACGCACTATCAATCACATCGAACTTTCAGTCTGTAAAGATAGCCTACATATAGATGAAAACACGTTGAATATTAGATGCAACTTGGTGCTTTTACGGGAAATATGTAATTGGTTAGGGTTCAAAAAAATGTCTCATACCGGCGAAATAAACTTACTGAATAGCCTGTCTTAAGCTATAGGTAATAAAACAGAGAATTAACTTTATTCTTGGAGCAGGTGTGACAGTTAAGGGACTTATAGCAGTGCTACTATCTGGCAGTGCGACTGCATCAGAATTTCGCTTTCTGGATACTGAAGGCTCACCTCTGAGTGGTGTCGCTGTATCGATGACACAGTATGGCCCGTCACAACAAACCCCTGCACCCAGCCCCTTGGAAATACATCAAAGTGAACGTCGTTTTACCCCTTATATCAGTGTAATACAGCGCGGCACCGAGGTGACTTTCGTTAATGATGATGATATCAGCCACCATATCTACTCGGCCTTAGGGCCTAAGAAGTTTTCATTTCGCCTTAAGGCAGGGGAAAAAAATCGTTTGCATGGCTTCGACCATTCTGGCGCAATTTCTTTAGGGTGTAATGTCCATGATTGGATGTCCGGGCATTTATTGGTGGTAGATACACCTTATTTTGGATTTACGGATAACAAGGGTAAAACAGATTTTCGTGACCTTCCGGCTGGGAAATATCAACTTTCAGTCTGGCATCCACAGTTGGAAATTACCGGTAACTCCTGGAAGCAGGATATCCAGGTACCACTCAAGACTCCGGTGACATTTCATATCCCTGCCGAAATGTCTGCCGTGCCGGAGCAACGCAGCCTTGATGATTTTGATTTCTTGGATAATTACTGATGCTGGGTCTTTGTAACCGCCTTTCGGTTCGAATTTTCAGTTCATTTTTCATCCTGTTACTTGTCGTTCAGGGGGTCACTTTTTGGCTCACTTTCCGGGCAAATGAACAATTATCCACGCAGCAGCTGGAAAACAAACTTACTGAAGTAGAATGGGCTTTTCGTAGTGAATATGCCAACCGGCAAACCTATCTTGGTGCTTTTGCCGAAACTGTCGCCAAGGATTTCGCGCTGAAAGAATTTTTTATTGATGCAGATAAAAGAAGTTTCCTGGTAGCACTCAACAACCACCGCAAGCGTATAGATGCCAGTATCGCAATGACCGTTGATATCAACGGTGACGTCATTGCCCAACTGGTACAAGATACAGAATCAGGCCGTATTAAAAAAGGGCCAGACAGTGACAAGCCGTTTCCATACCTCGATGCAATAAAAGACCGCGAGATGTTATACCCTATCGAGAACCGTATTTATCAATTACGCTTTGCCTCAATTAGCAATGGTGGCAGCTCAGTGATTGGGTGGGTTGGTTTCGGTTACCCCATAGATGAAGCATTAGCACAAGACCTTAACCGGCTCACAGGATTAAAAGTCGGTTTTTTAACGCGTGATACGGCCGGTCAATTAACCTTTCTTTCCAGTTCAGAGTCCTCAATCAGTAAAGAAGATCAACAAGCCCTGTCACTTCATCTCAAGGGACAACAACGTAACGAACATTATTTTATTTGGAGTGAGCCCATTGGCGCTTTGGGTGAATCAACGCTCCTTGTCTATATGTACCAGTCAAATTCTGATCTGCTCGGCGCGCTTAAGAAACAGTGGTTACAACAATTGTGGCTTTTACTCCTCTTGCTGCCCCTCACAATGATCGTGGCTTTGCTCATTACAAGAAGCGTTTCACATCCAATCAACAGGCTGATAGAGCAGGCAAAGTTCATTGCGCAAGGGAATTATGACTTCACAGTAAGTGTCGGAAACAACGTTGAAATGAAAGCTCTCGCACGGGAGTTTTCGTCTATGCAACAAGCGGTGCTAACCCGCGAAAACCAGATTCGGCATCAGGCCAACCATGATCCCCTTACCAATCTCCCAAACCGCAATTATCTTAGTGAAGTAGTGGGTGGCTGGCTGGCAGAAGGTCATCCCGTCGCGGTGTGTGTAATTAAAATCCGCGGTATGTCAGAGGTGAACCAAACTTTGGGATACCAGACAGGAGATCAGGTGATCAGCGTAGCCAGTCAGCGCCTGAATAAGCTGGAAGGGCCAGATTTGGGCTGCCACCTAACCTCAGATGAATTTGTACTGGTTTTCAAACGCTATACCCGCGAAGAATTGATTTACTGGATCCCCTCCTTAATCCAGACAATGGATATTCCTTTTGACTGCCAGGGGATCACCATGCACCTTCGGCTGACTTGTGGGATCAGTTTCTGGTCATCCGGCCAGAATCTAGTGAGTATGTTACGTCAGGCTGATAACGCGATGCGAAAAGCTAAGAATGACGGTGAGGTTTATCGAATCTATGACCCGCAGGATGACAAACATACCGTAGAAAGGCTGCAACTCATCCACCAGCTTAAATCCGCTATCGAGTCCGGCCACTTAGTCCTGTGGTACCAACCCAAACTTTCTCTGCAAACCGGAAAGGTTTCCCATGTAGAAGCATTGGTACGATGGCAGCACCCTGTAAAAGGCATTATCCCGCCCGATACGTTTATTCCTATTGCTGAAAAAACCGGCCAAATGAAAGCGCTGACATTCTGGGTTCTTAGGGAAGCCATCTCCCAATACCAACGCTGGAAGACTCATGGGCGAGAAATACATATCGCTATCAACATTTCTGCTGAAAACCTCAAAGACAAGTCTTTTGCCCAAAAAGTCACAGAGGTAACCCGCCAGAGCGGTGTACCACTGAATGCAATAACCCTTGAAATTACTGAAGACGCAGTGGTCGCTGATCCTGAATGTGCGATTGAACAGCTCAAGAGCTTGCAGGAACAGGGGTTTAAACTTTCTATTGATGACTACGGCACCGGTTACTCTTCTCTTGCACAGCTCAAGCAACTGCCCGTTGATGAACTGAAGATCGACCGTTCATTTGTACAACACCTGATGCAGGATGCAGTCGACCAGACAATAGTGTCCTCCACGATTTCCATGGCACACAGTCTGGGACTTAGCGTGGTTGCAGAGGGTATTGAAGATGCCGGGAGTCTGGACTGGCTCCGAAGCCAGGGATGTGAAAAAGGCCAGGGTTACTACCTCTCCCGTCCCCTGGATGCAAAAGCACTTGAGGTATGGATAAACCAACAGGAAGGGAGCGGCTAAGCATGGCGATAAACCGAAACACGGTTGGTTTTGTCATTGTTATGCTTCTCACCTGTTCGGCAAAAGCCAGTGCAACAGAGCAAGTACTTTCCGGGTTACTCGACACTCGAAGTATCTATAACCAGTCGTCAAGCTATGTGGATGGTACAGACGGGAAGTTCAGGTTTCAGCCACACGCTTCTGTTGCCCTGGCACAACTCGGCTTGGTATATCAGCTCAACTGGGACAATCCTTTCAGCCTCCACCTGACAGCCAACGGCTATATTGATGGAGTAAAAGACAAACTTGGCGTGACCGAAGGTTACCTTAATTACAGTGGGTTGCCATCAGAAAAGGGCTTCAGGATATCTGGCCGCGCCGGTTTTTATTACCCTGACATCACCTTTGAAAATTTTGCTACAGCGTGGTCTTCACCCTACACACTGAGCTACTCAACCATTAACTCCTGGCTTGCAGAAGAAACGCGCCATGCGGGTTTAAGGCTTAGCCTCTCTCGTTTGGGAAAATTCTACCGTTCGCCACATGACTACAAATTATCAATGGATGCTTTCTGGGCCAATGATACCTCCGGTGCAATGTTAGCATGGCATGGATGGACGTTGTCTTCACGTCAATCCCTGCTTGGTGAAAGCTTGCCTTTGTTGCTCACACCAGCGCTTCAACCGGGTGGCGCATTGCAGACCCAATCGAGAAATTCAAAACCTTTTATCGAACTTGATAACCAGCCTGGTATAAGCATAACCGGAAGCTGGCGTTGGCAAGGACATGGGGAAATAAAAGCGGGGTATTATGACAACCGGGCAGATACCCGTATTGTCAGTAATGGCCAATATGCATGGCGAACGCAGTTTTCCCATCTAGGTGGGAAATGGCGTTTACCCGGAAAAATTCAACTCATCGCCCAATATATGAAGGGCAAGACACTAATGACATCGCCAAACCTGGTTCCAATGGTGGATTTGGATTTTGAGGCTGGATCTGTACTTCTAAACCACCGCCGGAACGTACACAGTTTTAGTATCAGGGGAGAAGCTTTTGATATTACGGACAAAGATAATGTCCCCGGCGATAACAACAGCGAGTCAGGCTACAGCCTGACTTTTTCGTGGGCATACAATATCAGTAAGGGGTGGTATGCCCACATTGAGCACAACAGAATAAACAGCCAACGCGAAGCTCGCCGCTATTTCAACAATTCACGCTCCAGCCAGGAGTGGCAGTGGCAAATCGCAACCAGATACTTTTTCTAGCCACAAAAAAAGTCCCGGATATCCGGGACTTATTTGTTCAAATATCGCCTCTAAACCTTGAATACCCCTACAAGCTTAAACAGTGTTTTTGCCTGCTCACTCTGGGTCGCAGCTTGTTCAGAAATCTCATGGAGCTGCTGCGCGTTACCTTCGGAAAGATCTTTCACACGCATAATGTTGTCTGTTACTTCCTCAGCAGTTGCAGACTGGGATGCTGCTGCCAGGGACACTTCCTCATTAAACCGGGCTATCCGCTCTATGGCAGAAGCAATGTCTTTGTAGGCATCACTGGAATGCGCAGACAGCTCCCGGACATCGGTACTGCGGCCGTTAGCTTCTTCAATGGCAGATGAAACACTGTTGGCACCATTCTGTATCGTCTCAACGATTTCAGTTATCTCTTCAACAGAGTCCTGGGTTTTACTGGCCAGCGCCCTTACCTCATCAGCAACCACGGCAAAACCACGCCCCATCGTACCCGCTCTGGCTGCCTCTATCGCGGCATTCAGTGCCAACAGGTTGGTTTGTTCTGCGATACCTCGGATAACGCTCAGGATATTCCCGATGTTTTCTGAATCATGCTGCAGTTTCGTCACAGACTTGGAGGCGACAGCCATCGAATCGGAAAGGGCACGTATTGCATTCATTGACCGCTCAAGCATCTTTGTCCCTTCAGCAGCAGAATTCTTCGCAAGGTCACTTTGCTCTGAGCCATCCCGGGTATTGTCAGCAATATTGACCGCACTGCTTGTCATTTCCGTCAGGGCGTTGGCAATGGCTGAGGTTTCCCCTAACTGAGTGTCAACCGCCTGGGTGGATTGACCGACAGATTGTTCCATGACTTCGCAGGACTGGAGAATAGAAGAGCAGACATCCCGCAGCTCCGCAATCATGCTGCTGAGTGACTCTGCAGATTGATTTAGCGCCGTATTCAACACGCCAAACTCATCTTTGCGGGACACTTCCAGTCTTTCTGCCAGGTTACCTGAGGCAATCTGGGAAGCAAATGACATAGACTGGCGCAGTGGAACCATAATGGAACGGATCAGCCAGATGCTTACCAATGTACTGAGACCGAAAGCAACAATAATAACTACATAGATAAGTGTTTTGACTGTTGAACTGTAAGTCGAATTCTTACTTTGTTCACTTTGGTTAAGTGCGCTGACAGTATTGCTTGCGTTCATTACCGCGCCTTGAAGCTGTAAACGCACAGTATTAAGCTGCTCGTTATATGTCCGGCTGTGTTCTACAAGCTGGGTGTAGTTCTTAAACTCAGAATCAATTGATTTCAATCGCTCCTTTGCGGAAGATTGAGTCGCCAGCCCCAATGTACGCTTCAATTTTTTAGTTGCATCTTTCACATTTTTAGCTAGAAAACGTGCATTATCACCTGTTGGATCACCACTATACCGCATAGCGCTTATATGCATATTAAAGAATGATTTATTCAGGCTTATTGCCGCGGTATGGAACCACTTATCACTGATTCCGGCATCTTTCTTTTCAGAAAATCGCGCAGCGTCATCAACTAAAATAGATGACAAAGAAATCATTACCTGCCCGCTGGAATTCCGGCTGACTTCCGTTTTTTTCTGTTGCTCGTAAATGGAAGAAAATTCGTTGAAAGAAGATGAAAAAACAGCCAGGTAACCTTCGATAATTGAAAGCTCCTCAATATAGGCAGCATCGAATGTATATCTTTCCTGAACCGCGTCAAGAACAGCAATAGCTTCTTCCAGCTCTTTCGTTACCGTATCCTTAAATTCCTGTTTACCCGTCAACATATAATCAACCACTGCAATCCTGGCTGAATTAAGTTCATCAGTTACAGTTCTCAGTTCGGAAATATTTCTATAACGGGTACTTTGGCTATCCAATGAAAATGTACCCGTTAATCCAACTGCGATGATTATCATAGTCAGCATAGTCAACGTCACGAATAACTTTATTTTTAACGTCATTAGACAAACCCCTCTCCATAACGACTACCGTCATGCAATTTGTTTTATATAATATAATTGGTAGTTCGTAGAGAAATATAAATAAAGACGTATTAACTCTGAACCAGTTATATCAATATATGAGAGGCTGGTTAAATTGAATATGAATTTAATTTCTTAAAAATGATGTATTTTCTGAAAGATTGATCTTCGAAAGATATTTGCCCAAACTGATTGTCTATTAGGCCGGATGCGTCGGTCTGACAATGTCCGGCCCATATATTAAGCTAATGGTTTTTCCATCAGGCAATTTCTGCACAAACACACTGAAGATTCACCTGATACTTCCCTGCACTCAACTGAAAAACACCAACAGGTATCCTTCCCTGCGCTGATGTCACAATGTGTTGCGTTGCCGCATTGTGGGCATAAATGCGTAAAGCTCGAACCGTCGAGCTCTGACATTTTTTCTTCGCGAAGGTTTTCTGTCATCTCCTTCCAATCTGCGATTTCCTTCATCGTACGTTTGCATCCACTGCAGATCCCGCCTTCATTTTTACAGGCAGCGCGACATGGGGTTTTCATCTTTCTTGTCATCTCCAGATAACTGAAATCGGGGTATCCGGACTGTACCGGTGCGCAATCTGGGCCTGCAGGAGTTCTGCGGTCGCAAGCGCATCAGTCAGTGCGTTGTGTCCCTGATAGAAAGGAAGATTATACCGTGCCCGGCTGTCTGCCAGGCGAATAGATTCGCGTTTTTTACCCAGGAGGCGAGCCCAGAACCCAGGCGGTTTCGCTCTGTGAACCCTGGCCTCAAGGTCCATGGTATCAACCACTGGAAAAACGATACCCTCTTTAATCCGCGCGCGGAGTGCGGCATCAAAAAAGCCTCTCTCGATATTCCGGTAGTGAACCACGACGATACGTCCGGCGAGGCAATCGAGTACTTCATCAAGGATACGGCGCAAGTCCGGCGCGCCTTCAACATCGGAATGGGTAATCCCATGGATAACCACCGACTCCTCACCAAGCGGCTTTCGGGGATTCACTATCCAGTGATGTGACTCACCGCACCGGATTCGGTTCAGCGTAAACGGTACCAAACCAATACTGACAATATCGTTTTTTCGGCAATCCAATCCGGTAGTCTCAAAATCCAGCGCGACAAACTCAATGTCTTTAACGGGCGTAGACGCATCGACGACACCGGATGCATAGAAATGGCGAAGCCTGTCATCTTTAGCCGATGACAGGTTGGCTTCAAAAATACTTCCCCAGTCCGGTGATTGGCCATTCCGGATAGGGTTGGCACATCCGTTCTGCTGCGGGTTAATCAGGCTATGCATATCAATTTGCCCGGTTTGGCTGATACCGGAATTTCAGGAACTTCTGTGCATTACTGAGGATCTGGAATGCATCTTTGAGGTTCCTGCGCTCAAAATCAGACATGTTTTCCGGTTCGATGTTGTTGTCCGGCTCATTGCCCGCTTCGATATCCAGTGCCTGGTGACGGATACGTACCATAGAGATAAATTCGAGGGCGTCTCTCAAATCCGGCCCCCTTCCTTTGGGAAGAATACCCGCCTCGATAATGTCATCGAGACGCTCGAAAGAGTTCTGGGCCCGGGAACCAATTGCCAGCGCGTGGACTCGGATCAGGTCAGCCAGGGGGGCGGTTCCACGTCGTTTTAGGTTTATTGAGTTGTTATGACGGCCATCTTTCTCCATAACGAACTCTTTGAAAAAGCCCAACGGTGGCGTCCGGTTCAAGGCATTTCTCGCCATACAGGCAAGGAAGCGGTTGTTGCGTCGGGCCCGGCGGGCAATAAAGCTTTTGAGGTTCTCCGCCCAGTCTGTGCGGCCATACACGCCATCCAGATCAAAAAAGATACTGCTGTTAAGCAGGGATTCAGGGTTGGGCTTGTCAATCCAGTCAGCAAAACACGCTTCCCACTGGCTTCGTGTCATCCGCCAACGGGGATTGGTCGCCATAATTTTCCCCTTGCAGTATGCGTACCCGCAGGCAGCAAGGCCGTCGCTGACGAAATAGGAAAGCTTACGAAAGTAGTCACCGTGCTGAGTTTCATCATACTCATCATCAAGGATGATAGCGTTGTCCTGGTCGGTCACAATCAACTGTTCATCCCTTGCCATGGATCCCAACGCAAGGAAACAATACGGCACGGGTGGTTCACCAAACTCCTGCTCAGCAAGTTCAACCAGCCGTTGCTTGAAACTTCGCCCAATAACCGACATGGCGCTGCCAATCATATGGGAGTTGGCATCTTCATTTACCATGCGCATAAAGCTGGATTTCACCTGCTCGGAAACCGCTTTCAGCTCATCAACGGTGTTCTGCCTGAAAATAGATCGCACCAGCAGCAGGCTGCTCTGACTCTCGTAGCGAACAATATCAGAAAGAGAAACAACGCCAATTGCCTGCTGGTGACGCATGATTGGCAAGTGGTGCAGGTTGTACCTGAGCATGGTGAGCATGGCTTCAAACACATACGCATTGTGGTCAAGGCACACCAGCCCAGGAGTAACAATCTCTGCCACCGGTTGCTCCGGGTCGACCCCTTCTGCCAGCACACGGGTACGAAAATCCCGGTCAGTGATAATGCCCATCACACGCTCTGTCGGATCATCATCAGCAGATTCAGGGAGGATTTTGTCCGGGTCAGTAATCAGCAGGGAAGAAACACTCTCCCGAGCCATCAGTTGCGCCGCCTGTCGGATGGATTCCGTTTTGCTGATAGTAACTGGATCGCGGGCGATAAGGGTCTTCACTTTCGATGTAGTCAGATCATTGGCGTCTTCCCGGCTGGATACCGCTTGACGCAAGCGACTGCGATCCTCGACTTCCACAAAGTCAGCAAAGGATTCAAACCGGTCGCACAGCGAATAAAAAAGCTCACCGGGAATAAAGTAGATCAGTGTATCTTCCAGCGCTTTAGCGGACAGGCGAACCTTATTGTTCATCAACAGTCCCATTTGCCCAAAGATATCGCCTACCTCCATTCTGTCATAGAGTTCCCCTTTGCGACGGTAAATCTCTACCGCACCACTGCGAATCAAATGAAGGTCATCTATCCGGCCACCAAAAGGCAGAATCTCGGTGCCGGCCCGGAAATAGCTGACCTCAATTTTTTGTGCTATTTCTTCCCTTGCCTCTTCCGGCAGCTCGTTAAACGGTTCGTATTGGCTGATGAAGCCCAGAATTTCCAACTGTTCCGCTTCCATAGTGACCTTCTCTTGACCTATCTCTGGATCCAGGAGGATTGTATTAAGGAAAAAAGGGCAGGTCACGCCATGCGCCGACCTGCCCTTCCAGATTATAAAAGTATTGCGAGTGCAGCCTATTGCTGATCAGTTACCACGCGGCTCAGACATCAAGCCTTTAAATACCGCCACACATGCCACCAGCAACACAATAGTGAATGGGAAGCCGGTTGACACCGCCATTGCCTGCAAGGCAACCAAGCCACCACCCAGTACCAGTGCAATAGCTACGAGGCCTTCAAAGGTACACCAGAACACACGCTGAGGTTTTGGCGCATCCACCTTACCACCGGCGGCAATGGTATCAATAACCAGCGAACCGGAGTCTGACGAGGTCACAAAGAACACCACCACCAGCACAATACCGATAAAGGATGTGATACTCGCCAGCGGCAACTCATGCAGCATGGCAAACAGCTTGACCGGAAGGTCTGCATCCTGAACCGTTGAGATACCCTGGTTGACGACCTGGTCGATAGCAGTATTACCAAAAGCACTCATCCAAAGCACACAGGCAGCCGACGGGATCAGCAGCACACAAACCATAAATTCACGGACAGTACGGCCACGGGAAACACGGGCAATAAACATCCCTACGAATGGTGACCAGGAGATCCACCATGCCCAGTAAAACGAGGTCCAACCCTGTGCAAAGTTGGCATCTTCACGCCCAAACGGCATGGAAAGGGCTGGAAGGTATTCGATATACGAAACCAGGTTGTTGAAGAATCCGCTCAGAATGGCCAGTGTCGGGCCGACGAAAATCACAAACACCAGCAGCAGAAGTGCCAGCACCATATTGATTTCGGACAGGCGTTTTACACCAGCATCCAAACCGGCAAGCACTGAACCCAACGCTAACGCAGTAATACCAATAACAAGCACAATCTGAGTGACATCTGTATTCGGAATGCCAAACAGGTAATTAAGGCCGGCCGCTGCCTGCGCAGAACCTAACCCCAGGGATGTAGCCAAACCAAACAGGGTCGCTACCACAGCAAGGATATCAATCACATGACCAACCCAGCCCCAGACGCGCTCACCGAAAAGTGGGTAGAACACACTGCGCATGGTCAGAGGCAAACCCTTGTTAAAGGAGAACAGTGCAAGGCCAAGGGCCAGAACGGCATAAATTGCCCATGGGTGCAGACCCCAGTGGTAAATTGTTGCAGCCATTGCCAGGCTTGATGATGCTGCGGAATCACCCTGTGCACCACCTAGTGGCGCCCAGTCCGTGCGCACACCGTTTTCCAACGAAATTCCAGCAAAAGCTGACCCATAATGGGACAGAGGCTCAGCAACACTCCAGAACATCAGGCCGATACCCATACCGGCTGCGAACAGCATGGAGAACCATCCAAGGTAGGTATAATCGGGTTTTGCTTCAGTCCCGCCAAGGCGCACTTTACCCAGTGGAGATACAATCAACACCAGTGACACAATGACGAAAATATCGCCGGAACTGAGGAAAAACCAATCAAGGTTTGAGGTTAACCATTGGCGCAGATCACCGAAAAGTGGGGCAACCTGATTTTGAAAAGCCAGTGTCAAAAAGACAAAAGCAACAACCGCAAGGCCTGAAATCATAAATACGCGGTTGTGAATATCAAGGCCAAAGGGGCCTATTTTTAACGCGATGTTGTCTTGCCCAACCTGATAATCGGTATCTATCGGATTGACTTCACCATCGGGCGACATGATTTCTTCATGACTTTTATCGCTCACGTTTTAACTCCTTATCCGTTTCGCGTGTAGCAGTATTTCTCTCCCCAAATCCTATTCTGCCTTTGAAACCCCACAACCAGCGCTAGCGACATGCGTTGAACACTAACTATTCGTCGAGGCGTTTCGTTGGGTCACCATCCTTTAAATAAGCAGATATCACCAGATTTAAGGCGAAATACAGCGCTATAAACTATCACAAACTTCCATATCGATCACATTTTTGTTGAAACCGGCCTCCGCCGATAGTTTTGAACTGTAAGTATTTTACCTGACGCAATACCCATGTTATGTCGTGATGTCCGGACTAACCTGCATCATTTCCGCCACGCAGTGTTTTGTTTGCGTCGCTGTTAAACCTTTGAAGACCTCATGCCCCGGCATTGAAGTACTCGGTTTTTAACGTGCTTTACATCTTCACCATCGGACACAGGTTTAAAATGGCGTATGATTTGAAAAACGGCCCCCTAATTGACACCACTGTTAATGAAGGTGACCTCAAGCCAGGAGTCATTTAGATGTTGAACATGGATCTGACCCAGCGCGTCGTTATCGAAACCGAAACTCTCGACTGGATCCCAAGCCCCGCAGGCGGAGTAAACCGAAGGCAGTTGGAACGTGAAGCGGCTGAATCCGGCCACGTCACCAGTATCGTGGAATACCTGCCGGGAACGGCATTCCCCGAACACATTCACCCGATGGGTGAAGAGATTCTGGTACTTGATGGCGTGTTCTCCGATGAAACCGGCGACTACGGCAAAGGGACCTATATCCGAAACCCTCCCGGCAGCCGCCACAGCCCTTTCAGTAAATATGGCTGTATCATTTTCGTAAAACTGAACCAGTTCCTGCCGGACGATTTGGAAACTGTCCGGATAGATACCCTTTCAGCCAAATGGGTGCTGGGCATTGGCAATCTCAGCGTTTTGCCACTGCACGAGTTCAAACACAAGAACACGTCCTTGATCCGGTGGCCTGCAGGTGAGCGACTCAAGCCGCACTGCCATTTTGGCGGCGAGGAGACCTACGTTATATCCGGGGAATTGGAAGATGAGTTCGGACGGTACCCTAAAGGTTCCTGGATGCGGTGCCCGCATATGAGCGAGCACACGCCAGTGGCATTAGAAGACACACTTGTTTGGGTTAAAACCGGACATTTACCAGAATTCCCGCACGGATAACCTACACAATCAACGCCGGTTTGGCGGCACCAGGCCGGCACGTTTCATCCGGCGGTGAACGGTAGACCGATCCACGCCAAGCTCCCGAGCAACGGCGGAGATATTCCAGTGGTAACTTTCAAGCAATCTGGGGAGTTCATCATCGCCCTGCCCGTCAGCTTTCCTCGCAACCCTGGGGGGCTGGCTGATACTTTCCGGCAGATCCCTGGGTTCGATCACCCCGTCCCGGCAGAACACACTGGCAAATTCCAGGGCATTGTTCAGTTCCCGTAAGTTACCCGGCCAATTGTGCCGTTTCATTAACCCCATCGCTGCTGCTGAAAGTGAAGGCGTCCCTTCTTGCTTGATTTTCGCAAGCAGCATATTAGCCAGCCAAGGGAGGTCTTCCCTCTCCCTCAGTGCAGGGAGGTTCAATACTGCGCCACTGATTCTGTAATACAGGTCTTCCCGGAACTTGCCAGATTTCACCAGACCGAGGAGGTTCTGGTGGGAAGCGGCAAGCACTCGGATATTCACCGAAACGGCACGGGTTCCGCCAACCGGCGTCACCTCTTTTTCAGCCAGCACACGCAACAACCGGGCTTGCAGTACAAGCGGCATATCGCCTATCTCATCAAGAAAAAGGGTTCCGCCATTAGCCTTTTCTATCAACCCCTGTTTGCCTTTGGACTGGGCACCGGTAAACGCACCTGGGGCATAACCAAAGAGTTCTGACTCAATCAGGTTTTCCGGTATCGCAGCACAATTGATCGCAACAAAGGGGCCTTTCCCTTTTCGGGTTTGATGGATTGCCCTTGCCAGGAATTCCTTACCACTGCCTGTTTCACCGCAGATCATCAGTGAAATAGGTGAATCCGCCAGACGTGAAGCTTTTTCCGCCACAGATTCCATCAGAGGGTCATCACAGTAAAGATCTCTGAGCGGTTTCGGGACAGCCGGGGTCGTGACCTTTCGAACCGGTTTCTGTTGCGGTTCGATAGCATGTGCGAAAACCACATCCCCATGCTGGGTCCCCAGGACACGTTGTTCAGCCGGTATTGACCGGGTCAGCTCAGGCAACCTGTCAAAATCAAAATCGAAGAAATCTGATATTGGTTTGCCCATCAGTACCTGACCGTTTAACGGATGGATGTCACAGTCAGCATATCCCGCCCCTCTCATCAGCACCTGAAGGGCCGAGTGTGTCATACCCACTACCCGGCCTCCATCATCCACCGCCACCGCGCAATCGGGGTCGACATCAAGAAATTCCGGGGACTGGCTCATGCGCAATATCCAGTGGAAGGGAAAGCTGCGCATCAGTGATGCCATCTCGATTCGGCGGGTAAAAGCGGTCACCAGTTGCAACGTCATTGCCTGGCTGATTTTGGGCGTTGGAGAATGGAGCGCTGACACATCCAGCACAGCCGCGAGTTTACCGTTTGAATCAAAAATCGGGGCTGCCGTGCAGGTGAGCGGTGTATGGGTAGCATCAAAGTGGTCATTCTGGTGCACTGTCAGCGCCTGACCGGTGTAAATGCATGAACCCACGCCACAGGTTCCTGCACGGGATTCCGACCACTCAGCACCGAGATACAACCCGGCTTTCCTGAGGGACATTTCAATTGAGGCATCTCCCATGAAATCGACGGTGACACCGTCTGCATCGGTCAGGAGCAGGACATAGTTTTGCTGTGCGATCTGCTTATAAAGCAGCTCAAGGCCATAGCGGGCTGTCCGGATAAGCTTCTCCAACCGCTCCCTGTGCTCCTTCAGTTCAGTACCGGGCAGGATATAGGGTTCGCGCAGTAGGACCGGATCCAGTTTGTAATCTGCCAGACAGCGCTGCCAGGAATCCGTTATCACCTTATCCCGTGAAGGGAGCATTCCGTCAGCCACACCTTGTACTTCCCTTATATGGGCGGCGACACCTTGGTACGAGTACCGGTAGGCGTTGTCTTGGGAGGGGGACATAGATTATTCACTCACAACAGCATTTAACCAATTATTAACATTCGCATCCCTTAACACCACCCCAACCCCGCACGGTGTCACCCATTTGAAACAATGCAACACCTGTGGCGTTTACGTTATTAAAGCAACGCTGACCCACGCCAGGCAAAAGCTCAAAATCCCCCAATTATCAGAGCATTAAAAACCTCGTCGTGCATGGCTTGCCCCTTGCACTCTGTCATTTTGCGATATGGGAACAACTGCAACGTGAAAAACATTTGCTGACAAACCTGCCAGCAAACCAATCAACAAGGAGCAATCAGATGACACTGAAAGGAAAAGTTGCGCTGGTTACCGGCGCAGGCCGGGGAATTGGAAAAGGCATTGCGATGGCATTGGCAAAGGAAGGCTGTGACGTAGCAGTGGCAGATATCAACCAGGAAAGCGCCGGACAAACGGCCGATGAGCTGGCAGCACTTGGGGTGAAGTCCCTCGGCCTCAAAGCTGACATCTCAAAATGGAATGAAGTGCAATCTATGGTTGAGGCTGTTACGGACAATTTTGGCAAGCTGGATATCGCGGTAAACAATGCCGGCGTACTGATCATTAAGTCGGTTGAAGAACTGACGGAGGAAGAGTGGGATTATGTGAACGACATTAACGCCAAAGGTGTTTTCCTTTGCTGCAAAGCCGAACTGGCAGCCATGAAACCAAATGGGTCAGGTCGTATCATTAATGTCGCCTCTATTGCCGGCAAGGAAGGCTTTCCGGATCTTGCTCACTACTGCGCATCCAAATTTGCTGTTGTCGGTTTTACCAACTCACTGGCTAAAGAGTTGCAACGAACCGGGATAACTGTAAATGCCATCTGCCCGGGCATTGTCCCAACCGCCATGTGGTATGGCCCGGATGGCCTGGCTGAGCGCTGGAAACTGGAAGGCGAAACCATGGAAGAGTCCTGGGCTCGCCACCAGGATATTCTTATTCCACAAGGCGTGGGGCAAACCCCGGAGGATATGGGCCAGCTTGCGGTCTTTTTTGCCAATGCAGAACATGTCACCGGGCAATCCGTGAATGTAGACGGCGGGTTTACCTTCCATTAATCCGGTCGTTGTGACGAGAGCCATCGGCGGGGTGTTGCAACAGCCCCGCCACACCTGTTGCATCCACTGCGCCACACCTTATCGCTTCTCAATCAACCGCTCATCACCTATCACATTGAAATTATGCGAATAATTTTACTCACACAGTATTGGCCTGCCTCTTGCCATGTACAGGTATCAACCCGCTCACTTGTATCCGGAGCTTAGCTTTCAATACGTGCAGGAGGCACATATGGTCCCACCTACCGTCGGTATTATTGCCAACCCCGTTTCTGCAAGAGACATCCGGCGCATTGTCGCCCATGCCGGTAACCTCCAAATCACCGATCGCGCCAATATTGTGCTGCGCATCCTGGCCGGGCTGGCGTATGCCGGAGTGGAGAACGTAGTCATGATGCCCGACCGGGCGGGCGTCAGAACCTATATTGAAAGGGGGTTGCGCCGTGCAGCAAGCAGCGGCGAAGGGCATTTCCCTGCACTGTCTTTCCTTGATATGCCGGTGATGGGGACGGCAGATGACACCGTCAGGGCGGCCCGGATAATGCGAAAGCAGGACGTGAGTGCGATTGTCGTGCTGGGCGGAGACGGGACTCACCGGCTGGTCGTCCGGGAGTGCGGAAACATCCCCATTTCCGGTGTTTCATCCGGTACCAATAATGCCTTTCCGACCATGGCAGAGCCCACTATTACCGGCCTTGCAACCGGGCTTTCTGTACGCGGGCTCATTCCCCCTTCCGTCGCTTTTTTTGAGAACAAATTGCTTGAGTGCCGGGTGAATGATCTGCGTGACATTGCCCTGGTGGATATTGCCGTCGTCAGCGACCTGTTCACCGGAGCCAAAGCCGTATGGCGCTCCGGCTCACTGAAGGAACTATTCACCGCCTTCGCCTTCCCCCACGCCATTGGCCTTTCCGCCATATCCGGGTTACTGAGCCCAGTCAACCGGGAAGCCCCGGAAGGCCGCCAGATCAGATTGAAAGATTCCACGTCCGGAGGTGTCAGGCTGGATGTCCCACTGGCCCCCGGCCTGATGGCGCCGGTTTACGTGTCTGGTATTGAAGTACTGACACCGGATAACCCCGCTTCGGTGTGCGTCCAGTCAGGTGCACTGGCGCTCGATGGCGAGCGCGAACACATCTTTAACAGTGAAGACCATGTCACTGTCACCCTGCGTACCGCAGCGTTCAAAACCATAGACACCAACGCCTGCATGCACTATGCCGCTGACAAAGGCTTGTTTACCCGCCCTGTCAGCTTCGAACCGGAACACGCTTCCTCTGTTCACAACGTTCACGAGCAACGTCAGCCATAAATCATGAGTAAAAAGGAGACTACCATGAGCGACAACCCATTCCCTCTTGGCAGGGATGAACTCTTGCAAGCATACCGGACAATGAAAACTATCCGGGATTTTGAAGAACGGCTCCATGTCGATTTCGCCCGCGGCGACATACCCGGCTTTGTACACCTGTATGCCGGGGAAGAAGCTTCAGCGGCCGGGATCATGATGCATTTAAACGACCAGGACAGGATTGCATCCAACCACCGCGGCCACGGTCACTGCATCGCCAAAGGGGTAGATGTCCACGCCATGATGGCGGAAATCTACGGCAAGGAAACCGGCTCCTGCCGGGGTAAAGGCGGGTCTATGCATATTGCCGACCTCTCAAAAGGCATGATGGGCGCCAACGGCATCCTGGGTGCTGGTTCGCCACTGGTTTGCGGGGCTGCCCTCGCCGCCAAACAGCTCGGGCACAACGGCGTTGGTATCAGCTTTACCGGTGACGGAGCTTCCAACCAGGGCATGTTCCTGGAAAGCCTGAACCTTGCAGCAGTATGGAACCTTCCAGCCATTTTCGTGGTGGAAAACAATGGCTATGCCGAATCAACAGCGGTGGACTGGGCGGTTGCTTCCGACTCCTATGTAGACCGCGCCAACGGTTTCGGCCTGCCCGGTATTACCGTAGACGGAACAGATTTCTTCGCCGTCTATGAAGCTGCCGGTGAAGTTATCCGCCGGGCCCGCGAGGGGGGCGGCCCATCCCTGCTGGAGTGCAAGATGGTCCGCTTCTTCGGCCATTTCGAAGGTGACGCCCAAACCTACCGCGCAGACGGAGAAGTTGACGATATCCGGGAAAACCACGACTGCCTGAAGCTCTTCCGCAACAAAGTAGAACGGACGGGCATTATCAGTGCCGACGAATTTAACGCCATTGACGCGGAAGTCGGCGCACTGATTGACGATGCCGTTGAAAGTGCCAAAGCCGCGCCGGAGCCACCGGCTTCCGCCGTTCTCACCGATGTTTATGTCAGTTATTAAGCCACGAAATCAAGGAGGGAATCATGGCCCGTAAACTTAGTATTAAAGATGCCATTAACGAGGCAATCGATCAGGAGATGTCTCGGGATCCAACCGTTATTATGTTGGGGGAGGACATTGTCGGCGGTACTGGCGCACCGGGCGAAGATGATGCCTGGGGCGGCGTACTTGGTGTCACCAAGGGGCTGTATGCCAAGCACCCAAAGCAGCTTTACGACACCCCGCTTTCAGAAAGTGCCTATGTCGGTGCGGCAATTGGGGCTTCAACCTGCGGGTTGCGCCCGATTGCGGAGCTGATGTTTATCGACTTTATGGGTGTCTGTTTTGACCAGATACTCAATCAGGCCGCGAAATTCCGTTATATGTTTGGTGGCCGGGCAGAGACACCGGTTGTCATCCGGGCAATGTGCGGAGCCGGTTTCCGCGCAGCTGCCCAGCACAGCCAGATGCTGACCCCCATGTTCACACACCTTCCGGGGGTCAAGGTGGTTTGCCCGTCAAATGCCTACGATGCCAAGGGATTGCTGATCCAGTCGATCCGGGACAACGACCCGGTGATATTCCTTGAGCACAAGAACCTCTATGCCCATGAAACCGACGTACCCGAGGAGTCCTATGCCATTCCCTTTGCTGAAGCGAGTGTCGTGCGCGAAGGGAGCGACGTTTCGCTGGTTTCCTATGGCCTGACGGTCCACCGTGCTATGGAGGCGGCAGATACCCTTGCTAAAGAGGGCATCCAGTGTGATGTCATTGACCTTCGTACACTTTCCCCGGTCGATCTCGACACAGTCATAGAGAGTGTGGAAAACACCGGCCGCCTGGTCTGTATTGATGAAGCACATGCCCGCTGCTCTATCGCTGCCGATATTGCTGCCAGCGTCGCACAGGAAGCCTTTGCCTCCCTGAAAGCACCGGTCAGAATGGTCACGTCCCCACATACCCCGGTCCCTTTCTCCCCGTCACTGGAAGATGCCTATATCCCCTCCGCCGAGGCAATTACTGCCGCCGCCCGCGAACTGGTGACCGGCAAAGCCACGACAGAAGCATAAGGAGCATGCATGAGCGACAATATAATCCCGATAGTCATGCCCAAATGGGGGCTTTCTATGAAGCAGGGAACCCTTGTGGAATGGCATATTGATGAGGGCGACACCATTGAAGTCGGCCAGGAAATCATGGATGTAGAGACTGATAAAATCGCTGCCGCTGTCGAAGCACCGGATCCTGGAATCCTTCGGCGAAAAGTGGCTGAGGTTGGTGAAATTTACACTGTACAGGCGCTTCTGGGGGTGATTGCCCCTGACGTCGTCTCTGACAGTGAAATTGATGCCTATATTGCCGGGTTTGAAGTACCGGAAGACAGCGAAGGCGAAGAAAGCGAAAGTGAACCGGCTTACCAGTTCCTGGAACTGGCTGCCGGCAAACTACGATACGCAAAACGCGACGGTGAAGGGACACCTATCCTGTTGGTCCATGGGTTTGGTGGCGATCTGGACAACTGGCTTTTCAATATCGATGCCTTTTCACAACCGGTTTACGCTCTGGATCTTCCAGGGCACGGGCAGTCATTCAAAACCCTGCCCTCTGCAGACCTCAACAGCCTGGTCTCAGCAGTCTTCGCCTTGATGGAAGACCGGGAACTGGAGCGTGTTAATCTGGTTGGTCACTCCATGGGCGGTGCGGTATGCGCATCTCTTGCCGCCAAACATCCACAAAGAGTTTCATCGGTTACGCTGATTTCCCCGGCCGGTTTTGGGGACGAAATCAACGGAGACTATATCGAGGGCTTTGTCTCGGCAACATCAAGGAGGGAGTTGACGCCGGTCCTGAAACTTCTGTTTGCAGACCCATCACTCGTTACCCGAGCAATGGCTGATGACATGATGAAGTACAAACGGCTTGACGGGGTACAGGACGCATTGACATCGCTTTCCAAGGCGTTATTTGAAAGTGGTAAGCAACGTATTAACGTGCCTGACCTGTTGGCTTCGACAGGCATTCCGGTGCAGGTTATCTGGGGTGAGAAAGACACGGTTATTCCCGCCTCACAGGCAGTCGCTTTGCCCGGAGCGTCAGTCACCACATTGCCCAACGCAGGCCATATGGCAATGATGGAAGAAGCCGGGGAGGTGAATAAGCTGATTGCTGAAATCAGCAGATAGCGTAACGCAAAAAATGGGGGCCGATTGGTGGAGGCCCCCGAAATAGCAAGATTACCCAAGCACTTACTAAAACATGTCGAAACGGCGCTGCAAACGCAGCGCCAGACACGAAAAACTATTGAGCATGGCGGAACTTGGCGTCCGCCCAGTCAGCCCAGTCATATCCGTTACCATCACCCGCAGTCGTCGCTACAAGGCGTACTGAGGTATTGGCAGACGAGAGCGGAACAGTAGCAGTAACTGCAGCGTCGCTTCCCCGCAGCACACCACTGTCATATTGTTTGACACCGTCAACGAATATTTGAAAGACCACCGAACCGTTGTTTCCGGCACCGTCATCAATGCCGACAACGGAGCTGAACTGGTTAAAGTTCTGGCCGCTGATATCGTAAGTCACATCGGATTCCGCATGTGCTCCCAGCCCTTTAGGGTAAACCGTGCCGCCCACGGAGAGCGGTTGACCATCACCCAACGCTTGCTGGCCGACATTCATGTCTTTTTCCAGTGGCCCCCAGCCATTGGTGACGGCTGTTTCCGTCATATCGCTGGCATAGGTGTAAGACGCAGACGATGAGGCACTGACGCGGAATTTCGCATCTGCCCAGTCCGCCCAGTCATGCCCGATACCATCCCCGGCACCGGTAGCGACAAGGCGAACCGTTGAGGCACCGCTGGCAAGCGGGACAATCACATTGACGCCCGCGTCACTGCCGCGAAGTACACCACTGTCGAATTGTTTCACACCATCAACGAAGACCTGGAAGATCACTGAACCATTGTTGCCAGCTCCGTCATCAATACCCACCACAGCCCGGAACTGGTTGAAAGACTGCCCCGAGATGTCATAAGTAATATCTGACTCAGCATGCGCACCTAACCCTTTTGGATAGGTAGTTCCGCCGACAGAGAGTGGTTGCCCGTCACCGGCAGCCTGCTGACCAACGTTCATGTCCTTTTCAAGTGGCCCCCAGCCGTTGACGGCTGAGGTTTCTGACATGTCACTGGCATACACGAAGTTGTCAGTATTGACACGGAATTTTGCATCCGCCCAGTCTGTCCAGTCGTATCCGTTACCGTCTCCGGCATCGGTTGCCACAAGGCGTACTGTGCTGGCAGAGGAAGTAAGAGGTACCGCGACTTCCATGCCAGCATCGCTGCCCCGCAGAACGCCACTGTCAAACTTCTTCACGCCGTCAACAAATACCTGGAACACCGCTGAACCATTGTTTCCAGCGCCATCATCAATACCGACAACTGCGGTAAACAGATCGAGCGACTGTCCGGCAATGTTGTAGGTAATGCTGGAAGCGGCATGAGCCCCCAGTCCCTTGGCGTAAGGCTTACCACCAACGGACAGTGGGTTTCCGTCTCCAAGTTCACGCTGGCCAACATTCATGTCTTTTTCAAGAGGTCCCCAGCCATTGGTAACATTGGTTTCCTGCATGTCACTGGCATAAAGGTATTTCACCTCTTTCACCCTGAACTTGGCATCTGCCCAGTTGGCGTGATCATTCCCAATACCGTCTCCGGCACCACTGGCTTCAAGACGGACACTTTGGTTGGCAGTATCCAGCGGAATGTTAATTTGTACACCAGCGTCCGATCCACGGAGTGTTGCGCTCTCATACTGGAGTACATCGTCCACGTAGACCCGGAAGATCACAGAGCCGTTGTTTCCTGCCCCGTCATCAATACCAATCACTGCACTGAACTCATCGAAAGAGTAGGCGGAAATATCATAGGTAATTGAAGATTCGGCATGGGCCCCCAGCCCTTTCGGGTACTTGATGCTGCCAACGGACAGCGTGTTGCCGTCTCCCAACGCAGTCCAGCCAACACTCATGTCCTTCTCAAGTGGGCCCCAGCCATTGGTAACGTTTTCTTCAGCCAGGTCGCTGGCATAGATGTATGGTGCCGAAGGCAAGCGAAGTTTCACATCCCCCCAGTTGGCATGGTCGTGCCCGATTCCATCACCGGCATCATTCGCAACCAGTTTGAGTTCGGCAGCAGATGCATCGAGAGGAATGACTACATGCTGAATTGGGTCACTTCCACGAATAACGCCACTTTGGAACTTCAGGACACCATCAACCCAGACTTCAAAAATGACTGAGCCAGAAGATCCGGCACCATCATCAATGCCAATAAAGCTGCTGAACTGGTCATAGGGTTTACCGGAGATATCGATAACGATTTCAGAATTTGCATGGGCACCAAAGCCGGTTTCAAACTCCACACCATCAATACCCAGTACACCACCGTCGTTCTGGCCCTGTCCTCCGACACTCTGGTTGATCTCCACTGGTCCCCAACCGTTGGTTGAAGAGGTAATAACAAGATCTGCCGCGTAATCAAAATCCTGCTCAGCAGGTGCAGCAATAACCGGGCCTGCATATTCGATCTGCTTGAGGTAGGCAACCAACTGGTTACGCTCTGTTGCATTCGAAACGGCGTGGACACCCGGGGTTTGCAGTACGTCATCCAGCGATGCTGCCTGACCGTTATGGAAGTACGGAGCAGTATCAAACACCCCGATAAGCGTCGGTGTGTCGAACCCAACACCGGACAGCGGTGCCCCTATACCCTGGCCAGATGAAGCCTGCACAGTACCGACATCATGACGGCGTCCATCTGTGTAAATAGCTCCCGAGTGGCAGCTGTTACAGCCTTTGGAATCAAACAGTGACTGACCCTGCTGCGCACTGGCGGTCAGTGAACCGTTAGCATTACGATAAGGGCTTTTCGGGAATGTGGTCAGGCTCGATACATAAGCAGCGAGATTATCCAAATCGGTGCTGATACCTGCTTTAGGCGCGCCCAGCGGGCTTTCAACGTTTCCGAACAGTGCATCAGGAATAAAGCCACGACCGCCGAAACCAAACCTGATGTCGTTTTCGAAATCCTGGATTTCGTCGAAGTTCGCTGTCCAGTGAACATTGCCATGGCCAGTACCGGCGCGGCCTATCAGTGAAATGGTGTTACGTACCCCTTCACCACGGTCGGTAAAGTCCCAGTTGCGGCCATCAGAATCCCCGTCAGCGTGGCAGCTCGCGCATGAGAGGTAACCGTCTTTGGTCATACGCGGGTTTGACGCATCGTGGAAGATCTGTTTACCGGCCAGCACGCTTGATGACAGCTTTTCTGCCGCGACCACATCCACGTTTTTCTTGTGGACGATATCACCCTGATTCGCTTCAAAATCAGAGACGTCCCAGACACTCACACTACGCGAGAGGTAATTGTGGACAAACAGATGGTTACCGACCCGGACCATGCCATTTGGTGCAAGCCCGTGCCCACCAAGCTGCGACAAAGCGCTTCCGTTGTAGGCGTCTAACACCTCAATGTTGTTTTTGCCTTCCATCGCTGCATAGACGTAGTCCCCCAGCGGACTGAACACAACAGCCTTTGGCTGGGCGTTGTTATCGATATCCAGTTGTTTGGAAGGAACTTCCGTACGCGTTCCCATATCAATCTGCGAAAGAATGGCGCGTACTGTGGTTTCGAAGGTCAGGCCTTTGTTCGAATCAGACTCCTTGAAAGGCCCACGATCGACATTGGCTTTGTTAGACGGCACCCAGGCATTCAAGCCATCCGGGGATATCGTAATACTGTTGAGGTAATTAGGAATACCCCGGCTGCGATCCGGCCCATCTACCGTGGTGGTATCCTTGGCAAGACCGATGGTTCGGTTAACGGCCATGCTGGCGATATCAACTTCCACCACAACCGCTTGGTTTTGTGGAGATACAAACCGGGTCACCAAGGCAATATCTGAACTTGCATCAACTGCAATGCCTCGAGCCGAGTGGCCAACATTGGCCGTACCTGTGATATTGCGCGTTGCAGGATCAATCTTCAGCAGGTTCCCTGACGCATAAAGCGATACCAGTGCAGCAGAACCATCTGGCGTAAAGACGATGCCATTCGGGCGGGAGCCACGAGGCAGGTTCAGGATATGCCTTACAGCGCCGGTTTCAGCAGCCAGTACATGAATAGTATCGCTGCCTTCACTTACTGCCCAGACATCTCCGTTAGGTGCTACGGCAACCGCTCTTGGATTATCCCCAACGGCCCTTTCCCAGACTTTAGTGAACGGTGCATAAGCGTACATACCTGTCACTGTGTCGTTATCCGGGTTAACAACAAAGTTCCTGCCACTGTCACTGACAATCGTGGATGACGTTGTAGGCTTCACTGTAGTCACAGGATAGTGAACAGTAAGGCTTTGGCTTGCTGACGATATGAAACCGTTCTCCCTTACAGAAAGAATCGGTGTCCAGTGACCGGCAGTTGCATAAGTGTGGGAAACTGCTCCACTGGTACTGAATGGCGTTGGTGCAGAACCGTCACCAAAGTTCCATGAATACTCAACGGTGCCACCGAGTATTGATGATGCAGAGGCGTTCAGGTTTACAGTCTGGTTTACCTCTATACTGTTCGGGATGTTTGCCGTCACAGAGTGAGAAGCCACATTCCCTGTCGAGAAACTATAGCGGTATTCCGGCATCGGGTTACCGGCAAAATCCTTCACGCCGTCAACAACCACCTGGTAAATCTGGTTGGAAGCCAGTTGCTGATCCGGAGAAAAGTGGATAAACCCAAGGTTCACACTGTAAGTACCGTTCAGCGGCGTACTGCTGCCTGCAGGGATGACCTTAAAGGTTGTGCTGTTGACGGAATCCATCAGGACACTGTCAGACAAGGCCAGGCCGACGCGGGTCTTGGTTGAAACCTGTGTCTCATCGTTCGCAGGTAAAGTCCGGGTCACTTGTGGCGGGTTGGTATCCTGCCCTTCGTCATGGGCCCAAAATCCACTGCCGCTACCGTGGTCATTGCCCACCCAAAGCATATTACCGAACGGGAAAACCTGACCGTGGTCGGTATCCTGCCCTGCTGCATTCAGGCTTCCTGAGCCCAGGTTGACGTAGTTCTGTTTATTGGAAACATCGAGTACCGCAACGTCTTCCTGGTTACCCAGGAACAGCTTGTTATCCTGGCCGTTACAGTAAAGGTTCACATAACCGTTATGCTGGTCATTGACCAGTGTCATCGGGCTGGTCGTTGTATCGTAAGAAACCAGCTTGCTGGAAGACGAACGAGGCCCGAAGTGCGCGTACTTGCCGTCCCAGCAGCTTATGTAGAAGTTATAAGGAAGGTTATTGACCACTTTGGTCAACACTGGGTTGACAGGATCGTCAATATTGAGAATCGAGAAACCTCCCCGGTCTTCACGGCTTGCCAGGTGGAGTTCGTTACCGAGAGCCAGCACAGAACCAACGGTAAAACCGCCCAGATCAGAACGTGGAATTGTTTTAACTAGGACCGGGTTATCCACGTCAGAGGTATCGACAATAGAGATACCTGACGTGCCACGTGCTACGTACAAATACGGTGCCTGCCAGAACACATTCCAGGGAATATTGCTGTAACCGCCGAGAATGATGTTGGGAAAACCCAGCTTTGAACGCCGGACCGGATTGTTTACATCCGACCAGTCCCAAATTTCAATACTGCGGGAGTTATGCGTAACGATAAGGTTGCCTTCAGAAAGGCCAAGAGAGTGGATTTCCGTGAAATCTTTTGTGCGCTGGCCGTCCCCCGTCCGGTGGGCATTGCTTCCATCCGGTTCGTAAACTTGATTTACTTTTATCGGGTTACGTGGGTCAGACGCATCCAACGCCAGCCAGCCGCCGGGGTTTTGTCCGTGATCAGGGGCAAATACACCAATGGCGTAACCATTCATCATGGTCATCATATTCAGGCCATAGTGTGCCCTGCCCGGGTAATCCGGCGGAATGAAACTTGTGGTGTCATCGATCAACGTAGACACCTGAGTAAACACTTCTCCTGATGCAAAGTTCGGGTTACCCAAACCCGGTCCTTGTGCAGCATTTACTCCAAAACTTAATGCCAAGGTTGTCACAACGAGGCGCCTGGCCCCATCGAACAAATACCGCTTTTGCCTTTGCTCTTGCTTATTCATGACATCTTCCTTTTGTCCTTTACTGTCGGCTACACACGTCAGGCCGACAGCAAGGAGCCTACCCGTGGGCGGACTCCCTCTTAGTTGGAGTTATTCGTGTGTTGTCCTTTCCCTGGCCAAGACGAAAGATGGGTATTAGGGTGAACGGCACCCTCACGGCCGGGGCAGTTATACTCTGCCCCTTGCCGGAAGCCGGGATACTGCCCGGTAAGTTATTGTTAGATTTCAAAAGCTGAAAACAGGTAGTGCATGCTTAAAACAGTGCACGAATGTCTGCCAGCATCGCCAGCGCATCCTCAGGTGAAACCTGTAGCTCCCCTGCTGCCGCATTTTGCGCCGCATGATGCGAAGTGCGTGCTCCGCAAAGCACAAAATCCACACCCGGCAGCATGTAAGATGCTGCGATGACCAGCTGAGCCATTGAGCAGTTGTATTTGTTTGTCAGTGATTGCCAACCAGCCAAAACCTCCAACACCTGCCGGCGCTTTTCCGGAACGAACCAAGGATTCCATGCGTCAACAGCGCGGATATCATTCGGGTCGAACTGGGTATCCATAGTGATTTTGCCTGACAGCAGCCCTTGCTCCAGAGTCTGGTACGCCAGCGTCGACATACCCAGTTCCTGGTTCAACTCGATGGTTGGGCGGGCTTCGTCTTCCCACAGCATGCTGTAGCGAATCTGGTTTGTCGCCATATGACCGCCAGAGCAGTATTGACGCGTCTCTTCTTCGGTCAGGTTGCTGATACCCAGTGCGCGTAACTTTCCTTCTTGCTGTAGTGACACCAGGCAGTCGAGGGTTTCTTCAATGGGGGTGTTCATGGGTGGAATTGCAGGCCAGTGAACCTGGTATAAGTCCAGGTAATCCGTACCCAACCGAGCAAGGCTCTCTTCCACTTCACGCCGGATACTTTGTGGCGTGAGGTTGCGCTTGAGGGTTTTTCCGTCTGTCGCAAAGTGCTCGACACCGTCCCAATCCCAGATCAGACCGCACTTGGTGGCAATAACCAGGTCATCACGGCGACCTTTGATCGCCTTGCCAATGACACGCTCTGACTCACCAAATCCATATCCGGGCGCAGTATCAATGAAATTCACACCGCCATCTATTGCGGCATGAATGGTATCAATAAGCTGTTTTTCTTCCGTGTCACCACCCCATACGGAGCCACCGCCAATACCCCAGGTGCCGAGGACAACCACAGAGGCTTCGATACCGGTGTTTCCAATTTCCCTGTACAACATGACACGCTCCCCTTACTTCTTGGATTGGATTACATGGTCAATGGCAATGGCCACCAGCAGGATCAAGCCCCGGATCAGTTCCTGCCAGTAGACAGGGACGTTCAGCAATATCAGCGATGACGAGACAATGGAAAGCAATGCAATACCCAAAATGGCACCCAGGATGGTCCCGGCACCGCCGTTCAGGCTTGCGCCACCGATGACGGCTGCTGCAATTACATTCAATTCAAGACCTATGCCAAAGGTTGGGGTTGCCCCGCCGAACTTGGCCATAAAGATGATCCCAGCAAGACCGGCCATCGCTGAACAAAGCACTGTGGTCCAGAACTTAATGCGGTCTGTGCGGATACCGGAATACACTGCGGCCTTTTCGTTGCTGCCTGTGTAATAGACGCGGCGGAAAACCATCAAATTCCGCAGCATGTAATCTGAAATGAAAATTACCGCGATGAAAATAATGACCGAAAAAGGTAGCCCAAAGACGTCCCCCTGCCCGATGAACTTGAATTCAGGTGGCAGGCTGTAAAGTGAAAGCGGTGAACCTTCTGTGATGACAAAGCAGAATCCCCGGGCGATACCGAGAAACGCAAGCGTCGTCATAAAATGGCTAAGGCCTATTTTGGTAACACACACACCCATTACACTGCCGATACCGGCACAGGCTGCAATGGCGACGAGGCTGGCTATCCAGGGATCCATTCCTAAAAGGAACAGCTTCCCGGCAATCACCATGGAAAGACACATTACCGCACCGACGGAAAGGTCGAACCCCCCGACAATTAACAGGATGGTCATCCCGACCACAACCAGGCCTTCTGTGGAGAAAGAAAGCAGCATGGCGCGCATGTTTGCCCAGGTAAGGAAGTAAGGGGAAGCAAAGCTCATCACCACAAACAGGATAAGGATGATGGCAACAAGGGTGGCTTCCCGAGCACCTGCAACTTTGGTAAACAGGGAAAGGATCCCTCCCTGTCCTTTTTGATCCGGCGTTTCCGCCTGTCCTACAAGTTCCGTCTTCATAGTTCTACCGCCGTTTAATCTTCTACACGTCTTGGTCTTTCAAATTTCAATGCTCAGCTGGCTTTCTTTTCCGGAGCGAGTGCAATCCCGGATGCCAGGTGGATAATGTTTTCTTCTGTCATCTCATCACCGGTCAGCTCACCGGAAATGGTGTTTTCATACATCACCATCACCCGGTCGCTGATACCGATTACTTCCGGCAACTCGGAAGAAATCACGATGACGCCCACGCCGCTGTTCGCCAGCTCCCTGAGCAAGGTATGAATTTCATGTTTTGCGCCCACATCAATACCCCGGGTAGGCTCATCCATAATGATGATCTTGGGGTTGATAGCGAGCATTCGCGCAATGGCCACCTTTTGCTGGTTACCACCACTGAGCTCCCCGACAAACTGGCCCACATCCCGGCATTTTACTTTCAGCTTTTTCGAGAGTATTTCTGCCTGCTGCTTCTCTTTTTTCCTGTCCAGCCGGCCAAAACGGTTGCAGACATTTTTCAGCCCCAGTACCGAAATGTTTTCCTGGATGGTCATCTCCAGGTACACACCTTCCCCTTTCCTGTCTTCGGAAAGGTAAATAATCCGGTTTTTCAGGCTGTCTTCGTACCGGTTCAATTTGACCTGTTTGCCGTCCAACAAAACAATTCCGTCTGATTTCGGCATCAGGCCGCAAAACGTTTGGATAAGTTCACTGCGTCCGGAGCCAATCAACCCGGCAATACCGAGGATTTCACCTTGGTGCAAATCAAAACTGATATTGGAAAATCGATGAGCGTCGCTGAGGTTTTGCACACTCAGCAGGGGCGTTCCGTTCGGGTCAACACTGTCATTCTTGGCCGGGTAAAGATCATCAATCTGGCGCCCAACCATGCTGTTCACCACATCTTCTGGCGTGATGTCTTTCACTTCGTGGGTACAAATCAGCTTCCCGTCCCGGAGCACCGTTACCCTGTCACATTGAGCAAAGATTTCAGCCATACGGTGACTGATATAAATAATACTGACGCCACGGGCTTTTAAGTCCTGAATAATTTCCGCCAGCGCCTCTGACTCCTTCTCTGTCAGCGCGGCTGTCGGCTCATCCAGAATCAATACATCACACTCATCGGAGAGTGCCTTGGCAATTTCGATAATTTGTTGGGTGGATATACCCAGCTTTTCGACTTTCGTTTTGGGGTCTACGTGCATCAGCTGGGAAAGAATTTCCTCTGCACGCTGGTTAATGTCTTCGTAGTCGATACACCAGTTCTCACCTTTTCTGGCACCAGACATAAAAACGTTTTCCGCTACGCTGACATCCGGGCAAAGGGCAATTTCCTGGTGGACAAAACTCACACCCAATGCCTTCGCTTTTCGCGGGCTCTCGACTGTCACTTCCTGGTTCTTAATTACGATAGAACCAGCATCCGGTTGGTAGATTCCGTTAATCACCTTCATCAAGGTGGATTTACCGGCTCCGTTCTCTCCGCAGAGAGCGTGAATTTCTCCTTTTCTCAGAGAAAAATTCACCTCAGACAAAGCGACTGTTGCACCAAACGTCTTGGTAATGTTCCGTAATTCAAGGATGTGATTTTCTGCCACAACAACACTCCTGCAACACTGCGTTTCCGGGCTAATTAATCCTTGTGCATAACCGGCTTATCTGTCGCCGTTTCTTCGCTATCCACATTCAAACAGACCCGGGACGAGACAGGCTCGCCCCGGTTTTTAAGCATTAATTACTCGTTTACACCTTTTGAACCACGGCGCTTCACATAGTCATCCCAGTAGAAGTAATCAGCATTTTCTTTGGTGATGATTGAGAAACCGTTATCTACGTATGGCACCTGCATCGGGTTTTGGCCGGTCGCTACGTGATCGTTCATTGGATCAATCAGGTCGGCATGCTTGGCAAGGAACAACAGGGTCATACCCATGAAGCCCTGGACACCCTGATTCGGGTTAAGGGCACCAAAAATCTCGTCGTTCTTGATCATGTCCAGCACTTTGGCGTTGATATCGCAGTTGAATACACGAATCTTGCCACCCAGCTCTTTGGTTGCCTGAGCGGCACCCATTGCAGAGTTTGCTTCCGGCATAAACACGGCGCCAAGGTTAGGGTTAGCCTGAGCCATGGTCAGAACCGCATTGTAAGCTTTGGTTGGATCCTGGTTGCTTGCTGCACGCGCCACCAGTTTCATGTCAGGCCATTTTTCTTCCATGCGGCCAATAAAGGCTGCAACACGCTTGTCATGGTTATCCTGGCCTGGGTTTTCCAGTATCGCGTACTCACCTTTGCCGCCCATATCTTCTGCAATCGCATCCGCTGCGAAAATACCTTCACGGGTATTGTCAGACGTGACATAAGCAGTACGTTCACTGTTAGGTGAATCCGCACCAAAGGTAACAACAGGGATACCCATCTTACGAGCACGGTTAATAGGCTCTACAAATGGGTCAGGATTGATTGGCGCTAACAAAATACCTGCCGGCTTGCGGGCCAGGATTTGTTCAAAGGATGCCAGCTGTTTGTTTACGTCGTATTCTGGTGTGCCGGTATAAACTGTTTTTACACCAAGCTTCTGACCAGCCTGTTTCATCATTTCGTATACAGGGAACCAGTACTCAACGCCGGAAACAAACACATTCATGTAGTAGGTTTCTTCCGCATCACCGACAAAACCAGCCTTGCTTTCTTCTTCTGCGACAGCACCAAAGGCGACACACGAACCAAGCAGCATGGCAGAGACTTGCTTGATAAGGCTTTTGGCGAAGCCCGGTTGGCCTTTTTTACGCATTACCATTACATCTCTCCTTAAACACTCTTCCGTCTTCCTTAATCAACTGCGTCCACGCTGTGACAGCGCTTGACCGAACAAATTGTTGCGGGTAGCAGTCTTGTAAGATGCAAATTTAATTAACATCGTGATAACAACAATAGATAGCTAAATGTCGTTTTACAAGCCCTTTTGTAGCATTACTTGCCAAAAACAATATGTAACCACACAAAGACACCAAAACAGCCCACACCACCACTTTTATACGTTTAAACAATATATACATCCAATAAAAGACCCATAAATAGACATTAAACACAAAGAGAGTGGCGCTTTTTGTCTTTTTATGGCCATTTGCAACAACGAAAAAGCAACAATAATTGAAAGTAAAGCTCCATAATGCTACATAATAAAACAACACCCTTTGGCTGAATGTCGTCATCCCCGTTAACAGGATGCCAACACAAACCACAAGCCGGGTGGTTAAGTCTAAAGAAAACGGAGTAGTAACTATGGAAAGCAACTTTGCGCAAATTCTTAATGAATTGGAGACCCGACAACCCGGAGGGCTGGAATACAACCTGGTATCCAGAAACGACATTGATCCTGAAGAGCATTGGCCGCGCCACTTTAAGCAGAGTGGCAAACCAGACACATTTTTAATGTTTAAACCTGCTAATGCTGAAGAGGTGTCCTACATCCTTAAACTGGCGAATGAACTTCGCTTTCAGGTTTCAGTGGTTGGCGGACGCTCAAATGTCGTGGGCAGTTTTGACGGTGGACCGACCGTTTACATTTCGACGGAAAAATTTAATGACATCGCTCCCCTTGAACGTGTCACAAGCCAGATCACGGTCGGCTCCGGTGTATACGGCGGTGATCTGCTGTCGACGCTCGAAAAGTGGGGGTTTGAACTTGGCCAGTACCCGCAGTCGCTGTTTATTTCAACCGTAGGTGGGTGGATAAACACCCGTGCAACAGGTTCAGTTTCCACTTACTACGGCGGTATCGAAGAAGCGGTAGTAGGTATCGAAGCCGTACTGGCTACCGGTGAAATCATCAAAGCAACCCCCAGTGCGCGCACACCGGGCGGCCTCGACCTTATCCGTATGCTGATTGGCTCTGAAGGCAGCATTGCTGTCATTACATCAGTCACACTGAAAGTTCACCGCAAGCTGTCTACCTCCATGACTTCCATGGCCTTTGACTCTTACCGGGATGCCGTTGACGCCCAGCGCCAGCTGGTTCAGGGTGGTTTCCCTGTTGGTTTGCTTCGCGCATATAACGTTGCAGAAACAAAGCACATCCTCCACTCATTGCCAAATGCTCCAAAGGGAGATTTTGCACTCCTGACTTTCTCCATGATTGCACCTGGAGAATCACTTTCAGCAGTGACCGGCGAAGCCCGCCGCAAGCTTTCTGCTCTGGGAGGCAGGATTATCACTGATGATGCCTCTGATGGCTGGTTTATCCACCGTTACCAGTGCGAGACCATGATGCGGGACCGAAATGTCACCAACGGTGAGATGTTTGACACCGTAGAGGTAACCCTGCCGTGGGATCGCGCTGCAGATTGCGCCCTTGCCCTGGAAGAGATTTTCGACCCGAAAATCACCAAGTTCTTTACCCATTTCTCCCACGCCTACCAGACCGGTGCATGTATGTACGCGCTCTTTTTCATCAATGAAAGCAATGATGATGAAGCGATGAAAGTATGGCGTTTCTGCCAGAATGAGATGGTGCGTGTTGTACGGGAGCATGGCGGCACACTGGCTCACCACCACGGTATCGGTGCAGAGCGCGCGGTCCAGTATATGGAATCCGACGTTGGTATGGTTCATAAACGTATCAAAGAAAGCCTCGACCCAAACAACGTGCTGTTTTGTCGCATGTTACTTGGATAAAGCAAGAACCACTCTCCAAAGCCCTGTGAACCCTCTTCGGAGGGTTTTTTTGTGTCGGTAATATCCGTACCAGTATTAAGCCCTTAAGCCACATCTTTGCTCTCTTGCCCAATAAGCATTCAAATCAACACGGTTCACATGCCAATTGAATTAAATCATTGGGCAGATATAGCGCGGGTGGAAATCACTCAGTTCAAGGTGCGAGTTGCAGGTACCAGTAGCATTCACACCAAAACGAGTTACACAAACAAAAAAGGCGCCCATACGGACGCCAACTATACCGAAGTATAACTTACCCAAACTTTACTGCTTACAGGTTGTAGCGTTTCACCGCTTCCGCTGCGCTTTCACCACGGCAAATCACATCAACGATGCCGCGAATAGCATCTCCCGGACGCTCGTGAAGATAAAGGTTACGACCAACAGCTACACCGGAACATCCGGCTGTCATCGCATGTTCAAGGCTGGCAAGGAACTCCAGGAAGTTACTGCGTGTCGCACCGCCCATCATCACTGTGGGGACCGGCGTGGCATCTACCACAGTCTTGAAGCTCTCTGGATCACCTGTGTATTCAACTTTGACAATGTCCGCACCGGCTTCTGCTGCCATACGCGCAGCAAGTGCAACAAATTCCGGACGGTTCTGGTCTCCGTTCGCTACATTTGTGCCTCGCGCCAACGGTTCACACAAAACGGGCAAACCGAAACGTTCCGCTTCCCTTACCAGAGTCCCAAGGCGGCGCATCTCAGCGACATCGTCCGCCGGGTTGCTTGACCCCAGAAAAACGTAATCATGTACCGCATCAGCACCTGCCGCTGCTGCCTGTTCTGCAGTAGCGATAAAGTCATGCTGTCCCTGAAAACCTTCATGACCCAGCAAATCCGGGTTACGCCACTTGTCCGTCCACCCTACAGACATAATGATCGCAGGGCCGTTTCTGTGACCCAGGAGGTCAGCATATTGTTTTATGTACCCCGGAGACAGCATTGCCCCCGTCAAACCGTTCTGCGACAAGGCAATAAGGTTTTTCCTGAAGTCCTCATCCGATGTAATGCCCGGCTGTGGCCCCAGATACATACTGTTGACCAGCGCAGCGAAAACCGCTTTGCCATTTTCAAACATCCGGTTGAGACGAATTGTTTTCCCTTCCATATACTCATATCCCTAATTACTGCTTATCTATACAAAAGCGACATCAACGTATAAAAATTCTTTCAGTGTTGCTTTATGTTTTATAATGTAGCTTTTTTATTCGACTTTCGCAATCTTTTGCTACAATTAATCAACATAACACACCGTAAAGTTATGCTAGAAAGCACATAAGCCGTCAACTTTACTTGAGAAAAAAAACATATTGTGATACTTCAATGTCAGGAACTCATTACACAAACAGGATAGTTTATGAACAGAGTCGAGATACTGGATGACACTCTGTTACCGGAGCAACGCCAAACAAAGATATTGCAAATACTGCGCAAGCAGGGAGTTGCAAAAAATGCACAACTCGCACGGCAATTTGGCGTCAATATCGCCACTATTCGACGCGATATCAGCGCATTCGAAAAACAGGGACTTGTCACGGTTGTATACGGTGGTGCCAAATTAAAAGGCGAAATTGCCGAAGATAATGAAGTCGCACTGGCCGAAAAGCAGACCATCCACCTGACTGCCAAGCAGACTATTGCCCGCAAAGCAGCGTCACTGATCAACGCAAACGACAGTATTGGCCTCAACGCAGGTAGTACCGTTCCTATGATCCTCGATTACCTGTCAGACGACGTGAACCACCTGTCTGTCACCACACTTGCTCTGAACATCGCAGAAAAAGCGGTACGCCTGCCCATCGTCGATCTCTTCGTACCCGGAGGCCATTACCGCAACACCTCACATGCCCTGTCTGGTACTGCAACGGAGCAGGCACTCGCGTCCATAAACCTCGACAAAGGTTTTTTTGGTGCTTCTGCCATTGACCTTCAGGCAGGCTGGACACACCCAGCGCATGCAGAAGTACCATCAAACCAGGTCATGCTCCAGCAGGCACGCAAGAAATACTTGGTTTGTGACTCCACGAAAATCGGGCATGTTAACTTCAGTAAAGTGTCTGACTTAACGATATTTGATGCCTTTATCGTCGATGATGATTTCCCGGAAGAGTACCGTCTCTGGGCTGAGGAACACGGAATTGAAATAATTTAATTCCGAGACATATTTATCTCCCCCCCAAGATATTAAACAGCCGGAGCCATCAAGCTCCGGCTTTTTTTATCCCTGAAGGCAAAACGACACAATGCGACATTTAGCTTTACGAAGTGACACAACCCTGCTATAACTTTTTAGTAACATTTATCTCAATTATAAGTCGCATTGCTTTACCAAGGAGGGAAAATGCAGTTCAAGGACAACAGCGAAGCCCAGCCGTACGATTTCCTAATCATAGGGGGAGGCATTTCTGGAGCCTCTCTGGCCCGCGAAGCTGTGTTGCGGGGATACTCGGTCGCACTGGTAGACAAGAATGACTTTTCAGCCGGGACCAGCAGCCGCTCGGGCAAGCTAATTCATGGCGGCGTCCGTTATCTGGAAACCATGGATTTAAAAGTTGTCCGGGAATCATGCCGGGAAAGAGAAACCCAGCTCCGTATCGCCCCGCACCTTGGTAACGTGCAACCTATTCTTTTTGTCTCCAATGACCAGGGGAAGTATCGCCCCTGGCAGCTTAGGATTGCCCTCTCTTTTTACGACTTCGTTTCCGGCAATCCCAATAACAGAAAGAGCCGAATTTTCAGCAAAAAGCAGCTTGAGGAAAAAGAGCCAAACCTCAACACCCGCGGTCTTTATGGTGCCGGGCTTTTCCACGACCTGGCTACAAATGATGCACGCCTGACTATCGACACCCTGAAAAGTGCGGTGCAGCAAGGCGCCGATGTCGCTAACTACACAGAAGTCACCGACCTGTTATACAGGGACGGGAAGGTATCCGGTGTTGTGGCAAAGACGCTTAAAACCGGAGAGTCTTTTTCCCTCCACGCCAAACATGTGATCAACGCCTGTGGGCCCGGTGTTGATGCCATCAGGTTAATGGATGATCCATCTGCCAGGCTGTTGATGAAGCCTTCCAAAGGGGTACACCTTGCTTTTCGTAGTGACAGGTTACCCATCAATAACGGGATTTTCATGCACGTTGGCAGCGACAATGGCCGAATGAACTGGGTGCTTCCCAAGCACAATGAAGGGTTTGTTTTCGCCGGCGCGACCGACACGTTTTTTGAAGGGGACATCGACAACCCCGGTATCACAGAGGCAGACATAGACCACGTACTGAAAGCCACAAACGAGATCATCCCGTCAGCAAACCTTACTCGAAAAGACATTCTCTCAGCATGGGCCGGGCTCCGTCCATTAGTGGATTCTGGCAGCGTATCGAATGCCAGCAAGGTATCCCGGCGCCACCTGGTAACTCACAGCCAGTCACAACTTTACACGCTGGCCGGCGGGAAACTCAGTACCTGTCGTCTGATGGCAGAAGAAACCATCGACTACGTGGAAAAACACGCCATGTTGCCAAAAACGTCTCCGCTGAGCCATATCACGCCGATTTCAGGGGGAGAAACCATCCCTGCGGAACAGTTGAACTCTCCCGGTTCATTTTCAGAAGAAGATCACGCCAGAATTTTTCGCGTATTCGGCAGCAACGCAACAGTCATTTCCGGAATGGCCCCATCTTCCACTGAAGCGTCCCGGATCGCACCTTCGGTCCCCCTGACCAAGGCAGAGTTGCGCTATATCCTTCGCAATGAATTCGTCACCCACCTGGCTGATTTGCTCATCAGACGCACAAACATCTTCTACAGCCTCCAAGATGGCGGCCTGTCGGAAATCAAAGCCATCGGCGAATTAGTGGCAAAGGAGCTCGGGTGGTCATCGCAAGAACTCCAGAATGAAATTACTGCATACCAAAAAGAAGTGACTGCAAACCGACATGTTGACGCCACCACAGAATTTCAAACCGGGCAGGAAGCCAAGATCGACGCTTAAAAAAGGACTGCACCTATGACGAAAAAACTGATTCTTACAATAGATTTGGGCTCAAGCGGCATGTTGTCTTCGGTTTTTGACACCGACGGCAAGCTGATTGGCGAACACAAAAGAGGTTACACTCCTGATACTGATGCCAACGGTAAAGCAACGTACGATATTGAGGCCATGCTTGATTATGTGGTTGCATCATTGAACGATTTGTTTGGTGACCGCGGGATAAACGCCAATGACGTGGCTATTGTCGGAGTTTCCGGCATGATGGGCGGAGTGGTTGGTGTGGACAAAAACGGCCGGGCTACTTTTCCCTATACCACCACATTGGATACCCGCTACATTCCGCATTACCTCGAAATGGTCGAGGCACACGGTCCGGAAATCCGGGAAATTGCCGGAACCTGGTACCCGACACTCGCCCCCAAGCTAAAGTGGATGCAAGCCCAGTCCCCGGAACGTTTTGCCAAGACCGTAAAAGTGGTACCGGTGACCAGTTTCTTTGCCGGAAGACTGACCGGTTTAAGCCCTGACCACTGGGCGATTGATAAATCACTGCTTTGGATGACCGGACTTTCCGATGCAAAAACCCAGTCATGGTCAGACACCCTTGTCCGCAAGTTGGATATCGACCCAGCTTTACTTCCTGACGTTGCAAACTCCGGAGATATCGTTGGAAACACCGGGACAGAAATTGCAAACCGAACCCCATTGCCCGAGGGTATTCCTGTTATCGCCGGCGTAGGGGATACGCCTGCAAGTATCGTTGGTGCCGGTGGTGTGGGTGAAGGTGTTGCGGTGGATGTTGCCGGAACCTACCCCATTTTCTCTGTTTCAACCGGGCAAGATGCCTATGCTCGCCTTGGCAAAACCGGTGAGGTATTTGGCTCATCAATGCCAGGCGTATGCCACCCATCAGTCTTTGTTAACGGCGGTGGCCTGACCCAAAAATGGATTGCAGATTTAATGTTTGGCGAAGCCGATAATCAGGTCAGCAACTACGAAAAACTTACCGGAGAGGCAGACAGTATATCCCCGGGTTCAGATGGTTTACTTTGCAATCCTCACTTTGGCGGCAGAGCCTGTCCACCGGATCCCAATGTCACATCCGGCAGTTTCGTTGGCTTGAATTGGGGGCATCGACGAGCTCATATGTACCGCGCTTTCCTTGAGTCTCTGGTATACGATTTGAGCCTGACCTTTGGCGAACTGACATCGGATATAGGATGTGAAATCAAAGAGCTTCGTGGTGTCAGCGGAATGGCAAACAATCCGCTCTGGAACCAGATGAAAGCAGACATCCTGAACGTCCCGTATCTGGAAATGGAGAACAAGGAGGCCACAGCGGTAGGTACAGCGGTTACTGCAGGTGTTTCAGCAGGCTTATTTGACGGCTTTGAAGAAGCCATTGCAAAAATGTGTAAGATAAAAAGAATGTATCAACCAAGGAATGATATTCATAAAGCCTATCAACCCTATGTGCAGGCATATAGGGAATTGATTAATTCTTAATATACATTCGAAAAAAGCCGGTTTGAAAACACTCCGGCTTATTCTCCATTTATTGTATTTATGTGTTTCATATGATTTGCACCCCACTCCTTCATTTCTACCAAAATAGGCTTCAATGACAATCCATAGTCAGTTAAACGATATTCCACCTTCGGTGGGACCTCAGGATAAACTTTTCTTTCAATCACGCCATCAGCTTCCAATTCCCTTAACTGACTCGTCAGCATTCTTTGTGTAATTGATTCAATCTTTGATTTCAATTGACCAAATCTGAGGACATCCGAATCTAATAAATGAAACAGTATGACGGGTTTCCACCTACCCCCTATTACAGATAAAGTTGCCTGCACGGAACATCCGTAAGGTTTAGAGTAAAAATCTTTTTCCCGATTTTTCATTCAACTATCTCCAATAGTATCCTTTTTAGCACTATAGCACTTATTTCTGCGTACTTTCCACATATATCCTTAATAGTTATTATGCCTATGAAGGACAATAATTAACAAGGAACAAAAATGAAAGCCTATATAGTGAATGAATACAGTGAAGCCGCAAATTTCCAACAAGCCAATATAGCAGAACCAAAGTTAAAACCTGGACATGTTTTAATTCAGGTAAAAGCCACCAGCTTAAACCCGGTTGATAATAAAATGCTGAGAGCAGATCTCGGTATCAATACTCCAACTCCTGCAGTGATGCATATGGATGTATCCGGTGTTGTTCTTGAGGTTGGTCAAGGAGTGACAAAATTTCGTAAAGGAGACAAAGTCTACGGTTGTGCCGGTGGGCTGATGGGTCCAGACGGACCAATTCAAGGAGCCCTGGCAGACGTTATGCTGGCAGACGCTGATCTGCTCGCCCATATGCCAGCAACTGCCAGTTTTGCGCAGGCTGCTGCCCTTCCATTAGTTACCATAACTGCGTGGGAATGTATTTACGATAAAGCCAATATTCAGGAAGGAGAACACATTCTTATTCATGCAGGTACCGGTGGCGTGGGACACATGGCTATTCAACTTGCCAAGTTGCGCGGCGCTACTGTATCTACAACTGTATCTGATGACATCAAAGCGAAGGTCGCCACACAGTTAGGTGCCGACAACATCATCAACTATAAAACTGAAACTGTAGACAGTTACGTTGCCAGACTTACTGATGGGAAAGGTTTCGACATAGTTTACGACACAGTAGGAGACGACAATATCGATCGTTCTCTCGAAGCGGTTAAAGTGTGGGGAGAAGTGGTTGCAGTTAACCCACGAATGCAAAACTTAAAACTCATGCACGCAAAGTCCCTGACTCTCCATTTTGTTTTGATGCTGCTCCCTTTGCTGACGGGAGAGAAACGAGCACACCATGGTCTCCTATTGTCTGAAGTGGCTCGATTCTTTGATCAAGGTGCGTTAAAACCGCTTATTCATGAAGTATTACCATTTAGTGAAGTTAACCGTGCACACCGAATATTAGAATTGAACAATCACATTGGAAAGATCGTATTAGAAAACAAGTAAGCTAAATACAGGGTGTAATTATGATTTATCTTATTGCGGACATTATCGCACATCCCGGAAAAGAAAAAGAGTTAGAAAAAAGTATCTTTACTGTAATGGCCCCTACCAGAAAAGAGCCAGGCTGTATTCAGTATGATTTGCATAAAGATGTTGAAAAACCAGGAAAGTACATTATGTACGAAATATGGGAGTCACAGAAAGCAATAGAACAACATATTGCGTCTGAACACGTAAAAACATTTCTAGACGAAGTAAATAATAACATCATGAAAGATTTAATTATCAATCGCTGCGAAAAACTTTAATTACCAATACTATTTAAATTTTAGATGCTGACCCTGATCCATTCGCATCTGCTTAGAAGCCCAATATTTTTCAAAGCAGAATGGAGGTCGAAATGAGTAGTACTGACACTCGAAAAAACAAATGGATGAAATTTTATTTCATCATGTGTTTATTTATTTTCTCGTCATCATCCTATTCCGGGCAAGGGCCCGGATTGGGTCAGATTCAATTTGCACAAAACGAGGTGTTCACACAGGTATCTCAACTCGTTGACAATAATGAACATGAATTTCTACCGAAGGATTATCCCGGACGTCTGAGGTATGGTACTAACGGCGTCACCATGTTAAATGGCTATATTATTGGTGTTTTTGCTCCCGATAGCGGGCAAATACCCGGTGGCTGGTTCGTTTTGGATTCATCAAACCCTCGGGATTTATCTTTGGTGAATCGGATTTACGAGCCAGATTTATTTACCGCAGATCGCTCCAGCGACAGGTTAAGGACAATAGATTTTTCTGAGGTTCATTCTTACGGTCTCAGCGGGGATTCTCTGGTTGCTATTCACAATGTGAGGGGCATTGAGATCTGGGATTGGTCTGACATTTTCAATCCTGTTCAGGTCAGTAAGCTCGCCTTGGACGACATTGTTCAGGCCGGATATGGGAATATTCCCTGGCACGTATCCTGGCAAGCACCCTACCTTTATGTAGCCCGGGGAACATCAGGCATTTCGATTGTAGACACCACAGACATTACAAACCCTGTGCACGTCAAGACCATCCCCACAAGCCAGCTCGGTGGGTTCTTGGTCGGGAAAGTGCGTGCTTTCGGGAACAAACTGCACATTTCCAGCCGTAACAACCGTGGTGGATTCTCTATTCTGAATATCGATGATCCGCTGAATCCAGTGTTAGAGAAAACCGTCCCTAATCTCCCGTTTGTGTATTACACCTCTTGCTGGGATGGTAAATATTCCTATTTTGGAGCCCGCGCGGCATCAGACAGCCTGATTGTGTACGACACGACGACTACGCCGATGTCATTGGTCAGTGACAAGGTTACAGGCTTCCTCAACACCTACTGTTCGCACCAGGACGAAAAACTCATCATGGGTAACCGGTTTGATGTCGGGACGTTGGACGTTGCTGACAAATCAAATATCCGTGAAATCGGACGAGGTGTATTGCAACTTGACCCTTCTATTACGCCGGATCACGGGCAATCCTATCCCTTTGGCAATCTGATTTGGGTGGGTAACGACCACGGTTCCGGCAGTGGCTTTATGGCTCACGAAGCTCAACCTGATACAAATCCACCGTCAGTTTTTTATACCTACCCTGAACAAGACAGCACTCGTGTACCCGTAACGGCACGTGTCGGCCTTGCCATGTCAGACAGCATCTTGCTGGAATCCGTCAACAATCAAACTTTTGTTGTAAAAGAGTTTCCAGGAGGACAGCAACTTAGCGGTACCTACAGTGTAAACAGAGCGTTTGTACATTTCAGCCCTGATCAGCCGCTCAAACAGAATTCGATTTATCAGGTCATCGCTTCAGGAATCAAAGATTTTTCCGGAAACCCGATGCCGGAATACCGTTTTAACTTTGCTACCGGCACTGTCTCCGGTCACGATGTATCGCTCACACAAAGCACTATGGTTGAGGTGGCACAACCTTTGGTTTTAAATGCCTCTGCGCAACCCATCCTGGGTGGTACGGTTGAATACTCCTGGGATTTTGGTGACGGCACTCCTTCAACACCGTTTTCTACCAATGGTCAAGTTCAGCATACCTATGCCAGCCCCGGTCACTGGCAACCTATCGTGACCATCCGAGAGAACCAGTTAACATCAACCGATTCTCTGGCTGTTACTGCCATTACTCCGGTAACGCCTACTCAACCCACTACTGCGTCTTCAATTATTTCGACAGGAAATCGCATCTACACAGCAAATGAAGACAATGGTTCTGTCACGGCATTTTCCGCTTATGCCCCGTTCAATAAGATTTGGGAATCCCCGGTCGGCAAAAAACCGAGAACACTGGCACGGGCACCTGACGGTCGGATATGGGTGGTCAACCAGGGTTCGGATTCCATCAGTATCCTCAACCCAACAAACGGACTTATCGTACAGACTGTATCACTGCCACGGGCATCTCAACCTTATGGTGTTGTATTCAGCCCAGATGAGAGCCATGCATTTGTTACGCTGCAATCTTCCGGCCGGCTCCTAAAAATGGATCCGCTTAGCGGAAGTATCCTGCAATCTCGCAATGTCGGTCACTCCGCGCGAGGAGTTGCCGTTGACAGCAATTCGGACACGGTTTTTGTCACCCGGTTTAAATCTCCTCAGGATCACGCCAGAGTTATTGCAGTAGACATTGATCTTTTCAGTTCCCAAGTCATTCGACTCGGCAAAGACACTATTACTGTTGATGGCCCGGACCGTTCGAGGGGGCTTCCGAATTATCTCAACAGTATTACCATCTCACCTGACGGGAACTGGGCTTGGGTGCCAGCTAACAAAGTAAATGTCGACCGCGGTCCATTCAACGAGAATGACCCAGACAGCAAACTTACATTTGACAGCACTGTCCGTGCCATCCTAAGTCCAATCAATCTCCAAACTAGGCGAGAAGCCTTTAACAAGCAAATTGATTTCGATAACGCTTCGCAACCCAAAGCAGCCGTATTTAGCCGTGCTGGGGACTATATCTACACTGCATTGGAAGGCAGCAACAGAATCGAAGTACGAGATGCCTACAACAATAACATCGCCTTGCAGCTCAATCGTACTGGTGATGCACCAATAGGTTTAGTCAGATCTGGAAAATTCCTGTTTGTTCACGGCTTTCTGTCACGCAGTGTCAAGGTTTTTGATGTCAGTGCATTTGAACAACCTGACAAAGGAGAAGTCGTAGAAGTTGCGAACCTGAAAACGGTCGAAACAGAAAAGATGAATGCTGCAGTTCTGGCTGGGAAACGTATTTTCCACAACGCGGAAGATGCGAGAATGGCAACTGACGGCTACCTATCATGCGCCAGTTGTCACGCTGACGGCGACTCTGATGGCCGTGTCTGGGATTTTACCGACCGTGGTGAAGGACTGCGAAATACATTGTCGTTACTTGGTCGTTCAGGCACAGGAAACGGCAACGTTCACTGGACAGCCAACTTCGATGAAATCCAGGATTTTGAGAATGATATTCGCCATGGATTTGGAGGAAGAGGCTTTCTACCCGATCAGATATTTGAAAATACCGAAAACCCTCTGGGCTCGCCCAAGTCTGGTCTGAGTTCAGAACTGGATAATCTGGCATTGTACGTTTCCAGCCTGAGTGAATACCCCGGCAGTTACAAAAGACGTCAGGACGGCTCACTAGGAGCTTATGCTCGTCGAGGAAAAGCATTGTTCGAATCCAAGGGCTGTAATAGCTGCCACAGCGGGCCAGCCTTTACCGACATGAAACGTCATGATGTAGGCACTATCCAACCATCTTCTGGCTTGGGAATTGGCCAATCTTTGTCAGGCAAGGGATTCAAAACACCAACGCTTATCGGGCTTATGGATTCAGCACCTTATTTCCACAATGGCCAGGCAGCAACACTGAATGCCGTACTTCAAACTGGAGGGGTTCACTATATTTCTGATTCTGCAGAACGACTAGATGTCGAGTCTTACCTCCAACAGATTGAGTATGAGGGTAACCCACTCCCAGAATCCACGGGCAGCGAGTTCATCTTTGTCAGTGATATAACGCCCGTTACCAGCAGCAATGGCTATGGACCGGTTGAATTTGACCAAAGCGTTGGAGGGACAGGAAGCAATGACGGTCGTCCCCTCACCATAGACGGACAAACGTTCACCAAGGGAATAGGTGCACATGCAGCCTCTGAAGTGACATATGACCTGACTGACCTCTATGTTGACCAATTCAGTTCTTATATTGGATTGGATGACGGAGCCGGAAACGGCGGCTCAGCAGTTTACGAGGTGCACCTGGATGGACAACGTGTCTATGTAAGCCCCGTATTGAGGGGGTCGGACAACTTACTGCACATCACCATTCCTATCTCACCACTGCATGCACAATTGAAACTGGTGACATTGCCAACCTCTGATGGCAAGGCCTTCGACCACACCAACTGGGGTGATGCAAAACTAAGGATTCAGCGTCATGTCTACCTTAGTGACTTGCCTGAAGTGTCATCCACCAATGGCTGGGGGCCTGTTGAAAAAGATCAGAGTGTCGGACAAAAACAGGCCAATGATGGCGGCATCATTACTATCAATGGAACCCAGTATTCCAAAGGCCTGGGAACGCACTCAACCTCAGAGATCACCTATGATCTTGCAGGTAAATATTACAGTGCATTCTCTGCCGTGATAGGTGTCGATGACAGTGCAGGAAACAGAGGTTCTGTTGTTTTTGAAGTGTACGTCGACAGCAAGCTTGTATATCAAAGCCCGGTGATGACCGGCAGGGATGATGGAACACCCGTGAACATTCCGCTCACTGATGTGAACACTGAACTTACATTGAAGGTTTTACCCACGTCGGATGGGGGTAGCTATGACCACGCCGACTGGGCGGATGCTAAGTTGCGCCAAAAGCCGTACGTATACGCCAGTGATATGCAGGAAATCTCATCGACCAACGGATGGGGACCGATAGAAAAAGACCAGAATGTCGGTCAAAAACAGCAAGGAGATGGCAGCCAAATCCGCATCGCTAACGTCGGGTATGAAAAAGGACTGGGTACACATTCGGTTTCTTCCATTACATACAATATCGATGGACTCAGCTTCAGATATTTTGAAGCAGTGATAGGAATTGATGACAGTGCAGGAAACCAAGGATCGGTGGTATTCAACGTAGTCGTTGATGGCACACGCCTTTACAGAAGTCAGGTGCTCCGAGGTACACACCAAGGGGTTCCAATTTCAGTACCGTTGTCCTCAGACTCCCGTCAGGTCGTTCTGGAAGTAGAAAATGCACAGGATGGGGGTGGGTTTGACCATGCCGACTGGGCGAACGCAAGATTTGTAAGATAACCAACCGTTTGCTCTTGCAACTGCCTTGATAAAGGCACCTTAGCCGTGAAGCTCTCCAACTTCACGGCTTTTTTTCTGCTTACAAAGACCGTGCTGCCCTTGATGCCTGATCATAAAAACCGGAAAGCGTTCGCATTAGCGTTGCCATTTCACCCAGTTGATCGTGCATGTTCATTTTTGACAACACTTCAACAAGGCATTGCTCCCGGATATCCCGGTAGTTTTTGCAAAATTCCCTGCCTTCATCAGTCACCTGGTAATAGGTATCTTTTCCCTGTCTGGTACCCTCCACCAAATTACGCTTAACCAGCTTTCTCACTGAATAAGACACATTGTGAAGGTCTTCGATATTCAGCATAAAAGCCACATCGGCAATACGTTTTGCTCTGTCCCTGTGATGGATATTGTGTACCACAAGAATATCCAGCGAACTGAGTTCAGGAATACCTGACGTCGCACTGCAAGATTGCATCCAACGCTGAAAGGCGTTGTTTACCATGGTAAGGGCATACTCGAATTCACTGAGTGTCATCGCGTTTTCACTGGCAAGGTGAGCCGATGACACAATGGGCAAATGCGAGGCGGAATTTTCTTTATTGTCCATCTTTATATCTTTCCCAAATTCTCATCCGGCGGTCATGGTAGTTGGCAGCCAGGTAACAATTCCCGGCCAGACGGTCACTAACAGTACCGCAAACATCAGCAGGAAGAAAAACGGCAATGCCGCTTTGGCAATAAACAGAATATCTCGCCCGGTAAGACTTTGAATGACGAAAAGATTAAAGCCCACCGGGGGGGTGATTTGTGACATTTCCACTACCAACACGATGTAAATGCCGAACCAAAGTGGGTCAATGCCTGCCTGCGTAACCATAGGGAGGACAACTGATGTGGTTAGCACAACAACCGAAATACCGTCTAAAAAGCACCCCAGAATAACGAATAGGAAGGTAAGGAAAAAAAGCAGCATATAGGGTGAAAGCTGTAAGGCTGCAATTTCCTCGGCCAGCATCCGGGGTAAGCCAATAAAACCCATGGCTACCGTCAAAAACGCAGCACCAGCCAGAATCAAAATGATCATGCAGGATGTTTTGACTGCACCCATCAGACTTTCACTGAAGCTCAACCAATTCAAAGACCCACTGGCAAACGCCAGCACAAGGGCACCCAACACACCAAATGCAGCAGCCTCTGTCGGCGTCGTCAAACCGCCATAAATTGAGCCCAAAACAAACAAAACCAGCATCCCGACCGGGATCAGACGTAACAGCGCCCTGAGTTTTTCATTCCAGGAATATTCAGGTCCTTGTTCCGGCATAGCTCCACGGTTCATCACCGACCACAGCATGGTGTAACCCATGAACAGCATCACCAGCATCAACCCTGGTATCGCGCCGGCAATAAACAGTCGGCCTATGGAGACTTCTGCAGCAACACCGTAAACAATAAGTATGATCGAAGGAGGAATTAGCAGTCCCAGCGTCCCAGAGCCGGCCAACGTGGCAATAGACATCCTGTCGTTATAGCCCTGTTTTTTCAGTTCTGGCAGTGTCATTCGGCCAATGGTCGCAGCAGTCGCGGCAGAAGATCCCGACACCGCAGCAAACATTCCGCAGCTCAGAATATTCACATGAAGCAACCTTCCGGGTACCCGACCCAACCATGGCGTCAGCCCCTCAAACAGGTCTTTTGAAAGACGGGTTCTGAACAGAATTTCACCCATCCAGATAAATAACGGAAGGGCAGCAAGCGACCAATCTGAAACCGCCCCCCAGGTTGACGTTGCGTAAATCAGCCCAAACGCATCATTGCCGAGTAACACCATCCCAGCGATGGCAACAATCACCAGAGACAGTGCTACCCACAGGCCGCTGGCAAGTACCGCAAAAAGCATTACGAGGAGAACGACACCAATCAGCATCTCATTCATGCGTTGTCCCCCGGCTATTGGGAACTACATTATCAAGTTCAATTTTCTGGCTTTCTGCAAGTGACTCTTCTTCCGATTTAGGAATCCGTGTGCCATAGAGAAAATGACATAAGGTTTGATCAATAACAGCAATGGCGAAAACAACCATTCCGACCGCCATGGGCAGTTGCACAAACCAAAGCGGCATCGGGACATAACCAGACGTTACTTCCTCAAAATCCCAGGACTCCCAGACCATAAACCCGAGCTGATAGGCCAGATAAACCACCAAAACGGAAGCGACAAGGAGTACCCCACGCTCGACCTTTATCACCGACGTTTCAGCCAAGCGTGATGTAAACAAACTAACCCGGATATGCCCGCCTTGCCGGAAGGTATAGGCCAGCGCCAGAAAACTCGCAGCAGCCAGCAGGTACCCGGCAAAATCATCGCTTGATGGAACCACAATTCCCAGCCAGCGCCCGATTACCCGGGCCAGAATAATCAGGCAAATGCTGACAATACAGATTCCCGACAGAATGCCGGCACCACGATACAACCCTTCCAACAAAGCGCGCATAGGGATGCTCCTTTACTTCTTAATACTGATAGACGTACGGTTACCGGTTTTTGTAGGCATCAATAATTTCCATGCCTTCAGAACCCGCTTCTTCCGCCCACTCCCCAGCCATCACAGAACCGACTTCTATTAGTGAGTTCATTAGTGCTGCACTTGGCTTGGCAACATTCATCCCGTTATCCGCCAACGCCTGTGTTTTAGTGACAGTTTCACTTTCTGCCATCTCCCAACCACGCGCTTCTGCATCGGCTGCGGCTTTCAAAAGCGCATCCTGAACATCTTTATCCAGTCGCTTGAATGCGCGTTTGTTAACAACAACCATGTTTTTAGGGATCCATGCCTGTACATCGGTATAGTGCTTCACATAATCCCAAGACTGGCTGCTCACGCCAGTTGTAGGTGAGGTGATCATCATATCGATGATGCCAGTTGAAAAAGCCTGAGGGATTTCCACCGTTTGAACAGTCGTTGGAGCCGCATCTAACAAGACAGCCAGACGGGACAGCGTTGAACTGTATGCGCGCATTTTGGCTCCCTTGATGTCGTCCACGCTGTTAACAGGTGCCTTGCTGTAAATCCCTTGAGGAGGCCAAGGCACGGTATACAGCAACATCATTCCTTCTTTGCTCAGCTTCTTTTCAAGGGTGGGTTTGGATGCAGCGTAAAGCTTTTTCGCCTGGTCAAAATCGGTGGCAAGAAATGGCAGGTTATCCAGCTTAAACACAGGGTCACTGTTCCCCAGAATCCCGATGAACATTTCCCCAATAGGAACCTGTTGAGTTCTGACTGCACGAGGAATTTCTTTGTGCTTAATAAGGGACGCGCCTGCGTGGACAACAATTTCCAATTCACCCTTGGTGGCGGTTTTTACATCCTCGGCAAACTGCCTGATGTTTTGAGTGTGGTGCGTTGCATCAACGTAAGGAGTCGCCATATCCCAGCGAGTTGCTGCGTATACGCTGGTGCTGGACAAGGCGATTAAGGCAACCACTGCCTTTTTCAGTAACGGTTTCATGATGTTCAATCCTTATTTCCTGGCAAAAAGGGGACACCTTTTGCCGACGTCCTGTGAATGGTTTTAATCGTGAAACATGTCGCAATTTTTCCCAGCCGATCGACTGGTTGTTTAAAACCTATACCGACAGAAACCTTTTGGCAACATTTTAAAAACATTTTGCACGCAATTTGTATTCGATATATCTTTAGATCAAATTTTGACCTCTCCTGCCTTCCAAATTTCGGCCAGGAGGAACAAGCAGTAGGACAAGGAACAAGTCGATGAAGTTGAACTGTGACATGGGAGAGAGCTTTGGTATCTGGACGATGGGGCTGGATGACCAAGTAATGCCATGGATTGACATGGCGAACATCGCCTGCGGTTTCCATGCATCAGACCCTGACGTCATGGCAGCTACAGTGAAAAAAGCAATCCAAAACAATGTCACGATCGGAGCCCATCCTGGGTATGAAGACAAAAAGGGGTTTGGTCGCCGTAGTGTTCCACACAGTCAAAGCGAAATTTCCCACTTGGTAGCGTATCAAGTCGGTGCGTTACAGGGAGTGTGCAGCCTGTACGGCGGTAAAGTGGAATATGTTAAACCCCATGGTGCACTTTATAACGACATGATGGCTGACAAAACGGTGTTCGAAGCAGTTGTTACCGGAGTGTCTTCCCTCTCGGGAAATCCGTCTCTGATGATCCTTGCGACTGCAGACAACAGCCAATACCAGGCCGTTGCCAGAGCAAAGGGAGTATCCATCCTGCTGGAAGCCTTTGCAGACCGCGCCTATACACATGAAGGTAAACTGTCCCCTCGTAGTCAACCAGGCTCGGTTTACCATGATTCAAAACAGATCATCGATCAGGTCACCACTCTGGCCAAACATGGATACGTAACAGCTCTCGATGGCAGCAAATTGGTGTTAAATGCCGATACTGTCTGTGTCCATGGTGACAACCCAGAATCCGTCGCAACCGTTAAAGCCTTATCAAAAGCACTTACTCCATGAACCCCAAAATTTCACAAGTTTCTGAAACTCATCTTATCGTCTATTTTGGTGAGAAAATTGATACCCAGCTGGCTGAGGAAATAGGCGCTGCCAGTGAACTGATTCGACGCCGTTTCGGGAATATGCTGCGGGAAGTGGTCCCTTCATATACATCAGTGTTAATAGAGTTTCATCCCCTGAAAACAGATGCGGCTTCATTGACCAAATCCCTTCGGGAAACCCTGGCTAACCGAGACGCAGAAATCACCTCTTCAGCAGGTAAATTGATTACCCTACCCGTTTACTATGCTCCTGAAACCGGCCCGGACTTGCCACTTTTGGCAAAATCCAAAGGCATGTCTGTCGATGATGTTATTAAAATCCATTCTTCAACTGTCTACACAGTTTGCGCCATTGGTTTTGCGCCGGGATTTGCCTTTCTCGCGCCCGTGGATGCGCGTATTGCCAGCCCTCGACACACTACACCAAGGGTCCAGATTCCCGCCGGCAGCGTTGGGATTGCCGATACACAAACTGCGGTTTACCCAACACAATCCCCCGGAGGCTGGCAGATTATTGGTAACAGCCCCGTCAGCCTGTTTGACCCTCTACGTGAGCCGATGATGCCCTTTCAGGCTGGAGACAAAATCTGTTTTAAACCCATCAACAAGGAGACTTTTTTGCGCGCTGGAGGACAACTGTGTTTGGACTGGAAGTAATCAACCCTGGCCTTTTCACCCTGATTCAGGACCCAGGGCGCTTTGGTGTCGGGCATCTCGGGCTTAGCAGTGGCGGCCCTGTGGATCTTCATGCATTTTGTTGGGCCAATAAATTACTTGGCAACAAAGCAGACGCCGCCTGCCTGGAAATAATGATGGGAAATGCTTCTTTTCGTGCCATGACAGACATCACAGTGGCACTGACCGGTGCAGATACACAACCCCGGATTGACGGCTATCCACAGCCCCACTGGAGAGCGTTCAATTTAAAGCAGGGACAGACGTTACAACTTGGCTTTGCACAATCCGGGTTGCGGGCTTACCTTGCCGTAGCCGGCGGCATTCAGGCACCAGATTTCCTTGGCAGTAAAGCCACTGTCGTCCGTAATGGGTTAGGCGGACTGCCCGTACTAGGTGAAAAGCTAGGCACCGGAAACAAAATTCAAGCAGGAGACAAAATCCCTGTACGGCACAAATGCAAAAAAACACACCTGTATTCGGTACCGAAAACGTATATCCCAGACTATCCAGATACCCTGTCTGTAGGGGTTATCCCTTCCTATCAATTTGACAGTTTTTCCAGTTCATCGGTTGAGCAGTTCTTCAATAGTGAGTATGAAATCACCCAGCAAAGTGACCGCATGGGAATAAGGTTATCCGGGCCCGCTATAAAATCGAAACTTAAGGGCATTATCTCTGAAGGCATTGCCCCTGGCTCTATTCAAATCCCGGCAGACGGCCAACCTATTGTGTTGATGAATGATCGCCAGACTCTTGGGGGATACCCTAAAATCGGATGCGTCACCCGATTGGCTCAGTCAAAATTGGCTCAGGCGAAACCAGGGACAACTGTCCGGTTTCAACAGGCAATTATGAAGGGTGAATCGATAAAATTGTCAGCGTTTTTGCGGTTTTTCAATTTATAATTAAGTCTTTCCAACCATGGCTGCAATTCATTTTTGCAGCCCTGCACTTCTGAATCTCACCGTTATCCCTTTAATCTATACCCTGTAAAAAGGAATTGAACAGGGACAGACCCATGCAAAATTACAGGCAACATATTCGAGTGAAGACTGTCAGGTTAAAACCTACACGGCAGATTATCTTTAATTTTTCTTTATGGCTTTTCTTTCTTACCTTTCTGTTCGCTGCCTCGGTCTATGCCCATGGGCCAACACGGCAGAAAGTATCAGAAAGCATTGAGATCAACGCACCTGCAGAAAAGGTCTGGGCGATCGTTGGGGCCTACGACAAACTTCACACTTGGTTGCCTCCTGTGACCAAGACAGAAGTTATTGAAGGGGAGCCTACTAAAACCGGGGCTCTTCGTGTTGTTACCGTAGGTGATAAATCCATTACCGAAAAGCTGAAAGCATACAAGCCCGAAAAAATGAGCCTGAAGTACCGTATCACCAAAGGTGATATTACCTTGCTTCCAGTGACGAACTACCAGTCCACTATCTCGGTAAAGTCTCTTGGTGAGGGTAAAAGTAAAGTCACATGGGCTGGAGCATTTTACCGAGGAGACCCAAACAATAACCCACCTGAAAACCTGAATGATAAGGCGGCCATATCAGCGGTGACTGGCTTATATAACGTGGGTTTGGAAAACCTCAAAAAGATTGCCGAGCAATAATCCGGTTTCAGTCAGATTTCACACCTGGCTGCACAAAAAATCCGCAAGGTGCAGTATAGCCTCAGCTATCTCCCAATACTGGAGATAGCTTTTTTGCATCTGCTCTCAGTACGTACAAGTCAAACTCTGCATACTTAGTAGCTATTTTACAACTCACATTAAAACCGATGACTGAAAAAGAAAAAATGATTTCGGGTCAGATCTACCAACCATGGGACGACGTTTTAACCCGGGATCGCGAAATGGCTAAGGATCTGTGTTTCCAGCTAAACCAGACACTCCCATCCGACCGTCAGACTCGCGCCAGTATTGTCAGCAATCTCCTGGATCTTGAAGGTACAGCCTGGATCGAATCACCGTTTAATTGCGATTACGGATATAACATCAAGGCAGGTAACGGATTTTATGCAAACCATGGCTGCACCATTCTGGATGCTGCCCCGGTTACTTTCGGCAGTGACTGCCTTTTGGCCCCCGGTGTGGTTATCTCAACGGCAACTCATCCGATAAACCCACAAAAACGTGCGGCAGGAGAGGAATACGCGCTGGCTATAACAGTCGGAGACAATGTCTGGTTCGGCGCAAATGTCACTGTCTGCCCCGGCGTCACTATTGGCGATAATGTTGTGATAGGTGCCGGCAGCGTCGTAGTAAGAGACTTGCCTTCAAATACTGTTTGCGTAGGCTCTCCGGCAAAACCGATCAGAAGTATCGACGAAGAACATCCTTAAAACTTAGGTCTGCTGCTAAACATGTAACTTATCAGCGCGCTCGTATATGCTTAAAAAGCAAACACAACAAATAGAAGTGAGACAAGGATGCAACGTGAAGTAACCCTGCGCTTTTTAGCTGAGCCCGGCGACGTGAATTTTGGGGGCAAAGTACACGGCGGAGCCGTCATGAAATGGATTGACCTGGCAGCATATGCCTGTGCTGCAGGCTGGAGCGGGAAGTATTGTATAACTGCCTATGCCGGTGGTATCCGCTTCGTGAAACCGATTCACGTTGGCAACCTGGTAGAAGTCAGCGCCAAAGTGATTTACACCGGCCGCTCTTCCATGCATATCGCTATTGATGTCCAGGCATCTGAGCCGACAAAATTGGAACGTCGCTTAACCACGCACTGTATCGTTATCATGGTTGCCGTGGATGAGCATGGTAAACCCACGGATGTGCCTGAATGGGTACCGCAGACCGAAGAAGACATTCACCTTCGCGAATCCGCTGTCAAATTAATGGAGATGCGCAAGCAAATCGGCGAAGAAATGGAAGCCCACGTGAAAGGCTTCAAATAACATATCCAAGGTCATTTACCAAACGGCAAGATTATTGCCGTTTGGGGCAATACTAAAACCATTTAATCATGCATACCTCACAGGCATCGTGGCCTGTATCACCCATCGAATTGCTAAGTCGCTCAAAACCCAAGCTCTCATACAGAGCAATAGCTTCTGTCAGGTTTGCCGTCGTTTCCAGATAACAACCCCGGTAACCCTTCAACCGTGCAAAGGCAAGAGCCTTTACAGCAAGCTTTCTGGCAAATCCCCTTCCCCTTAACTCTGGTAAGAAATACATTTTCTGCAACTCAGCCAGTTCCTCTTCCCCCTTTAGCGGAGCAATTCCACCGCCGCCCAGTACGCGATATTCACGCTCAATCACCCAGTATTCACAATTGTCCGGAGCATAGACTTCGCTCAACCTGTCAAGGAACGGATCCGTAACCCCGTACCCACATTCACCCGTTAAACCATACTCAGCAGAGACTCGGCGAATTACTGCGGCAACAGAGGCATTATCAAGGGCCGTCAGTTCACGGAAAGTGTAGCCGGATTGCCTGGGAACAACCTGCATCGCCCGAATATAACGCCTAAGGCTGCTTTCCAGCGCAGCCTGTTCATCAGCTTCAAGCTGTTCCATAAATGCCTGAACCTGACCATTGAGCTGGCAGTGCAGTACTTTCAATTTTTCCCTGCCGGCATCCGTCAGCCGGAAAACCATGCTCCTGCCATCCGTCGGATGAGGTACAGATTCCACAACTCCCTGATTTAGCAAAGTGGCCAGTGTCCTACTGGCGTTGGATTTATCGACATTAAGGCGTAAGGACATTTCGCTGACCGTCATGGGTTCAGGTTCCAGTTCAATCATGGTATGTGCCTGAACCGGTGTCAGTAACATATCCCCGCAATAGTTATCCAGCAGTCCCAGTTGCCTCACTAATAGCCGGGAAAGTTCACGAAGGTTTTCGGGTGTCATATCACTCTCCACATGTTGCGATACACAACTGATATTTGTTGCGATTCGCAACATTGTCAATACCAAAAGTGCGGAGTGTGAGGACAATTAGGTTACATGCGAGTCGGTTGGCTAATAAACGTAACACTTGGACTATAGTTAAACATGTGCATATCCCCTTATATTCTGGGAGCTATTGAATGTCATTCCGGTTAAAAACCATATTAGGTGTTGCGATTATTGAGCTGGTAGTTCTCGCGATCCTGATTTTATCCGGGCTCAACTGGCTTCAGGACTCAAACAACACACGCCTGGCTGAGGGCAGCCAACGCCTGGCCAAGGCTTTCGCCAATGCCGCCCGTGATGAAGTGATATCAACTGACCTTGCCAACCTGCAATCTTTTGTTGACGAAGCTATCTCAAGCAACGATATCGACTATCTCCGTTTTGTAGACAATACCAATATGACCCTGGCAGAGGGCGGAGACCGCAACAGTGCCGGGCAGACAATCAACTATGACGAGGAGCCGTCGGAAAGTTCAGATGGTGTATATGACACTTATGCCCACGTAGTGCTCGATGGAATTAACTTTGGGCGAGTTGAACTGGGTATCAATGTCAGCCGCTTGGGAACATTGATGGAAGAAGCCAGACGCTACAGCTACTCGGTTGCAGCTGTTGAAGTGGTATTGGTTGCGCTCTTTTCCCTTTTACTTGGCAATTACTTAACCAACCGCCTTTACCAGCTGCAAAATGCTGCATCCCAAATAAAAAAGCATGGCCCCGGAACCACTGTAGACATATCAGGCTCCGATGAGCTTGCTGAAGTATCTTCAGAATTTAACCGCATGTCGACGTCTCTTGCCGAGTCGTACCAGTCTATTATCGAAGAAAAACAGCGCTACCTCAGTCTGTCACTGCAACACACCCAACTTGTACAGCTGGTTGAGCAAACTCAGGAAGCCTTTCTTATCGCAGACTGTAATGACAGGATTTTGTGGGCTAACCAGGCTTTGGCAACGCTGACAGGCTACGCTTTATCAGCAGTAAAAGACAATACGCCGGGCTCGGTACTATTATCCCCAGACACAAGCAGTGAAAACCTGGAAGCACTTCACTTCAACAGTGATGCACCAGAAGCCCGCACCCTTACACTTACCTGTGCCAAACGGATGGGGCAGAGGTATGAGGCTGAAATCAACATCTTCCCCATTACTGATTCCTTGGGAAATATCGACAGGTATGCCTACATCATCCGCGATATTTCAGAGAGCCAACGTATTCAGAATGAGCTGCGCGTTTCTGCCGAAAATGCGCTGGCAGCCACGCATGCAAAATCTCGCTTTCTTGCCAATATGTCCCATGAAATCCGAACGCCAATGAACACCATTGTCGGTATGGCAGACTTGCTGAATGAAACGGAACTGACTCAGCAGCAGCGTCACTACATAAACCTGTTGTCCCACTCCAGCCAGGATCTCCTGTTTCTAATCAATGAAATTCTAGACCTCTCCAAAATCGAAGCTGGGAAACTGTTGCTGGACAAAAAAGCGTTTAACCTCCGGGAACTGGCAGACGACTGTCTGTCTATGGCAGCAGTCAACGCAGGGGCAAAAGGTCTAAACGTTATCAGCGATATCGACCCTGCAATGCCCTATAACGTGAAAAGTGATCCTGTCCGGCTGGGACAAATTATCAATAACCTGCTGAGTAATGCCGTCAAGTTTACCGACTCAGGCTCCATCACATTAAAGATTTCAGAAAGTCAGAAACACCCACACACCAGGAGTAAAAAGAAAACCCGTTACCTCATCAGTATTACAGACACAGGAATTGGTATCCCTGCGGATAAAATCTCAATTATCGGTAACAGCTTTGAACAGGTTGATAATTCTAACACTCGGCGCTACCAGGGGACCGGACTGGGTCTCGCGATAACCAAAAACCTTGTAAATATTTTTGGCAGTGAGTTAAAAATTGAATCGGAGCCCGACAAAGGAAGCCGCTTTTTTTTCGAATTGGTTCTGGACAATGTCAATCAGGTTCCAATGGATCCTAGTTTCTTTGACGGCGTGGAAGTTTGGCTTGAGTGTCTCGCTGCGGAGTATCCTCCTGCGCTGGTAGAGCAACTTCATTTTTGGGGAGCGGCAGTGAACCCACCTACCCCACTGATCCCTGAAACTTTTTCTACCCAAGTAGAAAAGGCCAAACGGGTGAAAATAGTGATTGTTGACGAACAATCTTCATTGCCGAAAGAACAACATTTACCCACGCTTTGCCTTTATTCCAAAGTTACCAATTTGCCGGCAGACGATAATGAAGGTGCAATCCGGCATGTTTCAATGCCAGTAAAATACCAGGAGCTAAAAAGGGCGCTGGCTGATCTCGCAGAGAAAAGCTTCAATGGCGAGGACATTGAAACCGCCAAGCAGTGGTCCCAACCGCCTGATTTAAAAGGCAAGACCCTATTGATAGTCGATGATATTCAGTCAAACCGTATTCTGGCAAAAGCCCTTCTGGTTAAAACCGGGGCAAGATTGTTCTTTGCCAATAATGGAAATGAAGCATTTGAGCTATACCGCAAGCACCGCCCTGAAATGATACTGTCTGATGTATCCATGCCGATAATGGACGGTTATGAAATGACTCAACTCATACGGGACCATGAATCTTGTATGAGGCTTCAGGCCTGCATCATTGTCGGATTGTCAGCCCACGCCGCCGTTGACGATTATGAACTGGCGCATGATGCAGGAATGAATGCCTACCTTACCAAGCCACTTCGAAAAGAAGAGCTTTACAGAATGCTCCATCATTTTGAAACGCCGATGGCTGAATTCAGCCGAGAACCATCCAATAAAGACGTCCATGACAGCTTTGTGAAATAATCCCGCTAAAACAGCACCTTGACTGATAGACAGTCAAATATTGCAGTAACCTGCTTCTTAAGATGATCTTGGTACAATGTACAAAAACGCCGGGAAGATCCCGGCGATTATGTTTTATGTTGGCCGTATTAAAAGGTATCGTCGTCAAAACCGCCGAAGTCATCCCCACCGAAGCCACTGTCACCAAATGAGCTGTCATCTCCGCCAAAGCGGTTTGGATCATCATCAAAGCCTGTATTAGCAAACCCGGAGTCATCGCTGAAACCGCTGTCGCCAAACCCATTGTTATCATCAAATCCGGTTCCCTGATTCCAGCCACCGGTATAATCCTGGGTGTAGGAATCGGTGCCTTGCAGGAAACTGCTGTCTGAACTTCCAGCATCAGCAGTGGCTGCATCAGAACCATTATCCTGTTGAGCGTCAGTCTGGCCGTCTGGCTGCTCTTCAATGATGGTGTTATTGGTAATGTCTTCAACAACAGGCTGCTCATGTTCACCGCCAAAGAACAGGTGGCTCAATGCACTGCCGGCAACCATACCCGCAGCGACACCAGCAGCTGTTTGCATGAAGCCGCCGAAAGCACTTGGTCGATAAGCTGGCTGTGGCGGCTGTGGTGGCTGGCGGTCACCACCAAACATACGGCTGAAACTGCCGCGTTGGGACTCCTGTTTATAATATTCCGCATTACGCTGCAGGTAGTCGTTGCGGTCTTTCATATCTTTAAGCGCCACTTCCTGCGCCAGTGCCAGTTGAGTCAGTCGGTAAACTATATCCGGCTGTGAGGCGATTCGGTCTGTGATGAGTTTCTCGGCTTCGGGGTCTTTTGCCTTTCCCTGGTTGGCACCCAATTTGTCTGCCAGTTTCTGAATCAGTTCCTGTTCTTGTGGTGTCATATTTGCCCCCAGCCCTTTAGTTTGTTGGGTTCTCACTGTTTAAAAGGAAAATACGCCACTTTACTCATCGGGAAATGGCTTCAATCTTAGTTTCCAAAATTAACAGCCCTTGGCGCAGAATGGTTTCAGCTATCCAATATTCCATTACGTACCAGACCCCGGCGAACATTTTTACATAACTTTCCAAACAACCTGATTTCATCAAACTTGGGAATAATCCCACGTTCGATGGCACTTTCCCAGTAACACACTTCAGTATCCACCAGCTCCATCAGCTTTTTCGGACAGCCGATACAGTTGTTATCAGGCCCGCAATAAAACGTATCGGATTCATAAAGCGGCAATTCATCTTTCACCTGCCCGATGAGCTGAAGCATGGCACTTTTCAAATCAGGTTTTTTGCTCATTTGTGGCACATCAATTAACGTAACGAATAGGGGATGCGCTTTATACCCCTGTTTCCGTCCAACCTCAACTGACAAGGATGTAACATGCCAGACCAAGATCACTTTGTGCTGTGGACTCCCAACTTAATACTCAGGAACTTTCTCCCCAGTGACCTGAGTGATTACCTGGCGATGAACAGGGATGCCAAATACCAGCGTTTCTACAGCGAAGAAGATTGCTCTGACGAAAAAGCTGCTTCCCTTGTCGATCTGTTTATCCAGCAGGCTCAACAGAACCCGCGCACTGCTTACCAGCTGGCAATCACAGAAAAAACTTCCCACCGATTTGTGGGTACCTGTGGTATCAGGCGTGAAGGAAACAATGCCTCAATGGGCTGTGGGCTTGTTCGCGGTTTTCATGGCACGGGTTACGCTAAAGAAGCTTCACATGCACTGATGGCATTTGGTTTTGAAACCCTCGGTGTCAGCAGGGTTTATGCTGAAACCATAGGAGAGAACCGTTCAGCCATTGCCCTTTGCCGCCAACTGGGTCTGGTGGAAGAAGCACGAATTAAGGACGCTCGATATTTTAAGCACCAATGGTGGGATAGCGTACGACTGTCAATTGACGCCCAAACATGGCGGAAAAACGTGGCAATAAGAGAACGTGCCAACATGCCAAACCAGCCTTGAACCTCTCCATTCCTTTTACGTCTCATCAGTGATACAGACAGTAGTTGGCACCCTAATCTAAAGTTCACCTTATGGTTAACAATGAAAAACAAAATCTGGACCGGATCTTTTCCGCGCTGTCTGACCCGACACGGCGTGCAATGGTTCATCGCCTAATGCAGGGTCAGGCCACCGTCCGGGAGCTATCGGTACCTTTTAATATCAGCAAGCCGGCAATCACCAAGCACCTGAAAGTACTGGAACGAGCTGGCTTAATGGAACGGACAGTTGTCGGTCGCGAGCACTGGTGCACTTTGAATGCTGAACCACTCAGTGAGGTTTCCCGCTGGCTGGCATTTTATAAGTCGTATTGGAACCAGCGCCTGGATGAATTGGATTCGTTTATTACAACGGACAGTAAGGAACGGTAATGGATGCCACATCAACCCAAAACGGATATGCAGTTCTCAATCTTGAAAGACGATACCAGGCATCTGTCAGCCGTGTTTTTGAGGCATGGTGTCAGGACACCCTTATGCAAAAATGGTTTGGTGCAGCAAGTTATCCCGTTACGTCGATTACCCTGGATGTCAGGCCCGGTGGCCGGTATGAAATTGTCCAGGAAGGCCCGGATGGCACACCAATACGCCATTTTGGTACCTATATCGACGTGGAAAAAAACCGGCGTCTTGCCTTTACCTGGGTTTTGGCTAGCCAAAGCTGCCAAGGATGTGCCGGACACGAAGCGACCACACTGGTGACCATTGAATTCACTGATGAAGGCACAAGTACCCTGCTTCGGTTGACCCATGAAAAGCTGCCAAACCAACAAGCCTATGATGGACACAAGCACGGCTGGACTACCTGCCTTGCCTCTTTAGAAGCCACTCTGGCCTAAGCAACAGTTAACAAATTTGAATACAAGCACTTCGGTGCTTTTTCTTTACCCAAACAGTTAACCATATGGTTAACCATGAAAACTCAATTCACCGACAGACAAAGGAGAAACATCATGGCAGATATTCTTCACCGCGTAGTCATTGAAACTGATGCTGACAGCCTATACCGTGCACTGACCACCTCAGAGGGGCTTTCATCCTGGTGGACAAAATGCAAGACCGAACCCCAGGTAGGAAACAAAGCAACGTTCTACTTCGGGCAAAACTGCGACCATGTCGTTGATATGGAGATAACCGGGCTTACCCCCGGAAAGCAGGTAAAATGGAAGTGTTTAGAAGGACCATGGGCAGGTACAGAGGATTTCACCTTTGATATTGTGCCGGACGAACGTGGCGTGGCGCTGGAGTTTGCCAATCATGGTTGGCCGGAAGCCGACAAGTTCTTTATGCACTGCAATTGCAAATGGGGACTGTTCTTTGGCAACAGCCTGAAAAACTATCTTGAAACCGGTACAGGCCAGCCCCATCCAATGGATCCTAATATTTAGAAATAACAAAGGCGGAAATCAACTTCCGCCTTTGTTTCTCTCTATCTGCCAGTTGGCTTTAAAAATATCTTCTTTACCACAACATTGGTTCTAGATTTAAATAATCCCAAGATACTTAGCGAACAATATCAAAGGCATCGAGTTGCAACCAATTACCAGATGATTTTCTAAACTCAATGGTGTGCTGGCCTTCAGACAATGTTCCTGACTCAAAATAGACCTGTTGTGAATTATATGCAGACGAATTGGTATTCAGAGCACCTTGATATACGTTATCTAAATATATATCCGCAATAGCTTGGTCTGGGCCGAACGGGCCAATCATACGTATGCCTTTCCCGTAAAATGTCAGTTTTGCACTACCACCAACGTCACCGGTATACGAAACATCATCTTGATAATCACCCGCGCCTCTGTTCCCAGCAACTTGCCAACTACCAGCATATTCAATTGATGAATCGGTGTTGTTTATGCGAACAACTTTTTGACTTGAATCGATAAACTGAACCGCGTCAATCTGCAGATATTGTCCACTCTCCTTTTCTATCCGGATAGTATGGTTTCCAGCCGACAGGCCCTTCACCTCAAAGACTGAACGCTGTGGTAAATATACGCTGCCCGAGTTACTAGATGAGAAGACACCCTGACTTACATTATCAACAAAAACCTCAAAGTCAGCATAATCCGTATAAGTCGGCATAACAATTGAAACAGCCGTTCCATCAAATGAAAACTGTGCATAATCACCGGCTGTAGATGTGTACGTCACATCATTGTTGTAATCACCCCCAGGACGATTCTCAGATGTATTCCAGCTACCGAAATATTGAATGGATGCATTGTCATCATTCAATACTGTAACGTGGTTATACACCTCAAACTTATCCAGTTGCATATACGTACCACTGCGCTTGGTCAGAGTGATTGTATGAGATGAGTTATCCAGTCCTTCTATTGCATAGACATTAACAATTGGGTTGTAGCCACTGGAATATGCAGAAAATACGCCTTTAGACACTCCATCGAGGTACACTTCAAAATCGCCCTGCCCGCCACTTGTTGGCATAAACACCTTGATGCCAGAACCGTTGAAATTCAGGATAACCGAGTCACCATTATTTTGCGTCCAAGACACATCATCATTGAAGTCTCCGGCATTACGGTTTGTTGCAACATTCCAACTGCCGAGTTTGGTAATTTTCGGGTCCGTATCATTTAACTCGTCACAACTGAATCCGCACGGCGATCCTTCCTCAATACGTGTTTTAAGCCCTTGAAGAACGGCTAAAGATTCAGGAGAAACAGAGCCGTCTTCGTGCATCATCATGTTAAATGACACTGGTGAACGTCGGTCAATGTGATCCAGTACAGACGCATATGCAGAATCTACGGTGTATCTGCTTGAACCAATCACCTGATTTTCATGGTAAACACCCCATGTGTTTTCCATTGGATGCATACAGTGACCGTAAACTCCTTTGTCGCCGGTAGAAGTCAAGATTCCATTGCCACCGATAGGTGCACCCTCAACCTTACACTCTTCCCCGAAAGACACATCTTCGAAATCAGACACATGTGCAGCAACCCATGGGTTGTATGATATCAGTCGATTAGGGTTACCTGCTTTAGCTGCTGCTCCAAGTTGTTCAAACGGAGCCGGATAGTACACTACGCCTCCATCATCAAAGAACCAGCCATCCAGAAGTTCACCGTATCTTTCACCTACATCTCTAACAACTGACATCCAGTTATTGAAAAATGTATCGCGATTTCCAGTACCTGATGACCTATAGCTATCTGGCCAATTTTGCGCCTGCCACCATTGCGTTGAGTTATATCCTAAATGGCTATCCTGACCCGTATGGTAATAAAGGTAGAAATCAATTCCTTCGAAATCCAATGCAGTCGCAATCTCTCCAAACAAATCCCGATCAGTGGTGAGGTCGGAATGACCAACAATATTATCGACAGCTACAATCGGTGCAGACCACTTAAATTCCCACCACGTGGCAGACCAAATCACATAGTCAGCACCAGTGCTCTTAATCATATTTACGAATGATGAAACATCAAAATCTGCGGTTTGCTGTTCCATTGATTTTTTAGGACCCGATTGCGGGTATCCCCATGGACCATACTGAAGCATGACACCATATCTGTGTTCCGTAAATTCGGTACCATCAGACTTAAATGATTGAATGCGTATATCTCGAGCCTGTTTGTCACCTGCGCCTACTAATTCAAGAGATCTAATCTCTACACCACCGTGGTTGGATAAACGCGTAAGTTTTAGTGTGTTGTTCCCTGCGGGAATATAAAGAGAACCTACTTCTTCACGGCTCCAACCGTGAGAATTTGGTGTGAAGTCAAGACTGTCACCACCTACAACCTCAAGTTTGAAACTCTCTCCAGAGGCCGCAGTATTCAGATATTGAGTTACGACAAACTCCTCGCCTTGAGACAAACTGACATCCCACTCAAGGTATTCTCCCTGATCGAAACTGCTTAGCCACGCATGTTTTGGATTGCCAAAATCCACCAAATGAACAGTATCCGGCCTTTTAGCCGCCGCGGCCATAAGGTAGGACACTTCATCCATTCTGTTTGAATCATCTAATGACCAAGGAACCTGCCCTGATTGAGGTATTGTTGCGGCGTGTAAGCTCGCAGAAAACAACATTGCAGCGATACTACCTTGTACGCCATATTTCATATTATGCACTCCTGCATTATTTGTTGTAACATATCATTAACACTTGCAGGGTTAACTATAAATTGAAATCGTTTCATTTTACAAATGTTGTTTCATTCATAAAAGAATAAGGTTTCCCTCATATGTACACACAACTCTATCCAAATAATCCATGCAAGAGAAATTACTAAATATATATATTTTACATTCACTTAATAAGGTTTGGCCTATTTGAAAGAATGTATGAACTGACCAGAATCGATAACACATAACTGTTATCAAAAAAACTCACTATCTAGATATCGATCACTTTTTTGATAACGTTTTTTTTACATTAATGATGATCATATATACAATTCGATTTTGTATATGGAACGTACGCACTGTGGAAGTTAGGTATTTAAGGGAAGCCCAATGCATCTAGAACTGAAGGATATTGCCAAATCTTATGGGGGAGACAACTATGCCGTTAAGGACGTCTCACTAGTTATCAACGAGGGTGAATTCGTAGTATTACTCGGCCCATCTGGATGTGGAAAGTCGACACTTTTACGCATGATTGCTGGATTGGAAACGATTACCGCCGGAGATTTGGTGATTTCAGGCAAATCTGTGGTTAATACCCATCCCAAAGAACGCGATATTGCAATGGTCTTCCAAAACTACGCTTTGTATCCGCACATGACTGTTGCCCAAAACATCGGTTACCCCCTAAAACTGCGCAAAGAGAAGAAAGAAGAAATCAGCAAAAGAGTGTCTGACGTTGCTAATCTGCTGGAGTTGGGGCATCTACTTGAACGAAAACCAGGACAACTGTCTGGTGGTCAGCGACAACGTGTTGCGATGGGCCGGGCATTGGTTCGTAAACCCTCTGTTTTTCTCATGGATGAACCACTGTCTAATTTGGATGCAAAATTGCGAATGCAGATGCGAGTGGAAATTTCTGAGCTACAAAAAAGCCTGGGGATCACCACATTGTATGTTACACATGACCAAATTGAAGCCATGACAATGGCCGATAAAATCGTTGTATTGTTCAATGGAAATATCCAGCAAATAGGGAGCCCTTGGGATATTTACAGCAACCCAGAAAATTTATTCGTTGCCAGCTTTATGGGTTCTCCTCCAATGAATTTCATCGCAGGAGAAGAGTTAAATGGTGTTAGCTATTCAAATATTACCATAGGCATAAGACCTGAATCTGTAGAAATATCGGAAGATCTATTCAATACAGATATGACCGGTATTTGCTCCTCGGTTGAAGTACTTGGCTCTGAAACTCTGGTCCACGTTTCTGTCGATATATCAAAAATAAAAGTTGAAGGGAATATAGTCATAAATGGAGGAGAAGGTGCATCAATAACCTGCAAAATGTCCGGTAACCAATATCATCTTCAGGGGAAAAAAGTCGGTTTAAGAATACCCAAAACTTCACAGTATCTATTTGACACTGTATCTGGAAATAGATTGACAATATAACGTACGACGCAAAGGAAGGATGAAAAGATGAACAACGGAATGAAAGCATCAATATTGGCAACAGTGCTAATGAGCAATTTTGCCATTGCTAAAACAACTATTAATTTTTGGACTTGGGCACCGTCAGAATCAACACTCAATGCCGTTATTGAAAAATTCGAAGAAGAGAACCCAGATATTGATGTGAATCTTACGCTTTTGGAATCAACAGCCTATCAGGACAGATTACCACTTGCACTGGCCTCTGGTGACAGCATTGATGTTGCCGCTGTACAAACCAGCACGATGGTTAATGTTGTAAAAGATTTTCTTGAACCCTTAACTCCCCTTTATTCAAAGCATGCGAATTCAGAAATTGAAACGCAACTTAATAATTCAGCTTTATCACAGGCAAAAAGCCTTGCTGACAATGGCGTGCTTTATATTGCTCCTATGGGAATGCTAGGCTCTGTAGTGGCGTTCTATAACAAGGATCTGATGGATGAACTCGGTCTGTCTGTTCCTCAAAATCGTGAGGAACTTGCCTCTTTTGTGAAAACAATTGAGACCAAGAGACCTGATCTTTTGCCGATTTCATTTACAGGTGCAAATTGGTTCCTTGATGAAATAGCAAATACTATTTCTGAGCAAGTAAAACCAGGGCTATTTAATTTAATCCGCTATGACGAGGGCGGTAAGTGGCAAAGTGAAGAATACAGCAAAACATTTGACACGTTGGTATCACTGTATAATGACGGTATCTTCAGCAAAGATACCCTTGACATTGACTATGCCCGAGCAGTGGAACTCTTCCAAACTCAAAAATCGGTTATGTTTCTTCAGGGAAGCTGGGAGTCCGGTATTTTATCCGCACCATTCAGGGAAGCTAATGGAATTACATTAAACAATGTAACGGCTTCCGGTTTTCCTGTAGTCGTTGAGGGCGGAAAGAAGTCACTCAGATCGTTTATAGAAGTGGGTCTTTCTGTTCCACTAAATTCAGAGAATAAGAAAGAAGCGGTTAAGTTCATTGAATTTATTACTCATGGTGCCGGAGTAGATGTATGGAGTGAAAATCTCTTCATGGTGCCCACCAAAATCGGCTATGAGCTGCCAGAGGGTATTTTCTCCACCGAAGCAGCCCGAAAAGGCTACGAGGAAACAGCGTCTCTGCTCTCAAACCCCGGCAGCGACCGCAACAATGTATCAGATTTTTCCGCGAAAGTCGGTGATACCATCATATCATCTATCGTAAATGGAAAAGACACTCAATCGCAGGTTGAAATGCTACAAAGCGAGTGGGAAAGCGGTAGATATTCCAACGATTTCTAATCTACCGTTGGAGCGGCAGTACGTGCCGCTCCAAATTAGTCACAAATAACAAAATGAGTTTTATTATGCAGGCTCAAAAACGCACCATTTGGAAACCTTCACTGAAGGAGTTTCTCATATTCTTTGGCCCACTAGCTCTATTTTACTTGGTCTACTATGTATTCAGCGCCGGATTTCTTATTAAGACCGCGTTTCAGAAAATATCTATGGCTCTGGTAAATGGGAAATGGGTTGGGTTTAAGAATTTTGAACTCCTTCTAACTGACCCGAGTTTCATAACCGCACTGGAAAACAACTTTATTTTTGCTGCTGTCAGTATTATTGCAGGTCTGACAATTGGCTTTTTCATTGCAGTCACACTTTCTTCCGGTGTACGTGGGAAGTCACTTTATTACGGTATTTTCTTACTGCCAACATTAATGCCATTGGCATTAGTTGCCACTGTATTTCGTAATATGCTTGAGTCGAGATATGGCTCAGTAAATGAAACGCTGCGCAACATAGGTTTGGACGCACTTGCCCAAAGTTGGTTAATTGAACCTAATCTTGCGTTTGGTGTTGTTATAGTACTATTTGTTTATCTAATTGGTTTACCGGTTCTCTATTACACTGCCAATTTAAGTAACATCAACACATCACTGATAGAGGCCGCCGTCCTGGATGGTGCAAGTACACCAAGACTCTTTGCACAAATTTTGTTCCCTTTAATGAAGGGCACACACAAGACAATTATCATTTCGACACTATTGATGTCGTTTAGGGCCTTTGATGTGGTGTTCTTTTCTACCGGGGGAGGGCCTGCAGGTTCAACTGAAATAACCGGCACGTACGTATATAACTTCTCTACCTCAGGCACAAATTTGGGCTATGCATCAGCTGCCGCTCTGTTGGTTATGATTGTTTCACTAATCATTTCTGCTATTCAACTTCTGATTAGTCGAAAGTAATAGGATTTCCAAATGCAAAATCAAGATTTTTTATATAGAAGAAAATCGGAAAGAGCGCTGATGATTATATTCGTTACTTTCCTGGGTGTAATTTGGGCACTTCCAATTATTGCTGCAGTGAACAAAGCTCTCGTTTTTAATGGTTGGCAGAATTTTTATGATGTTATTTTCGGGGATATTGGTGGCATTCAACTCCACTCTACCTATATAAATTCATTTATTATCGCAGCTCAACATGCGTTTTTTGTGGTTGCTGTATCAAGTTTGGCTGGCTACGGATTTGCGTATTTTGATTTCAAGTACAAAGAACTGTTTTACTTCGTAGTGCTGATGTTTCTTGCTGTACCTGCAACATCTATTCTGGTGCCTCTCTTTTTTATTACCAAAGAGGTAGGTTTACGTGACACCTTACTGGGAGTATCACTGCCTGAAGCAGCTCTTACACTCCCATTCGGTGTGCTGCTAATGCGAAACTTTGCTGACGGAATTCCTCGCTCATTTGTTGAAGCTGCAGTTATCGATGGAGCCAGTCATACCCAAATTTTCTGGCAAGTGTTTATGCCAATAAGTAGACCTGCTGCCATCAACCTGGCCACTTTGTCCATGATGTGGTCAATGCAAGATTTTCTGTTTCCATCACTGTTTTTGACCGACCCAGACAAAACAACAGCAGCACAAGCAGTAATGCGTTTTAAGGAATACCTTGGAGCAACACCGGATGACATTGGCAGATATAACGCCAGCCTTGTACTTCTTGCCGTACCCGCACTCATCATTGTTGTATTTGGTTTGAGGTTTATCACTCAAGGCCTCACTAGTGGTGGGGTAAAAGAATAATGCTAAATCATCCGGTAATGTTAAATGGTACTGATTTTCTTTACTCCGATATTGAAGCAGAAAACTTCAACTGCGCTTATCCAATTGGGAATGGCACACTGGGTGCAATGGTTTACGGTGCCAACAAGAATGAAAAACTCTCTTTAAACCATGATTGTCTTTGGGCCGGTGGTACCGCACCGGAGCCGCGTAAGGGAGTTCCCGAAACCCTTACAAAAGTACGAGATTTAATTTCCGATGGTCTATATAGAGACGCCCAGAACCTCTGTGAGGAAAAAATGCTTACAGAGTTTAATCAACCGTATCTTCCAGCCGGCGATTTAACTATCGACTGGCATGATACGTTCAATACTAACAATGGCTATCAACGAGTGTTGAGCCTGGAGGAAGGTACAGCATTCGTAGACAATCGGATTTCCCGCAGAACCTACTTTGTTTCAAAGCCTCACAACGTTATATGTTTCAGTGTTCAAATGGCTGACGGCCATCGGGGCAACGCTACCTTTTCACTCAACTCGAAGCTTCGCCACAAGGTGAGCAACAACACTGCAAGTCTGGAGTTAGAAGGTGAAACCCCTGCTAACGTTGTTTGGAACGGTGTAGATGACAGGGCCCCTGACGGAGGCTTGGTGGAATACTCAGTCCCTGCTCCCAGAACGTTTGCAGTTGTTGCTGATTTCAGTCAACACGACGGTACGCTGCATCATGAGGATGGAAGACTCATTCTCTCTGATTTCAGCTATTGCACTGTACTGGTCGTAATTGGTGTCAGTGATTTAAACCCTTCCCCTTTGGATCACTGCCGGGACGTATTATCAAAACAACGTCAAACTACGGCTGCTGAATTGTTTACAGATCACTACTCTGATTTTTCGAGTTATTACAACCGTGTCAAATTTCAGTTGAGCGCAAATAACTCTGTTAAGCCGTTATTACCAACTGAACGGCGTATCATTGAAAGGCACAACAAAGGCTTCGATCTTGACCTTGACACGCTCCTTTTCAATATTGGTCGCTACTTACTTATCAGCAGTAGTAGGGCAGGAAGCCAGCCAGCAAATCTTCAGGGCATTTGGAATGAATCAGTAGCCCCCCCCTGGTGGTCGAATTACACCATTAACATCAACACCCAGATGAATTATTGGCCGGCGGAAGTCTGCAACCTATCTGAACTCCATGAACCGATGTTTCGGTTAATCAAAGAGCTCAGCATCGCAGGGAAGGAGACTGCCAGGAAAATGTACGGTACGCGCGGCTGGGTATCTCACCACCAAACAGATTATCGCCGCCAAACCACTCCGGTAGGCTTTTTAGACAACAAAATTATTGAAAACTGTTCTCAGTGGGCAATCTGGCCAATGAGTGGTCCGTGGCTTTGCCAACATCTGATCGAACACTACCGCTTTACAGGTGACATTGGCTTCCTTCGGGATTTTGCCTGGCCAATAATGAAAGGCGCAGCTGAATTCCTGCTCGATTGGTTAATAGAAGATAATTCGGGTCAGCTCACCACGGCGCCATCTACCTCACCCGAAAACACCTACAGGAACAGAGACGGTGAGATCAACGCGATTTGCTCTGGCAGTGAAATGGATCTTGCGATAATTCGGGAACATTTTTCATCGATGCTTGAGGCCGCAGAGGCGCTGGGCTGGCTAACTGACCCAGTCATAGAGGAAATTCGTGCTGCCATCCCGTTAATTCCTTCTACAAGAATTAACAAAGAGGGCAGAATCATGGAATGGAACGAAGATTGGGATGAAGGAGAACATCCTCACCGTCATATATCCCATCTGTTTGGCTTGTTTCCAGGTACCCAAGTTTCAGATTCACATTCCCCAGGCCTCGCTCTTGCTGCAAGAAAAGCATTAGACTTCAGAGGAACAGGAGGTACCGGATGGTCATTGGTTTGGAAAGCAATATGTTGGGCCCGGCTAAAAGAAGGGAACCATACCTATCTGCATATAAACAACTTATTTGCTCCTATAAGCCCCCAGGTTTTTGAAATGGCCAATGACGGAGGGGGGATTTACCCAAATATGTTGTTAGCCTGCCCACCATTAATGCTGGAAGCTAACTTTGGGTACTCCGCACTTGTTATCGAAATGCTGGTTCAAAGCCATGACGGTTTTATCGATCTTTTACCCAGCATTCCAGACGGATGGGCAAGCGGTTCAATAAGTGGCGTCAGATTACGAAGTCAAATTGAAATATCAATGGAATGGGAAAATGGCCAAGTACATATGCTGACATTGGTTTCTCAAATCAACCAAACTGCCCAATGTAATATTAATGGCCAAATGGTCGATATCCCCCTAAGTACTAATACACCTGTGACACATTATTTCTAAAAACTGAACAGTATTGGAATTTGGCAACTTTTTTATAACTTTCATCCCTGTTGGTGTTTTACTCCTCCTTGAAGCATTGATAGGGATGCTTTTTCCAATTCGTCGTCTTTAAACCAACGAATCCCCAAAAGCTGCAGTCCTTGAAATTTATGGACCACCAAAGCATGATCTGCAGCACGTATATCACGCCTCAGATTTCCCTATGAACCAATACGAGTTTTTTTCAATCAAGCATGCCCGCCTGTTCTATATGGTGCGTGTTACGCTTGTTATGTCTGCCATTCTGCTTATCGTCCGGCTGTTTGAATTGCCCTATGGATATTGGGCACTTATCACTGCTGCTACGATTCTTGGGGCGATTCCCCTTATCGGCGGGGTGCTGACCAAAGCAAACCAGCGGGTTTGGGGCACGTTAATAGGCGGTTTATTGGGATTGACCATGTTCCTTATTCCGGACGCCTATCATTGGACACACCACATCCTGTTTCTCGCGGTATTGCTTACCGCCATGTATTTCACCCAGGAGAAATATTCCTATGCAGCTGTGATGGTTGCCATCACAGTGGTCATTGTTGCAGGTGGTGGCCCGGCAGATTTTGATGCAGCGAAATGGCGCATTATCAATGTGGCCTGGGCGGCAGTTCTCAGTGTGGTATCAAGTCTGTATGTTTTCCCTGACCGGGCAACCCGACACTTTATTTACCTTCTTGAAGAGTTTTTGGAGCAAAGCGCCCAATGCTACCGTCAACACAATGTATTGATGGAACATTCCGAATTTAAACCTATGCATGCCGAAAAACTTGCGTCGCTCATAGACAAACAACAGGCACTTCTGCCGCATCTTCGAAAAGAGTCCAGTCGTCAGTTCGGCCTGTTTTCCAATGCGTTGATGATACAAAAACGGCTCTATGCTGACCTTGAAACCCTGTTCAGTACCAACTGGGATGCCCAACAAGGCAAAGATAAAATCAGCGATATGCCTGGGCTGACCGATGCCAAACAACAACTCGCTGGTATGTTTACTACGCTTTCAAACCAAATTGCGGAAAAAAACGTGGATGCGGTATTGCAGGAAGACATTCCTCTTTTGCAGTTGGTGCCACTAGGACACGAATCACAGCCAGGAGACAGCAGCGACATCAGCTACTACGGCTACTTATGGCTGAACCGGGAAATGGCACGCCAGTTTTCTCACCTGACAGAAATTTGCAGCAAGCTGATGAGGTACTGACTGCTAAAAACGCAGATTAATATGACATTGGGCGGAATAAACCGCCCTTCATTATGAATTATTGAAAGAAGACATTACTTTTTGGCTGGTGACTGGAAATTATCCCGTGCTTTTCTTACCGCTTCACGGATCTCACAGCCAACCGCATGGTCATTAACAAGCCCCATGGCCTGCATAAACGCGTACACCGTTGTTGGGCCAACAAATTTCCAACCGAGTTTTTTCAAATCTTTGGACAACTGAACAGACTCAGGTGTTGTTGCAACCACTTCCGGCGTTTCAAGCTGTTCGGGTTCGTATCGCCAGAAAAATGCGGCAAGCGATCCTTCTTTTTCCACCATCTCTATGGCACGTTTGGCGTTGTTTATCACGGCTTCAATTTTACCCCGGTGGCGGACAATACCGGCATCCCCCACCAAACGCTCGACATCTTCTTCTGTAAATTTAGCCACTTTGTGAAAGTCAAAATGGTGAAAGGCGCGACGAAAATTTTCCCGTTTGACCAAAATGGTGCGCCAGCTTAAACCAGACTGAAACCCCTCCAGGCAAATCTTCTCAAATAACCGGAAATCATCCGAAACCGGGAATCCCCACTCTCTGTCGTGGTAATCAATATAGTCCTCGGTAGCCAGACACCAAGTGCACCTTTGCTTCCCATCCGGTCCTGATCCAATGTTGCTCATCCTGTCTGTTCTCCCTATTCGTTCAATAAAAAAGCCAAACTTGATTCGCCAAACCTTAGTTGAACTATAAACCCGAGAATACGGTCAACCCGGTATAAGTACAAAACAAAACACCGGAGGAACTAATTCCTCCGGTGTTTCTTTTTAGAGACAGAATTCAGCAGGTTAATTATTCAACCAATACCCACTGCTGTTGGTCATGGGATGTACATGACTGTACTTCAATCCTGTCGTTTGGCGTCAGAACCGGATCAGCAACCGCATCTATATCGATACATGCGTTGGTGTTGCCTTTTGACTTGAGATTGAAGAATCCGTAGTCAACTTCTGACACTTGCCACTGTTGGTTCGGACCAAGATGGCATTTCCACACCAACATTTGATCTCCATCGTTAATTACTCTCTCAGGGCCGCGGTCAATATCAAGACACATGGTGGTATCCATTGCCATACGGAAAGAGACGTTACCACCTCCCTGATCCCATTTCTCCCAACGCTGGTAAGGGTCGTCACGATCACATTTGCGTAGTTCAGCAAGGTCACCGTTCGAGACGCTGCCGCTTTCCCGGTTAACACCCAAACAAACGCTCATATCCGCTTTCGGACGCATCTGGATATCTGCGATATTTTGTGTCACGGCTTGTCCGCCCACCGAAGTCCCGAACAAATCGAGTTCCGCAAGCGAAGCAAAATCCTGTCCGTTTGTGGCAGACAAGCCTGTAAAGCGGACATACCTGGCGGTTTTCTTGGAGAAATACACACTGCGCGCTTCCCGGTTATTCACGAGATCATAAAACTCGCCATTCGAGACTACGTTAGTCCACGTAACGCCATCGGTACTCACCTGGAAGTTATAGTTGTCAACCAATCCATTGATATTGCGTTGGTTCTGGTTACGTCGCGCCTGGAACCTAGCTCCATACAAGTCATACTCGGCACCGAGGTCCAGCGCCACACTGTGAGGGAAGCTATCTACCCCACCCGAATACTTCGAATGCCAGATGGTTGTACCTACACCGTCAAAAATGTTGGATGCACTTCCATCTTCCTGAGCGGTCTCCTGACTGGAAACGTTGTGAACCTGCCAGTTATCTTTTGTAATCGCATTCTGTTCACCTTTATAAGATGACGAAGCACCAACCTGGTGAACTTTCGACAAGAACCCTGAAAGCTTGGAGGAGGACTGCGCTCCTGCCCAGTTGCGCTCAGCAGACACAGCCCTGTATTCGAACATCAGGTTTTCAAACTGGTAGTCAGGCCAGGTGTAAGCGGTGTCTGTCCAGACACTGACCTTCACACCTTTCAGGTGGGACGATGTTGTATTGTTCCAGGTATAAATGGTGTCATTAGACGGGAAAGTATCAACGAAGCCGGGTGTCAGATAAAAACCGCCATCGCCGGTTTTAATGACATCAAAGCCTAAATTGATATAAGCCGATTCAGCATTTCCTGCCCACACATCCACGAGAATGTCATTGCTTGGCTCAATCGTGGTGCTTTGTCTTTCATACCAGTTCCACATTTGGGTTTTCTTACCCAAGCTCTTCACATGGTCGTTAAGCTCATCAATCGCTTCTACGAGCACATCACCATTTTTAGTTAAAGACGGCGTATCGGCAACATAGTTGGTCAGCTCTGCACAGTTACTAAGCTTGTAACCTTCCGGTACCTCATCGGTACCAATGTGAAAATAGGGTCCATCAAACCATGGGACGAACTCTGAAAGCAGGTTTTCAAGAAAATCCCGTCCGGTATTTGGGCTGTTTTGAGAAACGCCAGTGTAGTTAATTGTCCACCGTGGGCCAGAAGACCCCTCCCATTGAACCTGAGGCTCGCTAAGAGTGTAGCAACTGAACGCATCCTCTTTGCTGTAATCCCCCAGCAACTTGGCGTGTCCTGGAATATCGATTTCCGGGACTATAACCACATGGTGTTTCTTGGCAAAAGCCTCCAGTTCATCAATATCCGATTTTGTGTAAGCCCCCAGAGCCGCGAGCCCGTCAAAATCCGCGTTGTCACTGGCCAACCGGAACGCATTCCACTCAGTAAGGTGAAGATGGAGCCGGTTCATTTTGTTCCAGCCCAGGTTGCGGATAAGATCTTTAAGGTATTCCTTCGTCCAGTACTTACGTCCGGCATCAATCATGATCCCGCGTTCTGGCAGTGACGGTGAATCTTCTACCCTTCCTTTGGGCACATTGTTGTGTCCACTATCTTGCTTCAATACCTGGAGGATAGATTGGGTTCCGTAATAGAGCCCCGCTGTTGTGTTGGCTCTGATATTAATCGCATTCCCAACATCGATGATATATCCCTCATCGCCAAGAGATGAATTGTAACTACCCAATAAAGAAAGTCTGATGTCTCCGTTATTCGTTGAACCACCATTCACAACAGAAAAATTCAGACCCAAATTTTCCAGATCATCAGAAAAATGTGCAGCGGTCTCTGAGACCGTCGTGGTAATATTGTTTATTGTTGATGAACTTCCTATAGAAGATGAGGATATGACAATCCTCGGATTGGCACCGACCTGATATTCACCGGATGAAGGTGCCCAGGAGCTTACCGTTGGAACCGTATCAAAACCTGCTGCATGTGCTTGGATTATAAAGCTAAAGCAACCAATTACAGCCAGCGCTGCTTTTGTTTTCATCATGAAAGATACCTCTCCCTTTATATATCTAACTTATTATATTTATTGAATTTTGTTATTTTTATGTTTACGTTACTGACTATTATTTGCTCGCATTCATTATTGCAACCACTACACATAAATATCAACAATCTGCTAGCCGGAGAAATATTGTCATACTATTTGACAAGGGAGTTATTAATTTAAAATGAAAGTCTATTTTTCTTACCTTCATATAGGAATATCGGCATCTAAATTGATACGTTTTTTTAATTACATCTGCACCCCATCACATATTGCTTTTTATTCAGTATGTTAAGGCCATTATTTGGCTAAAAAAATAATTTCGACCTGACCAGATTTTTTACTACATAATAATTTTAAAAAAGACTTGCTGGATGCTCACGTTCCAAAGCTTTCGATATCATATTTGCCAAAATGTGATCATAATGTTAAAACGCACGTTGCTTCCAAGCCCGCTCGTGTCTTTCATCAAAGCTAATCCTGTCGAGTTCGCCCCAAAATGCATTGCCAGTCATAGAAGTGGCGGAGCCATATTGCACCAATTACCAAAGGCGACTAGTTTTGACATCTATTCACTTGATTGGAACGTTAGATGAATCCTCTCGCTCACCAGTATTTAAACCGTTATCTTTCTACCGTCACGACTTCACATAAACAAAGGTATACCTCATTCAGTGCCGATTACTTTTGTGCAGATGAATACAACGCTAATCTCTGCGCCCAGTTGGTTCTTGATGGAAAGAAAACGGCCACATGCAGTATGAAGTACTGGTATAAAGAGGGAGGTGAGAAAATGCCCGTAGTCGGGCACTTGCAAGTCATTACCGATTACCTCGGCAATCCATTTTGCATCATCGAAACGACCGAAGTGTCTGAGTGCTGCTTCAGTGACGTCACACCTGAATTTGCTGCGGCTGAAGGAGAAGGAGACCTCTCCCTGTCCTGGTGGCGCAAAGCGCATTGGGACTTTTTCTCAAAGGAATGCAAAGCTGAAGGAATTGAGCCCACAGAAGATATGGTTCTGGTTCTGGAAAAATTCAAAGTGGTTTACAGTGAGCTAAGCTTGTAGGCACCGTTGAATCTTCCGGCTCCAATATCCTGCAGATGGAGGAAATCAAAGCAGTTTTTTCTCTGTCAGCCCTGAATAACAACAGCACTTTCAGTGGGTCAGGCGTTTTATATATAAGCCTGACTTCACCTTTTGATTCAGCTTCTTTCGCTGTATCCGCATGTAGCAGGCCAACGCCCACTCCTCCGGCTACCAGTGTTCTTGTCACACTCTCCCTATCGATACTGATAACGCTATCCGGTCGAAAACCGTGTTTTTCAAACAATTTTTCTGCTGTCATGCCACAACACGTATGTGAAGGAGGATGTATCCAGGTTAACCTGGACAGCTCTCGCCAATCTACTGGTTCAGAGTGAACAGAACTGTCCGATGAAACCGCCAGATAAACATCAAAGCGTCCCAATTCTCGGTAGGAAAAGTCAGGCTCCGGTTCACAACACTCATTGTAAAGCCCCATATCCAGATCGTCGTTTTTGACTCGCTGGAGTATCTCAGCTGTCGTGGAGGTGTGCTCAACAGAGAATTGAATATCCGGGTAATGCTCGGAAACACGCATTAGGAAATTACCAGCAAATTCGGGGCTCGTACTTGAAGACACACCCAACTTCAAATGACCACTGAGTTTGCCGCGCAGTCGGGTTGCTTCATCCAAAAGATCCCGGTGGGCAGCGAGCGTTTGCTCAGCTTTAACCAATAAACGCTCCCCCTCAAGGGTGAGGAACATCCCTCTGGGAGTCCGTTCAAACAGGCAGACTCCCAAAGACTCCTCCATCGCTTTTATATGCGCACTTACCGCCGGCTGGCTTAAAAATAATTTCTCCGATGCTCGGGTAATCGTGCCTTCTCGGACAACAGCTACAAAGGTTTTCAGCAGGTGAATATCCATAATCTTCCAATCTATCCGTCAAACATTCCCAGTATCCGCCACCACAGAAGATCCAGCGGCATCAGCACAACAAGCCCGATAACAAACATTACCAAGCATAGTTTAGTCACTGTCCAAGTAGGCAGGTTACCAATTTGGATTGCCGCAACCACCGGTGGGACCTGATAAAGAAGCAGGACATTTGAAAATGCCAGCACCTGAGACATAAGAATGGTGGTGATCGAAAACCCGGTTGCTTCAGACAAGTTTTCTGCCAACGGAGACATGATTGCGGGCACACCTGGCAGGTTGGTTACAGCCGCCACAAACATTGATATGCCGGTTATGGAAACCAAATTCCACATGGATTTGTCTGCAGTAAATGGTAAGTGTTCACTGAGCGGTTCGACTATCGCTTGCCCAAGCCCGGATTGGGAAATAACAACACCCAGCCCCATAATGCCCGCCACGAAGAACAATGGCCCATATTTCACTTCTGTATTAAGACAATTTTTTTGCGTGAGACCAGTAAAAGGAACAAGGCAATACACTGCAGCAGCAAGGCCTATCCACCCCGGAGAAATATGATGGATCCGGTCTGTCAGCCAGAGCAACAAACACAGGCCCAACACAACCGACAGTTGTTTCTCATACACTGTCATAGAGCCTGACACGGATAACTCAGAGCGTCGGGCAGCCGGGTCTTCTGAAGGTAACACCCGGAGGATAAGCAACACCAGTATCCCCGCTTTCAACAATCCCAGAACGGGAAAATGAAGGATCAAATAGTCCCAGTAGGAAAGTTGAATACCGTACAAGCTCTCCGCCATTCCAGCCAGCACCATATTCGGTCCATTCGCCGGTAAAATCGTAAATGCCGGCAGGCAGGTACCCAACGTTGCGGCAATCATCATTCCCGTTTGCCCATTGGAACCGGCTTTATACCCCATGTGCTCTGCAAGCGATTTGACTATTGCTAGCAACAGGACGACCCGCCCGATAGAAGAAGGAACCACAAACGCCAGCGCCAACCCAAAAAACACAATGCGGGTTATTACGCCAGAGTACGTCGAACCCGCTGTGCGAGAAAGTATCGCGGCCAACCTGTTGCCCAAGCCGGTATGATTCATGGAAATACCTAGTATCAAACCGCTGAACAACAGCCAGTACGGGGGCGAATGAAATCCCGAGAACACACTTTCTGCCGGGGCAAGTTCAAGCAGCATGGCAACCAGGAAAAACAGAAAGGCCGGCCAATACTCCGGCACGATTCCGGTCGCCCACAGCGCGAGGCATAGCGCTGATAAGACAGCGACCCAATACACAGAAGGAGGAAGGTAAATCCACGCTGACATGGCCGATACCATCACAGTGAAAAACACCACCACAATCAGACGGTTGATCTTTCCAGATGTCGCATTGTTTGGGATAAGGGCATTTGAAGCGGTAGATTTTGTCATTACTTCTCGCTTAACCAGTGACGTTATATGATGTCAAACTAACCGTTTAAGCGAATGCGCTTCCAATTGTTTATTCTGAGGTGGGTATAAGAGATAGTTATGGCTACAAATATTAACCTCATTACGCAATTAATTTCATTTAAAATGAATTTATTGTTTCACAAAATGTTTATTTAACAATGGAAATGAATTTTCTTTAGTATGACTATTGAAATGTTTCCCCCTAGATATAACATTCATCTGCGACATATAAATCAAACAAGGATTGTCAGTTATGTTAGGAAGAATACTACTGCTTTTTGCCACTTTGTTTTCAACCCTTTCATATTCATCAATCCCACAGCGCACTCCCTACATAGTTAACGGAGCCAACGTAACTCAAGGTGACATTCCATGGCAAGCCGCTGTAGAGAGCCCATCTGGCGTGTGCGGTGGCGTGATTATTGGCTCTCAATGGGTGTTAACAGCCGCGCATTGTGTTACCGATAGTAACACTGACCAGCCGAATAGCATTTCTGGTATAAAAATATATAGCGGTAGCGTGATAAGAAACCAAAATACCGCATATAACGCGACTCAACTCGACGTTTATCCTGGTTACACAAACGATGATGATTTAATTGGAAGTTATTATGACATTGCTTTGATACGAATATCTGGTGGCTTCCCTGCAAATTCAGCCATCAAAATGCTATCTTCGAACCAACAGTTAGACATAGAAATATCAAATACATGGGTCGACGATCAGCCGAAAACACCAAATCTGCTTGTTTCTGGTTGGGGGATAACAAATGGATCAGACATTAATTCCAATCCGTATAATTTACAAGCCACCCTTCTCTCCGGGGTACCTGATTCGGTTTGTCGACAAAAATGGAAATTAAATATACCCGCCTCTTACGTTTTATGTGCCTCACCACCTAACCCAGCAATAACCAACACGAGCTGCAAGGGAGACTCTGGGGGCCCAGTTGTCTGGCAAGATCCCAACTATCAAAGTGACGCCGATAGAGGTTATCGGCTGGCAGGGTTGGTAAGTGCTGGTCCCGGGGAATGTAAGGTATCGGCGCCAGAACTCGAAACTCAAGTTTCGCAGTTTTATAACTGGGTAAAGTCTAAAACAGGGACATTGGTGACAGATACCACTACATCATCTTTCCCTGTTGATATATTTCAAAAGTACGCATCAACTGCACAGGCACCATCTAGTGGCGGTAGCGGTGGAGGCGGGGGCACCATGTCCATCTTTAGTTTTCTGTTTCTTTGCGCTTTGACGAGGATCAGGCGCTCTCGATAAACAAAATCGGCTGCTAATTTGGCAGCCGATTTTTTCTTTCTATTTTCTAATTATCAAGCTGTTGTCTGGTACCTGTGCTGTGTGTGAAATTCAAATACGACGTATTATTCTTCGGCTAATTTGAAGATTGGACGCCAAACGATCAATATTTCCTCTTGGTTAGACGTTAAGCAAAGGGGAAAAGACACTCTGCTTCTTAGAGTGTCTGTCTCAGTAGTTGCTTGTTATCGATTCCCGCTTTTGAAATTCTCTTAACCAATACTGACAGTCTGCAGTAATTCCTTAAAATTCTTGATCAAATAATCCTCATCACCATCAGTAGAACTCGCTATCACCCAATACACTTTTTTAGGTGAAGATAACAGTGCCACAAACTGCACTGCCTCATCACCTTCGATGTTGAACACCACTTTTTTAATACTTATGTCAACTGACTCGCCTGCAGTAAAGGCTCCCATATCTTCCATCGCCTTTATATCGAGACCTTCCTTCGCATAGTCTCGCTGCAAAGCATACCAATACATTTTTCTCTCGAGACCACTGACAACATCTTGTGATAACAGAAAATAGCTCAATTCATCTCCTTTCCAACCAGCTATAATTTCTTCTTCGAAGCCTAATTCTGGTAACGCCTGATAGGTCACATCCATTGAAGAATCTGGTGTAACAGTGAGCGACGAGGCAATTTCCCAATCTTCTGCATAAGCATGTACGTTAAAGAGAAACAATAAAACTACGCATAATTTTGCCACTAGATTCATAATATATCCTTATCGTCACGTTGAAACACCGTGAGTAACCAATGATTAAAAAAACATTGTTAGGTTGCCCAACTTGCTTACCCAATGCAAACAACATGAATAACAGTGCGGGGATCGATTACACGAGCGCAAAACTATCCATAATAAGGACGGTCAAATTTCTCCCATGCTACCATGATTGCTCGAACGCCTTGCGTTGAACCTCTCACTGTTAGAAAACTAAATTGAATTTCTAGTCCGGTTATATTGTTGGCACTGAAACCTCGATCAACGCAGCCTTGCCTTTGCTTAAACGTAGGAGAACATCAGGCGTCCGTTTACCAGATAGCTAATCCACTCATTTCTGTCTATTTTCATGTTATCAGGTCATTGCCTGATGCTTCTTCTGCATGAAACTCAAATGCAGGTTCGATTTCTTCAGAAGATTCTAAGATTAAGCGCCAAACGGCCAAGGTTTTCTCTTGGTTAAACGTTTAGCAAAGAGGATAAAACACTCTCCTTCTTAAAGAGTCTGTCCCTGTTATTTTCATCTACAAAGCAGGCAAAACACCCAACATCAATTTGGAATCAGAAACAAAAATAAAAAATCCTATCCCTTCTTTATCTTTAACCTGTAAAACATTCACTTCTTTAACAGTGCCCTTTACTGCCAATGCTTGTTCAAGAATTGTTCGAAATGCATCTAAGTAAGTAATATCACTGTTTTTCATCACATCTCTTTGAATATGAAACCGAGTCGAATAAATAGATTCAAACTTATCTATGGGTAATGCCGCTACACTTTTTAGTTCACTATCCTCTTGATTCAACAGGGTGATGAGCCTTCGGGCGTACTCCCGGTGAACCAACACTGTCCACTTCCCCGTTAACAAGACAACATATAACTAGAGCTTTCCAGTCTCCGTCGGTATTCAGCCGGCGGGATATTTCCTAAGCTTTCGTGAGTCCGTTCTTCGTTGTAATCAAGCATCCAGATCCATGCCATGTCTCGCACTTGCTCAAGAGACTCGAACAGATAAGCATCCAGGAACTCTCGGCGGAATGAACCGTTGAAGCGTTCCACAAAGCCGTTTTGCTGAGGCTTACCGGGTTCGATATAGACCAGCTCAATGTCATGTGTTTCGCACCAATCGGTCAGTTGTGCAGAGATAAGCTCCGGGCCATTATCGACGCGAAGTTGTTTTGGCAAGCCTCGTTCCTCTTTTAGGTGTTCCAGAGTGCGCACGACTCGGCCAGCCGGGAGCGACGTATCGACTTCAATAGCCAGGCATTCCCGCGTGGCTTCATCTTCGACATTGAGGGTGCGAAATCGCTTCCCGCAATACAGCGTGTCATGCATGAAGTCGAGTGCCCACTGATGATTAGGCTCCATGACTACCTCCAACGGCTTAGCTACACGCTTGGGTAAAACACGTTTTGGGCGCCGTTTTAGGTTCAGACCCATTCGGCAGTAAACCCGGTAGACCCGCTTGTGATTGAAGCTGAGTCCTTTGTATCGCATGCGCCCATAACACTTCCAGAAGCCTGCCTGCGGGGACTTGCTAAGTACCGCGTTGATAGCATCAATGACGTCGGCATCCGCTACCCGCCAGTCCCTGGGTTTTCGATAAAAACTGGCACGCCCTAACTGAGTGAGTCCACAGGCTTTTACAACGCTCAGGCCAACGTTAATCAGGATGTGTGCACAATCCCGCTTGTCGTTGACTACCAGCCCTTTTTTGCGAACAGTTCCTTCATCGCATGGTTTTCCAGGCTGACATCTGCGTACATTTTCTTGAGCTTGGCATTTTCAGCCTCAAGCTCTTTAATTCGCTTGAGTTCAGAGGCTTCCAGCCCTCCGTACTTGGCTTTCCAGTTATAGTACGTCGCATTACTGATGCCATGCTGGCGGCAGATATCATCGACTTTCATGCCCGCATCGGCCTCTTTGAGGATGGCAACGATCTGAGTTTCGGTGAACCGTGACTTTTTCATGGTGTTCTCCTGCAATTAAAAGGCAGAAAACTCCAGTTTAGACTGTCTCAGAATAGGGGAAGTGGACACTATCCTTTTTATGGTGTCTGTCCCCATTTATCGCTTGAGTGTCTGTCCCTGTTATTGTTTTTCTCATGGTTTTGAGTAAGTGGTTGCTTCTCCTGGTTCTAAGTTCCACTCTTTCTTTAATGTAGCCATTTGACAGTCATAGTCTTGAGGTATCGTTGAGTCAGTCAGATACATCGTAATCCTCAACTCTTGAATATATTCATTCCTTTCACACCGATACACTCCTGTAACAACATCATGATCTACTACATACTCCATCACCTTAAGACTTATATCATCTAAACAGTTAATCTTTGAACTTAATTCACTAACATTAACATCATAGTTTTTAACCAATGATTTCAACTCATAATCCTGCACAGAACCGCAATTTCTTCCAATACCACCTTGATTAGAAATTCTATCAGCCAAGGAGTAGACTCTATATTCATAGAAGAATCTTTCAGCGAAAGTCAATGTTATTAAAAACAATAATATGGCAAAAGCAGCAAGTATAGAACATAAAATTATTTTCAATTACTTACCCCATGCATAAAAATTATAATCTCGGTTATAATTCACACTCATTTCTCCATTATTGTGATACTTGGATGGTGAACTCCAATTCACGCTTCTTGAAGCAGCTCCAAAAACTCCCAAAGGGCTAAAAGCCTTTATTGAGCTGTCATTGAGCATAAGTTGTGAGGTAATAGACCCATGCTGCATATTGCCTTTACCAGGAGCATTAAGATTGTTACCCAGTATATAAATACCAGTATTATGTAGTACTCCATTACCGTCCATATTCCAACTATAGTTATCAGAGCGTAGTCTCAATGTAGCATTCACTGCATAAACCCCGCTGCTGTGTACCGTCATCCTGCCTACTACATCACCTGACACCCTGCCAAATGGCCAAGCCTTTGTGTCTAAAGCCTCAAAAGGATCTGAGTTAAAAGCTTTGTTTGACCATGTGAAATTGACAGCTGTTCCTGGATTTTCTTTTCCACTATTGTATATCGAATTCATGTAACCATTGGGGTTGCTAACACTAGTTTGGATCTGACTTCCAATATCAATACTTTCTTCCATGCCCCACGATTGAGAATCAGCATTAACCAAAGAGTAAAATAACGTAAGACGCCCGTTTACTCGATAGCTAATCCACTCATTTATCTCTATTTTCTTGTTATCAGGCCATTGCCTGATGCTTGTGCTGCATGAAATTAAAATGCCGCTTCGATTTCTTCTGCTAATTCAAAGGTTGAGCGCCAAATCCAATATTCCCTCTTGGTTAGATGTTTAGCAAAGAGGAAAAGACACTCTCCTTCTTAGAGTGTCTGTCCCTGTTATTACCTGTTATTTACCCCTGCTATTTTAATGACTTGGCCCACCTATCAAAGTGCTGCTCTTGCTCAACGACAGTTCCAACTGTGTCGATAGGTGTATAGTCAAAGATATCAACAAGATTCTCCATCCGTGCTTGCGAGCCTAATTGCAAAAGATACGCCTTTCGCCCTCGCCCCATACTTCTCGACATTCCTGATGGGCACACATCAATTCTCGAGCCATTACATAGCAGTTTGACGTTCAAGCCCTCAAAGTAGACTCTGAGCAACTTTAAGCTTTTAAAAAGGTCTTCCCCCGTAAACTCTCTTTTTTGCCCATCTCTATCTAGGAGGTAAATTGTGGCACTGCTAGAGGGCTCGAAGAATATTTTGATGTCACCCTCCACTCCCTCAGTGTCACAAGTTTTTATTAGCTTTTCTTCTAAATTCATGGTTTGTACTCTGGGTTTAGAATAGACACATTACCCTGTGTAACCGCCCGAATATCTGACGGTTCAACACCACCTGGAATTGCAATTTCCAATTCATCAGGGAACGGACTTTGCGATCCAAGTGTAGCGTTAACATCGACTCCATTTTGGGGCCTAACAACATATACGTTTTCGTTAAAACTTGATGCTACATCTGCTGATTTGGACGTTGAAACATAATTGTTTGGAGGTGATGTATTGTCCAGCGCATGAGCTAATAGATCAGTACTATCACCTCGAGCTTCAAAGCCATTGCTCGAACGCCTTGGCGTTGAACCACTCTTTTGGTTGAAAACCACATCGAACATCGAGGCCGGTAACGTTGTCGGTACTGAAACCTCGATTAAGGCTGCCTTGCATTTTCTTAAGCGTATAAGAGCTTCAGGCGTCCGTTTACCCGATAGCTAATCTACTCTTTTCTATCTATTTTCTTGTTATCAGGCCATTGCCTGATGCTTGTGCTGCATGAAATTCAAATGCCGCTTCGATTTCTTCTGCTAATTCAAAGGTTGAGCGCTAAATCCAATATTCCCTCATGGTTAGACGTTTAGCAAAGAGGAAGAGACACTCTCCTTCTTAGAGTGTCTGTCCCTTTTATTATTAAGAAATCATTAATCATTTCCACCCATGCCATGGCATTTATCTGATCCCATAGCCCATTGCTCTACAGCTTCAGCAGTTTCTGATTGTGTCGTGCTTGTATAAAAATCAATTTTAATATTTCCGTCATCAACCCTAAAAACATCCGCTGCTAGCAAGTACAGTCCACCTTCAGATTGAAAAGCTGTATCAGTATGATGCTGTTGAAAGGTTACTTCCGCTTTGTCGCCATTGACAACATGAATTCTTACGTTGTTGGTGACTTTATTATAATGGGATGTAGTGAAATTCGAAGTTGGATGTTGTTCCCAGCCAGAAGGTATGCAGTCTGAAATTTTCTTTTCTATATTTTTTGTAGCACTTTCAAAAGTAGTATTAAACTCTTTGCTGTAAACCAAGGCAAGACTAGAAAATATCCCAGTATCTTGCTGCATTAATTCAATATAATGTGCTCTATTTTCAGGAACAGTAAACATTGAACTGGTACATGCCGTGAGGGTTAATGCCCCGGCAACAATTGGTATTTTTTTCACCATTAACTCCATTTAACATTTAATTTGCGCACTCTGCACGTATTTCCAATCAGCATTAACCAAAGAGTAAAATAACGTAAGACGCCCGTTTACTCGATAGCTAACCCACTCATTTATCTCTATTTTCTTGTTATCAGGCCATCGCCTGATGCTTGTACTGCGTGAAACTCAAATGCAGCTTCGGTTTCTTCGGATAATTCAAAGATTGGACGCCAAACGATCAATATTTCCTCTGGGTTAGACGTTTGACGAAGAGGTGAAGACACTCTTCTTCTTAGAGTGTCTGTCCCTGTTATTTATTTCCTTTTATTTTAAATTCAATTAACAGTTTTAATATCATCAGGATCACAATAATGGCCCTCTTCAAATTCCCAAATACCTAAATCTTCTATCTTTTGCATAGTATTGTACACATCAATAATGTTAGAACTTGGGGGGACATCTATTGCATATAGCCTTTTACTATTCGCAGATGAACCTTCAAACGTACATCCAAGAGCCATTAGCTCTTTCCAATTTTCCAAAAAATAATCGTGATTTTTCCCATTGGGAATACGAATTCTATATGTTGAATGCCCAGACCGAGATAAAATTTTGTCAAATTCAAGTACTCCATCAATAGTCTTCACAATAAACTCATCACAAAAGCTTATCCCAAAGGCATAAAACGGGGAATTGTCCAAGACATATACATTATGCCCTGCTGGCTTTGCATACATCACTTCTACCTCAGACTTTCCTTCTTCGATAGGAAATCTAATTTTTTCCCTTTTACTCATAATAAAGCCTAGTTTTTCTCTTTGGGTTGCCATTCATCCGGATTTTTAGAGCCTTTTGATCTGTTACATGTTCGACAAGATTGTCCTTCATTTTTAAATACAGGGACAGACACTTTAAGAAATCACAACCCCGTGATGTTAAGCGTGGACAGATTTCTTCCACGTTACCGCCATTGCTCGAACGCCGTGGCGTTTAACCACTCCTTTGGTTGAATACCACATCGAACATCGAGGCCGGTAACATTGTTGGTACTGAAACCTCGATTAAGGCAGCCTTGCCTTTTCTTAAACGTAGGAGAACATCAGGCGTCCGTTTACCCGATAGCTAATCCACTAATTTATCTCTATTTTCTTGTTATCAGGACTTTGCCTGATGCTTCTTCTGCATGAAACTCAAATGCAATTTCGATTTCTTCGGATAATTCGAAGATTAAGCGCCAAACATCCAATATTCCCTCTTGGTTAGACATTAAGCGAAGAGGTGAAGACACTCTTCTTAGAGTGTCTGTCCCTGTTATTTTTTGCTACTCATACACAACACCAAAATAGTCATTAATACAAACCATTAGACCTATGGCCTTGTCCAGTTGCATAGGTAACTCATCCCTGTTAGATATATATATATTAGAGTCAACGCAGAAAAAATTAGAGAAATTAATTCGAGCTCCATTATACAGGCATGCTGATACTGAAAGATATTTTCCATAACCACCAAGAGAAAACGACAACTCCTTTATAAGCTTTGGATTATCGTCTGACAAGTATCTGACATCATTTGACCTCCCCGGTGACAAACTCAATAAATCACCTAATTTTCTGTCAACTAAAACGCGACTTAGCAACGCGGAATCAACATCTCTTACTCTATTATTTTCTACGCCAGCCCTATCATCTTCCAATTGAAAGGCTAAAAGAATTTTCGAACGATATATATTCTCCAATGCAAAACTTGGCCTTGAGCCCGGAACCATATTAATCTTTGTTCCTTCTGGCGCATTATCCAAAACATCTAACAACCAACCAGCGTAAAACCTTTGATTGATCTGCGAATCAAATTCACCCAAAGCAGCTTTAATGTCAGAAGAAGTCATCAAACTAGGAGGCGTTGAACCTCCTGTTTGAGCTAAGTATCTCTCGCATGCGTCAAGCTGTTCGATAAAAAAGTTCAAATCCAAACCAAAGGAATAGTCAAAAGGGTAACTAAAGCGCTCAAACCCTTCTTCCATTGAGCTTATAGCTTTTATCAAACGCTCGATTCTTTCTTTTTCCATGATCTCAATATTCTAATTTGCTGGCACTGGTTGAGGCTGTGGAGCCGAAGGATTTCGTGGTTTTGGTGCGGGCCTCAGCCTCGCTCCTCCCATTATAGTGACAGTGTCGGAAAGTGCATTCAATGCACGTTCTTGTGCCTGTTCAGGATGTTCTGTCAAACTGTAGTAGACGAATCCTTGAGGCACCCCTTTTGCATCACCAGCATAAATATTGACGTTGTAGTACACACCAGAATCTTTATCTCTAATTTCTCCAATTGTGATTGGGCCTCCACCAGCAAGCCCCGGTACCTTAGAAGTAGCATCGCCTCGCTGAAGATTTTCTGGAGAAAGCGCAATATACCCATCAATTTGAGCCTCGTCTCGCACTTGCATGTCAGGTCTACTGACGTGAGTGACTGGCTTGAGTTCTAGAACATCACCATCAGGAAACACTGCGTCTGGTCTGAGGTTGCTATCAATGTCGAGACCAAAGAAATCTCTCAAAATAGCCCACGCTGAGGTATCTGTCCGAACACTCCCCCCATAAAACCTTGCGAGGTAATCGGAAAACTTCGCGTGGGCTTGCATACCATTATGAGCAGTATAAGGGAATCCCTCATCTCCTTCGGTATACAGCCCTGTAGGATCAGTTAATCGGATAGGGTTGTTATATGCATATGTAAACAAACTCAAGTTATGGCTGTTGTACACACCACTGTTAGGCGCTCCCTCCAAATACTCCCCAAGTATCGGATCTGGGCTCTGCCATACACTCGTCCGCGGGTCGTAGTAACGCGCACCGAAGTAATACAGCCCTGTCGTCTCATCGAGCTCTTTACCCGTGAAGTAGTATGGCGTTAGCTGGGTATTGCTCTTCTCGTGAACCCAGGTTTCACCGAATGGGAAGTACTCAAGGTGCTCGTATACTTCTCCGTCGATATCTGTGATGTAGCTGGAACTGCCAAGGTGATCGCCATGGTAGTAGAATTGTTTGGCTTCAAAGTTGATGGAGCCATTACCGCCACCTGAACCACCGCCACCATTGCCGTTACCACCCGGATCAAGTCCCGCATCGACCATTGCTTGATAAAGCGCAGCTTCTGCAGCTTCCAGATTGCTTTGGGCCACTTTCAGTGAGTCGTGTGCCGCTTTCTTATCCCGGCCCTTCGCTGCTTTGAACGCATCAAGTGATTGGTCATAAGCCGCTTGTGCCGCTTCTACCGCCGCCTGCGCATCCAGCACTTCCTGTGGCAGCTCTTCCGTTGTGGTATCGGTTGTTGTGCCATCCGTTGATGTGTCTGTGGTGGTCTCTGTCGAGGTAGTTGACGTACTGTCAGTACCCGTCACCAAGGTGGAGCTTTCGTTTTCCATCACTCGGGTGTGAATGCGCTGGCTACCGGCGTAGTAGTGCTTGGTGGCCACTTTGCCAGCACGTACCACCAGATACGCATTGATGTAGCGCGTTTCACCCTGACTGGTGGATTTGATAACTCGCTCTCCGCCAGCATCATAAATGTAGGTGCTGGTGTGGCCGTTATCGGTCACGGTGCGGATACGGTTTTCTTCATCCCAGACGATGTCTCGGCGTGTGCCGTTGTCATCGTTTGTCCAGCCTGTCTGGTTACCGTTGGCGTCGTAACTAAAGGTACGGTTACCAATATTACTGGCGGCATGAGGCTGCGCAGAGCCTGCGTAGTCGTATTGCCAGTCGTAGCTGGTACCTTGCAGAGCATTCCAGCCCGTACCATCTAACGGCAAGCGTTCATGCAGTTGGTTCTTCGCTGTAATGTTGTGGATGCTGTCATAGCTCATCGAGAGGCTGTAGCGCTCTTGATGTCCCTGACGAGATGTCCAGTCACCACTTGCACTGACGAGCTGATGCAGGTTGTCATACGCGAAGCTCTGGCTGGTTTCCCCGCCGAAGAGATTGCTGTCCAACGGCACACTGGCTGCATTGCTGACGCTCAGGATGTTACTCATGGCGTCATACTGGTAGCTGTTGTCCTGGAAGGTACGGTTGCTGTTGGTCGCGGTTAATGCATCCAGTCGACGACGCTCTGCTTCATAGCTGTACGTCATGGCGGTGTCATTGCCGAACTGCATGTATACACGTTGACCAAACTTGTCATACGTCAGCGCTTTGAGCGGCGCGTAGGTGTATTCACCTTTGGTACTGCTCATGGCGTTCAGGCTGCCGCCGCTGTCGTACTCGTGGACCAACACCTCGCCATCCGGATAGGTCAGCTCACGCAGACGATTCCAGCTGTCATAGCGGTAACTGGTCTGGTAGGTCTTCGGTGCGCTGCCCGTCAGCGTCGTCACCGTGCGTTTGGTGTGGATGATTTCACCCAATGCGCCGTATTTGTAGTACTCGGTGCCAGACGCATCACTGACCCGTGCCAGACGGCCTGCGGTGTTATCGGCAGCACCTGGTTCACCGTAGTAGTAGTTAACATTGTTGACCGCATTGATTGGGTAAGTGATACCCGCCAGTCGCTCAAAGTCGTAGGCGTAGCTTATCGCCATGCCCTGTGCGCTCAGATTGGCCGTGATCTTCTGCACCACATTGCTGGCGTTGTCGTACACACTTTCGGTCAAACCCATATCTGGGCTGTCGATATGAGTGCGGCGGCCTGCCAAGTCGTAAATCACACGGGTGACATTGTTCAGATCGTCCGTCACGCTCAGCAATTCATTCACCGCGCTGTATTGGTAGCTGGTGAGAATGTTGGCGTGTCCACCAATCGGGTTGTGTTGTGCGACCGTTGTGATACGTCCACGCACGTCTTTGTAGGTTTCAGACTCGTTACCGTTGGCATCAATGCTTTGGTGCTCAAACTGCATGGCACCGCTGCGGTCACTGCCAAAGCCGTAGGCATTGGTCAGGGTGTTGCCATCCGGCAGGGTCGTCACCAACACACGGTTCAACACGTCGTAGGACTTACGGGTTGGATTAACCGAGTCGTACTGGCTATTGAAGGTGCCAGGTGTACCAACCGCTTCTTCAACCGGATACCACTGTGCAATGTCTCGGCCAAAGGCGTCGAAATGCACGCGGCCGGACGCCACCATCATCGGCGTGCCCTGACCGGTCTGCCCATTGTCGATTTCTATGTCTTTTTTGGTCTGGATAACACGCATCAGACCATCGACGAAGGTCACGGTATCGATGGTGTCAGACTTGCCTTCATCGAAGTGCGCAGTGGTCGCATACGGCACAGTGGCATCCGGGAAGTAGGCAAAATCAATGGTCGTTACACCGTTTTCAATCTCATACGGGGCAGCGACGGTCTCGATACGACCTTTGGCATCAAGGGTGAAATGGATTTGCTGGGCATTGGTGTCGGTGTTGCTCAGTGCCGCACCAAAGCGATAGTCGTAGGTGCTGGATGAGGTATAACCGAAGCTGTCGCTCACGCTCGCCACATAGGTTTGCACCGCATCGTCCATCACGTAGCTCAGGACATAGCGCTCACCTTTGTAGTTTTCAGGGCGGGTGACAGTTTCAAGGTTACCGTAGATGTCGTAACTGATATCGGTCGTCAGCGCGGTGGTTGCATCGGCGTAAACCCGCACCTGTTCCACACTGCCCTGCGCATTGATATCGGCTTCGCGCTGGCGAAGCACGTTGCCTGCCGCATCGCGCAACACAATCGATCTCGGCGCAGACACAATCCAGTCACTGACGTTCTCGTGGTAAACCACAGTCGCAGTCCAGTCGTCAGATGTCCCGACATCACCGTGATCGGTTTGCACCACCACGTTTCCGTAGTCATCGTACTGGTAGTCGATGCGGGTTTGCTTCTCAGCAGTGTCTGTCCCTTCGTAGAAGAGGGTTTGCGTGGTCACCAGTTGCGGGAAGGCAGAAGTAAAGTCGTTTTCTTTGCCTGCCGCATCCAGAACCGCGCCACTGAACACGTCTTCGGTCTGGTAGCTGTTAACGGTTTCGGTGTAGGTATTACCGCTGCCGTCTTTCATCACGCTGTAGCGTGCCAGCCCTTTTTCGTAGTAGTTGTCGTTGATGTAGTCCGTCGACACATAACGGTAGATAGCATCACCGTTGGTGGTATCCAACTCCAGCGTGGTGACGTTGGCAAAGCCATAGAAATCACGCTCACGACGGTCGTGATGACCGTTCGAATACACGAAGCGCTGTTTCATGGTATCCGCACCATCGCCGGCAAAGCCATCGTGGGTAACCACATTGCTCAGCACCCAGCGGTTTTGCGGCATATCGAAGGTGTTACCTTCACGGTGATAATCGACAGTGAAGCTCGCCCCCAACGGACGCTGAACCGATTTCAGCAGGTTGGTGCGGCCAATGGTGCTCTTCTTCACGCGCAGATCGGTTTCTGCGGTGGATTGCAGTACGTCTGGGTAGCCGTCGCCGTTAACGTCGTTAAGCGAGTAGTTTTCCTGCGATTCACCATCTGATGCGAACGCGCCCGCATTCATACAGATTTTCATCACAATAAACGGTGGCACTAATGGGATACAGACAGTGAACGAGCCGTTGATTGACGTGGACTCACTGCTGCTGACCTGAATTTCATTCGCGCCGGTCCAGTTTGTCCAGCCCGCGAAACTGCCGCCTTTGTTGATACGGACCTGGATGTCTGAGCCAGTAAATTTGACCTCATCCAGCAAGCCATCGCCGTTGACGTCGTAAAGCGTGTGCAGTTGGTGGGTTTCATTGGCGTTTTTACTGATACCGACCTTGATACTGGTCGCGCCGATATTGATACCCAAACCGCCGCCCTGGGCTTCACTTTCCCCTTCTTTGACCTGGGCAAATCCCCAGTTTTCGGGGTCTGCAAATGTATAGCCCAGGTTGATTTGCGCGGTACCGTTGTCGTAAACGCGGTCAGGTAATCCATCGGCATTGATATCACGCCAACTGACATTGGCATGGTCGGTAGACTTACCGCTGGTGCCAGAAATGCCCGCGCCAGGCATGGTCGTGTTGGCTTCAATAAATGCTTCTTTGAAGGTCTTGGTGGTCTGGTTGTTGGCAGCACCGCTACTACCAAAGCTGAAGTTGCCGCCTAAGGTGACGCCTTTGTTTTCAGACTGGGACGTACTTGGGTGACCCAAGCCGTTATTTTTAACGCCAGACTCAAGCGCACCCAGCATATCGGTGTACTGCACCTGCGATTGGCCGATGATGTCCGGGTAGCGGTCGCCGTTCATATCGCTGAAATCTGTCAGAATGCGGATATCCTGATCGGTTTCACTGTAACTGCCGCTGGCGCCGAAACCACCAATAGGCACACCACCGCCGATGGAGTAACCACTGTAGGAAAGCTCAGTCAGCTTGTTAATGGCGCGAATAGCCTGACTGCCATCCGTGCCAGTTGGAATCGCACTTGAAGGGGCATATTCATCTTCACCAAAACGCGAGCTCGACATTTTGGCAGCATCAAGCAACGAGAGTTCGTCATAGCCACGCCATGCATCGACCTGGGCAATTGGCAACATCATGATGAAAATACTGTTGGTTGGGTCGTACGCGTTGTCTGCCAGGTTGTTCTGGTCAATGTTGTCGAGATCTGGTGGCGAATTGAGCGCATCGGTCAGAGCATCATCAAGCTTAAGCTCTGACTCAATAATGGGCTGATCTGCGCGAGTACCGTTGCCGTTGTAAACGAACTGTCCCCAACCACGGTATTCAGGACCGAAAATGAAGGTGTATGAGTAGGTGTAAATGCCTGCATTCCAAGCCGAAACGACACCTTGATTGTCGATTTCTACACCCGCATCCAGCATCAGTAAATCAGCGATTGCTGGCGTGTCTGTGTGGTATTCGATGAACAGCACATCGCCCATCAATACATCGAGTGAGATGTCCGTTGGCGCAGCACTCAAATTACCGTTTGTCACTTCAAACTTCTGTTTCGCCAGAAGCTCATTTTCCTTTTTCACCGTAAAGGTGACATTGCCGGATTCCGCGCCCAATGGTGCGGTAATGACAGGAGTGACCAGCACAGTACCATCAGCGTCTGCTACCCAGCGTTCTGTCACACGGCTGGTTTCATTGAAGATGTTTAGCGACGCCACCGTTTTGAATGCGAGGACAGCCGAGCCGTCCTGAATCTGGTCATTGGTGGTTGGGTCATCAGCAGAAATGTAGGTCGCTACTGGCTCCCAATCAAAGCCAGCCCAATCCACGTTGGAGTCAGCGTCTATTTCAAAGCGGTATGTGTCACCAGCAGCAACGTCTAACGTCAGGTTGATAGTCTGCTGCGCAGCAGCAAGACCGTAGTTAGTTTCCCAGACTGTGGTATTGGTGGAGGTGGTTCCATCAAAGGTAATTTTGACTACTTTTGCCGTCACATTGTCGCTGGTAAGTGGCTTGGTCAAGGTGCCACTGATTTGTACGGTGCCATCAATTGGCATGCCCAAATCACCGCCAGCCAATACATAGTCATCGGTTACCGAAGCGCTATACACAGGCAAACCGTTGGCATCGGTTTCTGCCACTTTATCGGTGTAGGTAATGACCGGAGCCCATGCAACTTCATCGTAGTTACCGTCGAAAATCGACTGAACGCGGAAGTAGAGGCGGTCACCTTTGCTGACACTCACCGCATTGACACCTGTCGGTATTTTTACACCGTAGTCGTCGGCATCAATCGTAGTCGCCCAAAGCTCTGACGCCGCGTGCTGAATAGCAACGCGCACCCCGTCTGCCTGAGTATAAGCCTGACGATCTGCACTGGTGTCTTCTACAAGATTGACAGGCGCGTTGATGCTGACGACGCCGTCATAAGGGGCTTTCCACGTACGCACGGTGTCGTGCAGTGGGTTTTCCGCTTCAAAATTCGCCAATTCATTCGGGTCGGTTTCAAACCAACCGTCTGTGACCAAAGAACCCGATTCATTCACTGGGTTAGGTGTATTTGCACTCGACAGGACAAAGTGCGGTACGGTGGCGTTCGTACGCTGGTTGTACAGAACACGTCCGTTTGCCACGATGTCTGTTAAACCATCGCCATTCACGTCACTGAAGTAGATATCGTTGACGGTAGTGCCACCACCACTGGTGATTCCCAAATCGCCGCTGAAGCTACAGGCACCAATCACCGCTTGGAATCCAGAGTTCTTATTCTTTCCTTTATCGTGATAAAACGCGCTTGCCGAGCCAGTAAATGCCTGGAAGGAGGCAAAGCTTTCACCCTCACCGGGGCCGGACAGGTTTTTCTGATAACCAATCACACCACCGCTAATCAGCACTTTGTCGGCGAGACCATCTCCATCAATGTCTGACATCGCAAGGATGCCGTCGCTTTCTGACTTACTGAATCCACGCTGGAAGCCAATGGTCATTGACTTACAAGCCATATTTCCGTCGAAAATACCGAAACTGACACCAAAGTGGGCACCACTACTGTCACCCACAGTGCCACTCAGCGAGCTGGCACCATTACCCGCAAAGGAGTCTGCTGCGGTCGCAGCCAGGCCTTCAACCGTGGCTTCTGGAGAAAGATCCTGGTCGGCAAGTTGGGTATCACTGCTTTGAGCAGACATGGCAGCGTTTGCCAGTTGTGCATTTAGTGCGTCGATATCACCTGATGAGGTTTGGGTCGACCCATCTGCTGACGCGATTGGCAGGGAGGAGTCCACATCTGCTACTGGCGTAAAGCCTGAATTTGCCAGCGTGTTGTTTGCCGCAGGTTTCAGTGCTGAGGGTTCAATCAGGTCGCCCGACGAGGATTGCGAGCTGTCGTAGAGGAAGTTACCCCACTGACGGTAAAGCTGTTTGTTGGCATCGTCACTGTCGAGATGCAGACCCGCCGTGGCATCTACGCCCAACTCCACCACTGACACACTCGGTGTCCAGGTATTTAAAACAGTTTGGTCAACATCCTGAGAGACGTGATATTCAAAATAGACAGGCTCGCCCGCGGTAACATCCAGCGCCACTGTATTGAAGCTGTTGCCCGCGGAAAGATCCAACGTTTCTTTCGCCAGCGTCTGGTTGTTGCCCTTTGCGGTAAAGGTTACTGTGCCAAATGCAGGTAGACCTGCTGGCAGGTTTGGCTGAAGCGTCATGGTGCCGCTTTCGCTTGCTACCACGCTGCTTTCAACGGCGTAGCCGTAAAGTCCCATGTCAGGGTTTAGGGCGTAATCAAAGCGCGGCGTACCGTCGTTCAGGTAGAGCATGTCAGCGGTAATATCGCTGTCGTTGGCTGACACGTAATGGATATTCAGCTCACCCGACAGTCCCGCCCAATCCACGTTAGTGTCACTGCTGATCACCAAACGCAGATTATCGTTCGCGGTGACGGCAATATTACCAACGGCAAGGGTACTGGCCGTCAGGTTATCGCCTGCGGCATAGCTTTGCTGCCACACCACAGACTCGCTGCCGTTTGCAGCAGTTTTCACCACGGTGGCAGTAAGATTGTCGGAAGTCGCAGGCTTCGTCAGCGTGCCACTGACCGCAACAGTGCCGCTAAATGGCGCGACTAATTGGGTGCTGTTTGAAGAAACAAAATCAGAAGAAGATTGGTAAACGTTCAGTCTCAATGCGTTGGCATCAAGCGCGTCAGAAGCGCGGTCGATGTAGCGGACTTTCGGATCCCACATCACCTGATCGTTCGCGCCATCTTCCAATGAATTCACACGGAACATCACCAGATCACCTTCATTCACCGCAACCGAGTCCAGTGCCATTGGGGATTTGGCGGTGTAATCATTTGCCGCGATTTGTGTGGCCCAAAGCTCACTGTTTTGGTGCTGAACCGACACGCGGACACCGTCGCTGCCGCTGTAATCACCTGAACCTGCCACCAGTGACACCGGCGCATCCACTTTCACTGTGCCCGTGAAAGGCGCTTTCCAAACACGCACGCTATCGAGATTGGCAAAGGCATTCGCCACGTTGCTGCTGTCGGTGAACACAAAGCCGTTTTGCGCATCACCAGAGCTGAGGAAAATCTTGTCGAGGTAAACCAGATCCGCAATGCCATCACCGTTGACGTCGGTTACTGACAATCGCGCATTCTGGCCTGCAATCATTTCAGGCGACACTTTACACTCGCCGCTCACGGTGTAGAACGCCTCCAGTGCAGATACCATCAGTTGCGCTGCGCCATAGCTTAATGAACCATCAGAGCCAACAGAGGCTGCTCGGTAGCTGATGCCACCTGAGTCGACACTAAGCTTATCGACCAAACCATCGCCGTTGATGTCTGCCATCGCCAGCAGGGTTGGCGCCGTGTTTACGTAACACGCTTGGGTGCCATCGGCATTCAGAGTGGTTGATGACGATGTGGTTTCCGTTGCGCCAGCGTCAGCTTGTTGCAGGCTGGTTGACTCGACGGTACGGGTGCTCAGGCCATCTGCCATGTCATGGACATCACTCATGGTCCACGCTTGCGACGCAGTGAACGGCTGATAATTGCCATTGGCATCACGCACATCGTCGTAATAGCTCAGTGAGTGGGTATTGAACAGTTGTCCGTTGGCATCAAATTGTTGGATAGACGCCAGCAGGGTTTTGTGGAATGCACCTTCGGTATAGTTGAACGCATAAGAGCGAACAGCCTGTCCCTGGAAGCTGATATCAATTTTGCGCAACAGGTCGGCGGTGACACGCTTAAAGCCGGTGCGCGCGTCGATCATCACGTCCTGGCGACGGCTTTCAGACAGGTCGCGGTCGCGGGTAAAGTCGACAGAATATGCGCCTGCTGTACTGTTAAATCCGGTGTAGTCGATGGACTTGATATAAAGCTGCTGACCCTGAACTCCGCCTGTGCCGTTACCAATACCGGCATCGAACACTTTTTCGTAGTTGTAGGTGACCGTGTTGCCATAGGTGTCTATGGTTTTCACCAGCGCCCAGTCAGAGATATTGCCGTCGGTCGTTGCCAGCGTTGCAGCGGTGAGCATGCTGGTGCCATCACCACCGAAGAAGTGACGGGTACCGTTTTTGTTGGTCACTTCCCACCAGTAATTGGTCGGGCTGGTGCCGTGGCGGATAATGCGGTTGAAGCTGCCTTCCACACGTGGGTAGAAACGTTTTTCACTGGTACGGGCAACCGGTGTGGCTCGGTGAGCCACCGGTGCCAGTTGTTCACCGGCAAAGAGGTAAGTCTCGGTTTCTGTCGCACCGTCATAGCGCGGTACACCCCAGCGGGTATCCAGTGAAACCGTAGGCAAGCTGAGGTTCCAGCCCATACCCATCCAGCCATTGCCCGCGGCAGAGCTGTAACTCACCTGCAGTTGTGGCGCCATTCCCTGACGGCCGCCCGGCAATTCGATCGGGTAACTGGTACGGGCGTCACCCATGGCATTGGCTTTAGGTGCCTGAATCAGATTGATCGACGCGCCCGGATTGGCCGCTTTCATATCTTTGAGCTGGGTAGTACCGAACGCCTGTGTTTCCGGTGAATCTGGTGTTTGGATAACGGCGTTGATCATGTCAGTAAAGTGGTCGGTTTTAGAGATGATCACACCATCTTTGGTCACCACTTCATTACGCGCCAACTGCACCCAACGGTTGGTTTCATCGTCATAGAAAAAGGTGTGAACGTCGCTCTCTGAATACCCTTCCGGGATCTTGCTCTTGTCATAGCCGAGCGTCAGTTCGTTTTCCTGATTGAACTTGATACCGTGAGGCAGGAATCGGTAAGCTGCGGCATCACCGCGTGTGACGTTCACCATGCCTTGGTCAAGCGCCGGAATATCACGCTCTTCCAGCGTGAAGACTTCGATATCACGCTCCGCTGACAACGAGGTTTTCAGTACATTGAGTGACGCATCTTCGAAGCCGACGATGGTGTCGTTGTCTGTGGTAGCAAGGTTCCGCGCATAACTGCGCTCCGGCAAAGTGTTCTCGCCTTTTATCGCTTTCACACCGGCGGCGGTGATCATTACGCCTTGGTCACTGACGCTTTCTTTTGGTGCAAACGCAAGCGTCTGGTTGAGTACTTTCCCGCTTTCCAGTACAGCTTCAACCGTGATGCTCTCACCTTCCACTGCCAACAGCGTTTCAAAACTGCCATCAACGGTTTGTATCACTTTGTCACCCATCTGGAAGATGACTGATTCATTACCCTCACCTTGGACAAAACCACGCAGGTACGCATGTCCCTGATAGCGAAGTTCTGGCTGTGGTTCAAACACATGCAGAGAGGATTTAGAAGTGGTGGTATTATTCAGCTCGAATGACAGGTGCAGGTTTTCAACCTGATATTTGAGGTGGGAATCCGAGAGTGCGAAAGGGGTAAAACGCACACGGTTTTTGCCCGCTCTCAGCCAATCAGTATCGATAGGCTCGCTCACTACGGCATTGCCCGCAGGATCAGCATGAATCAACAGCCCCCCCTGGGAAAAGCTGTCGTTAACCATCCGAATCGCACTGGCTGCACCGGAAAGCCCCTTCACTTTATAATGCAGAGTGGCGGCTTTTATCTGCTCGGGATGATAAGGAATAAGAATATCAAACTGATTATCGTGTTTCGCATCACGGTATTTGCCCGGTGCGGCACCCAACAGGGCTTTATCATTTATCGATGCAACAGAGCCCTTTCCATGCGGAATGCTGATAGGTGCGGAAAGCAACCCCGAAGTTAATTGTTGGTTACCCGTAGTGTTGAAACGTATTTCGGATACAGGGGCCGGATTTGAATCGAGAGGAACAAACTGAAGGCGTAAGGCTGTTGATGAAAATGGTGAAACCGGGAGCAGACTATTCCATTGTTTTGCGGGGAGTAATCTCAGGTCTATACCGCTTAGCGATGGAATTTTAGTCCAAATATTGTTTATTTTTTTCTCAACAGTGAGCAAATAGTCTGAATTACCGTAAATTTGGACATCAGATATTAATGAATCAGCATAAAAAAAACGTTCAACCAGTAACGTCGATGAATTTTCATAACCTGTATGTAGCAAGCCATCAAATATTTTTGATTGTTCTGGATATATCCCGTCTAAATTCTGAAGGAAATTTGGAGACTGCGAGAGACGAAATCCTGCCTGCTCCGCTGTTAGATATTCTTGACTTTCTGTCGTTGATAATTGTGCAATGTTTTGAATAGCGAGAGCACTATTTGAAAAAAACATTGTGCAGATCAATACAGATGCCAACAGGTGCCTAACATTGCGTTTCATGCTGTCCATGGCCAACCATTCCATTAATATTATTGATTTTTATTCTCATCCAAGTAAGGAAGCATGAGGACACTTTTCTGCTTCAAACCTTGTGATGACGCATTGAAATGGATGTTAAAAAATTAGACAGCCTTAATCACTCTTAAATATAGGTAATATATGTCCTGTCTTAAAACAAATACACAAAATCTCATATATGGAGCATGTGCAACATAATAAAATATGGGAATTTAACAATTAAACACAAAGACTAAAAAAGAGAAAATCACTAATTTAGTGCTTCTAAATCTCAATATATTTACGACACTTTATTTAGAAATAAGTGATATAAACTTATTTGGACATTTTTATTTACAACTATACCCAAACCACCTCAAGGTGCGTCATTCAGAGTGATTTCAGTGCGTTCAATTCAAGGAAAATACCTGAAGGAATGGCTGTTCCCTTTCAAAGGTATTTGACACAGAAGTGGACGCACTGAAACACTCCCGAAGGGCGAGTTTGATTGGCTCTCATTCCGCGTTGCTGTTTTTTGATTTAGAGCCACTAGATCTTCAAAACAGCGCCTTGACTGACAGCCAATCAACTCTCGCTGAAAACTGCATCTTGAGGTGGCTTGGGTATATATAATCCATTTTAGCTTTTCGGTATGCCTCATGTGCCTTTCTGTTTATTACCACTGTCCTCGGAAAGTCTTTCTTTTGCAGATAGCTTCACCTTCGCTGACAAATAGTGAATCCAGCTTTTTGCCTGCTCGGAAGGCTGGTACTCATCAGCGCGCTTTGCATGCATCAGGGCGTTATCAAACTGGGAAAGCTTGTAGAACGCACGTGCTTTTGCCAATTCAATATCTGCGGTTCGGCCACTACGGTTTACTTTGTTCAGTTCTCTCAGAGCAGCTTGGTAATGCTCTTGCTGGAGAAGCAGTTGGGCCAGATGCCAGCGGTGCTTATTATCCAACTCCGATGCTCTACGCCAACCCGCAATAGCGTTATCCCACTCTTTTGCCATTTGCCAGTAGCGCGCTTCTTCTACGGTTGTTTCTTCATTTTTCTGTTTTTCAGAAAGATCAGAAAGCAACTGTGCTGCTACTTCAGGAATACCTTGCTGGGCGTATAGCTGTGCCATCATCAAGGTATCCTGCGTACTAAATACAATCCCGTCTCGCTTGGCGAGCGCCAGAATACTCAGGGCATCTGTCGGACGGTCTAGCCTCATATAGGAGCTGGTCAACTGCATCCACCAGTTGCGGTTATCCGGCTCAACCGCAATCAGGCGCTTCAACGTCGGAACTGAACCTTTCCAATGACGAAGCTGTAATTGGGCACCCAGTTTCATGGTAAGCGGGGCCACACTGTCTTTATGGGTTACACGCTCATATTCCTTGGTTGATTTCAGTACCGATTTCCACTGCTGTTTCTGGTAATGTGCCTGAGCAATGCGCAACCAAAGGTCGTCAGCTTTTTCATTGTTTGGAATGTTTTTCGTCAGTGGGTAGTAGTATTTGAGTGCATTGCTGTAGGACTCTTCCGTCATGTAAAGATCGGCCAGCATACGTTGTGTGACCCAGGCCTGGCTGTCTTCGAGAAGGCCACTGTCTACCGCCAGTTTCAGCTTCGCTATCGCTTTCCCAGTCTGTCCGTACTGCCAGTAAAGTACACCCAGCATCCGGTTGACAAACGCTTGTTCAAACGGGCGATCAAGCTCAAGGCCAGAGAGCATTTTAATGGCTTCGGGCACTTTAGCTTCCTGTTGAAGCTCATAAGCTTTCTGCACTTTTCCGGCAGTAAACTGGGACAATTCTCCCGCAAGAACCAAACCGGAGAGCGTCACTGAGGCTACAGCCAACATCAAAATGGTGAAAGCGCGTAATCGTTTTTTCATCATCGGTTCAGTTTAAACTCCAGTCTAACGCTTTGGCCCGGTTGTGAAACCGCTTTGCCACCCACCACTTTCGGCTGGTACTTCCAGCGCTTGATAGCTCGCATGGCCTCTCGTTCAAACATTCGTCGGGGCTTCGCTTCAATGATGTCCAAATCAACCGGACGACCGCTCGGATCGATGGTGAAACTGACGACCACGTAACCTTCTACACCGCGTTTCAACGCTTTAGCCGGATACGTCGGCTCAATGCGGTATAGTGGCATCGCCTGCTGGTTACCTACCGTTTCAGCAACAGAAAAGTCACCCATTGTTGGCGCTTGAATAAGTACACCATCCAATCCGGTATTCAAGGACATGTTTGGGATGACGGGCTGTGCAGTCGCCACGCTTTGCCGGAGCTGACTTACCGGTTTTACCTGATCGGGCATTTCTGGCGGTTTGGGTGGGTCAGGGAGAGCACGCTTGCGACGCTGAACGTCAGTATCCTGCTCAACCATCACCATATCAAACGCCAGAACCGACTGATCATCATTCGCACGTTTTACGCCATGATCGACCATCAAGGCCATCAGGGAAAACAAGCCCAGTGCGCAGGTTGCAGCCAATGGCAACGCGATCAGCATGCGCGCCGCACCGTTGCCGGGTTTAGCCATACTGGAAGAAGACAACGCCATTATGGCTTCTCCGCCGCCAAGGCAATATTTTTGATACCTGCCCCTTTCGCCGCGTCCATGACTTCAACCACGGTGCCGTTGTAAGCATGCTCATCCGCCTGAATCACCAAAGAGGCTTCAGGCTGGTCCAAGAGTAGGTGTTCGAGCGTCGCTTCAACACGCTCAACATCAACCATTCGCTTGTCGATATAGATGTCGTTGGACGCCGTAATCGCAACAAAGATGCCCGCCTTTTTCTGACTTACAGCATGGCTGGCCTCAGGACGATTTACCTCTACTCCGGACTCTTTCACAAATGAGCTGGTTACAATAAAGAAGATCAGCATGATGAACACGATGTCCAGCATCGGAGTCAGGTCAATTTGCGCATCTTCGCGGACGCGCTGTGGGCGTGTCAGTCTCATGGTTGACGCCTCATAGCTTGTTCAAGTGCAATTTCTCGTCGGTGGCAGGCTTTCTGAATACGTGCATGGGCAAACACCCCGGCCAGTGCTGCTACCATTCCCGCCATCGTCGGCAGGGTTGCCATGGAAATACCGGATGCCATCAGGCGTGGGTCGCTGGTGCCCTGGTTCGCCATTACATCGAAAACCGAAATCATCCCGGTCACCGTGCCAAGAAGTCCCAACATTGGGCAAATCGAGACCAGTGCTTTGATCAGGTTCAGATGTTGGTTCAGAGCGTTGTGCGCTTCGAATAACCAACCCTCTCGCATCGCCCGGGTGTGCCAGGACAATTCACCTCTGTTCGCAGGTTCAATGTGCATTCTGTTTTTCCAGCAACCGAGCCAGTATTTTTTCTGTCGCGGGAAGGTCACCATCAGGTAAATCAGGCGCTCAGTTACCAACAACCAGCAAAGTATGACAACCGCACCCAGCCACCAGAGCACCGGGCCGCCCTGCGCCATAAATTCACGCAGGGTGACAATCCAGTTTTCAGTGAGCAAGGCCTGAAACGGAGAGTAGTCCATCACGCGGCCTTTCCGGTGCCTGCTGTATTGGCAGCAGCCAACCCGATTTCAGACTGTTCAGCAACAAGGCTGATGCCGTATTTTTCCAACGTGCCACGAATGGCATCGGCCTGGGAGCTCAATACGTTGTGAGCTAGCAGCAGTGGCATTGCCGCAATCAGGCCAAGTACCGTTGTGACCAATGCCATGGAAATTCCGCCGGCCATCACTTTCGGGTCACCATTGCCATACTGGGTAATCGTCTGGAAGGTCTCAATCATGCCGGTTACCGTACCGAGCAAGCCCAGCATAGGCGCGAGAGCAGCCAGCAACTTGAGCATGGAAAGCCCTTTCTCACAGCCTTGCTGCTCATCCACGATGGTTTCAAGAAGGCGCAGTTCCAGGGTTTCCAGTGAACGGTCCGGATGCTGGTGATACACGTTCAATACACGCCCCAGTGGGTTGTTCCCCGGCTTCTCCGGATGCTTGATTTGATTGCTGATCTTCAACCGCGTGACCATAAGTGAAGAGCCCCGGATCAAGGCGATCAACAGGCCAACTGCCAACAACCCGGCAATGACATATCCAACAATACCGCCTTGCATGAACCGGTCTTCCAGTGTTGGTTGTTGCGCCAACTGGGATAGTACAATCCCGCGGGAAGGGTCGAGCAGGAGTGAGGTGTTATCCGTAAAGCTGTCCAACACTTCGGAAGTCGGGCCGTTTTCCGGCAGCGTCTCGAAAGGTTTTGCCAAATTACGCCCAGCATCCCAGTCCAGATAACCGTTTATTCCAACCAGTCCCAGGTTACCAACCCGGTATACCTGCTGTTTGCTTACCGCTCCAGAGGCATCCAGGACATCCACCGTAATGGGTTCCAGGCCACTGCTGGCTCGGAGTTGGGTATTCATCCCTTTCCAAAGGCTGTCCAACTGAGCCAACGAAGGCAATTTTTCCGCAGCGACAACGTCATCCAACGTATTCAGATAGTCACTCTGGCCAATAGCCGTTACTGCTGTTCGCGCATCACCCTGCAGATTCTTGCTGGCCTGACGGACAACACCAAATAGTTCCCCCAGGCTGCCGGTTTCAAGGCGGAGTTTTTCTTCCAGTTGCGCGAGGTTTTCTTCATTGCGCGTGAAGTCCTGACTCAATACCTCAGTTTGCTTTTCCAGCGATACTTTCTGCGCTTTCAGGGCATTGAGCTTCTCACGGTAAAACTTTTCCGTTTTATTGAACCCAGCTTCGCGGGCTTGGTTGTGCACCGCAGTTTGCTTTTTAGCATTCGCCGCGTCATTGACGATATTGGCCTGAACGGACGGTACCAGTGAAAAAGCGACCAGCGCAGATGCCAGCAACAAAGGCAGGGATTTTAATTTCATTTCGCCGCCTCCGGAGCCGCCAACACAGTTTTCAGGGATGCCGGCAGGGTCAACAGTGCCGGGGTTGCCTGCTTCTTAGCAATGGCAAACGCCAAGTCAATATTTTCAGATTGGCTTGGGTCGACTGGCAACCAAGCCGCTGCATCGTCGCTCCAACTCCAGTATCGGGTGCCATCAATACTGCGAGCCAACAGTGCCGCCCGTCCAAGGTAGAAGATATTGGCTTCCAGCCGTTTTCCATCAGCCGTTATCTGGCCCTCGTAGGTGCCGAGCTTTGTACCGTAATCGAGTTCAATCTGGTAGGCCTCAAGGATCCGGCGGAATTTCTCGGCATCACTGACATCTGCCCGGCCCATCATTTCTTGTAAACGTTCAATCCGGTTGTGTCGTTGTTCGGCTTTTATCGGTTTGTCCTGCTCTACCCAGACTGTCAGGCTGTCGAGCATGCGGTACATCAGAGGAACAATCCCCTGTCGAGTGGCTTTTATATCGACAATTTGCCCCTCAATGCTCGCTGCTTCATTTTTCTGGCTGCGCACCAGGGTAGAAAGATGGTCGCGATACAGCGTCAGGTTTTCCACTTCTTCGGTAAGGCGCTCAATTTCCGCTTTCATCGCCAGCACCGAGTCCGCGCTCGAGTCGATTCGTTTCTGGCTGGCAGAAGATGCCTTGTTTGAACTCGATTCAATGGACTGTGCCTTGCTGATGTCAGCTGCGGTATCCGCTGCATTCGACGCAAGCGGCATCATTGCCACCAACAAAGCCAGACTGAGCTTACTTACCTTCATCGTTTTCGCATTCTCTGGAGTTTAATTTTCAAAGGAGACTTGCACCCACCAGCGGGAGAAGAGATTTTAACAGTATTTGCAGAACCTTGGAGGAAGTATCCATCTCAAAAGGAACCAAATAATGAGAATTATTATCAACAAATCCTTCCAGAAAGAACAGGACTTTTTAGTAAATTTTGTAAAGGTTTCCTTACTACAGCAGGCTGGAAAGCGATGAGGGTGGATAACCGAATTTTTTCTTAAACGCTTTACTCAAGTGAAAACTGTCATAGAAACCAAGGCGGTCTGATACCTGTTGAACAGATAGTTTTTTTTGTTTGAGTAGAGAATGAGCGATGTTCAATTTGGCTGTCAGACAATAGTTTTTCGGTGATTGTCTCGTGTACCGGATAAAAAGCCGTCGTAAATATTGTTCACTGCATTGTGCAATTTCAGCAAGCTCTCCGATGCTCCAGTTTTTACTGATATTTAAGTGAATTTCAGTAAGAACTCGCTGAACCTTGTCAAACGTCCCCGAATTTACTGCATCAAAATCTGTCAATGTAAGCCATTCATAGATGATCTTGATTATGATTGCAGCCCCGAGTACTTTTTTACGATGGTCTGTTTCGGACAATAATTTTACTGCCAACAGACATTCCTGAGAAAAATCACGACCTTCTGTCCATGAAATTATTTCACCATATGGAAATTCCAGTGCGCCGTTTGGCGTAAACTCCATCCAGAACATCTCCCATATCAGGCCGACACAGTAGTAAGATTTAATTGAAGTTGGCTGCAAAAAAATAACGCTTGGACCGCGTACTACAACGATCTCCCCAGTGTGAAGTAATATTTCCCCAACGCCTTGCCGGGTAAATACGGCGATGACTGAATTGGGTAGCAAGGGTAATTTTTTATCCTCAGGCCAGTGTACTTTGTATGAAGAATCCGCATTGGTGTCCCACAATGCAATTAACGTGATGCCGCTTGATATTACCTTTTCATCAATCACGATAGGTGTGTTATGAGGTGTTTCGTTTTTTACATCCATTACATCAATTCTGCCATTCAAAAGTTCTTCTCACAGGTTAATACTGTTATTGAATTAACAAACGCGCAACACCGATGATCTTAATTTTAATTTATCGGAATGAGGAAACCACATGGACGTGATAAATTTATTAGTCAGGGAGGGCAGATTATGATGACAGTTCTTTCTTTTGTATTGTTTACGCTGTTTGTCGCCTACGTTTCTTTTCTAAAGACGAGAAAAGATAATCTGGACAGTGTGACAGGTTATTTTCTTGCAAGCCGAAGCCTTTCCTGGATTGTGATTGCCGGCTCGCTGTTTTTGACAAATATTTCAGCTGAACAATTGGCAGGATTGAACGCAAATGCATTCAGAAACGGAGCAAATGTTATGGCGTGGGAAACGACTTCCGCACTTGCTCTTATTGTATTAGCATTTGTTTTTCTTCCTCGTTACCTAAAATCAGGGGTCTCAACAATTCCCCAGTTTTTAGAAAATCGCTATGGAAAGCGGATGCGTATCGTTGCATCTTTCATCTTCCTCTATGCCATCGTCATTGGTTTCCTCCCCTTTGTCCTTTACGCCGGCGCCATCACCTTAGGTAAACTTTTTGATATCAGCGGGCTGCTAGGCATTAGTGATACCGCTTCAACGTGGCTTATGGTCGTTGCCATTGGCATAATCGGAGGCTTATACGCGGTATTTGGCGGCCTTAAAGCCGTTGCAATTTCCGATACTATTAACGGCATTGGACTATTAATCGCGGGACTTCTCGTCCCGGTACTCGGACTGTACTACCTTGGTGGTGATAGCGTCTCCCAAGGTGTAGAAATATTGTTCCGGGATGCACCTGAACGCCTCAATGCAGCTGGCATCGCGCCTGATGCTAACATTCCATGGCATGGTATGCTGTCTGGCGTAATTATTATTAACCTTTTTTACTGGTGTACAAACCAGGCGATTGTTCAGCGTACACTCGCCGCTAAAAACCTTGCTGAAAGCCAAAAAGGCGTCCTTGCCGCCGCCCTGATGAAAATACTTGGTATTTTCATGCTGGTACTGCCGGGTATTATCGCCTGGCACCTACATCAAAAGGGAATGCTGACTATTCCATTCAAAACGGTAGATGGTGCAGAGACTGCTGTGCTAAACGCTGACATGTCCTACCCGCTATTGGTAAGAGCTATATTGCCAGATTGGCTTACGGGATTTTTTGGAGCAGCAATGTTTGGGGCAATTCTCAGTTCCTTTAACAGCGGGGTCAACAGCCTTTCCACGTTGGTTAGCCTGGATATTTATAAACAGGCGATAAACCCCCAGGCCAGCGACAAACAAACAGTAGCCGTTGGACGGTTATTTGGAATAGTCACCATTGGGGTTTGTATTTTGATTGCCCCCTATATTGCAAACTCTGACAGCTTGTACACCCTGATGCGCACAATCATGGCTATTATCAACGTTCCAATTCTGGCCGTCATTCTTATGGGCGTCATTTCCAAACGTGCCCCTGCATTAGCGGGATATGTCGGCCTGGCAGTTGGCATGGTTTTCTTTTACACCGCGCACTTTGTCCTGGGGGGAGACCTGGGATTTGTGAAATTGCACTGGCTGAACTTAGTTGGGCTGAACCTGGTACTGATGCTCGGCGTAATGGCCCTGATTCGCTACCTTAAACCCATGAGTAAACCTTACCAGGCCACTTATACCGGTGAGGTAGATATCCAGCCATGGAAATACGCAAAACAAGCCAGCTGGGTACTTCTCACATTATTCCTGCTTCTTTACGTTACCTTATCCCCTTTGGGCTTGACGTCTGAGACAGGGTCGATGCTAAGTGTAATCAGTATCGTGGCTGCCAGCATGGTTGTTATCTACGCTTTATTTTCATTTGTTGTAAAAGCTGCTAGTAACAATAAGCGCCAAGATGTATCTGAGTCTTCCAGTTAGCAAGAAAGTCGGTGGCAGTAAACTTATTATTGCCACCTTCTTCTCTTTGAATTAAAAAGGGAATTAAGTGAATAAACCAAATATTATTTTGATTATTACTGATACTCAGTCTACAAACATGATCAGTTGCTACAGCCATCAAAGGGTAAATACCAATAATATTGACAGCCTCGCATCTGAAAGTATCAAGTTTAATTCCGCCTATGCTTGTGCACCAATTTGTACGCCAGCAAGAGCCGGTATTTTTACCGGAATTTATTCCAACCAATCAGGCCCTTGGACCAATAACATTGCGCCGGGAAAAAATATCATCTCAATGGGGCGCTATTTTAAAGATAGTGGCTATAAAACATGCTACATCGGTAAATGGCATTTGGATGGCCATGACTATTTTGGAACAGGTATTTGCCCTGAGGAATGGGACGAAGACCACTGGTATGACGGCGCAAATTATCTGTTGGATTTATCTGATGAAGAGATAGATCTATGGAGAAATGGCTTGAATTCCATTGAAGATTTAGAACGGAATAACATTACTTCTGAGTTTACCTGGGCACATCGTTCCACTGACAAGGCAATTCGCTTCTTACAGGACGCTGAAAAAGAGCCTGAAGACCCTTTTTTGCTGGTCGTTTCTTATGATGAACCACACCACCCGTTTACCTGCCCACCAGAGTACGCCGGGAGATATAAGAATTTTGGATACGATCTTGGTAACAAGGCAAGGGATGACCTAAAAAACAAACCGCTTCACCATCGACTTTGGTCTGAAGCTATGCCTACCCCGGTTGGTGAAGATGGCATTTACCGGCACCCACTTTATTTCGGGTGCAATGATTATGTGGATGACCAAGTCGGCAGATTAATTTCCTCATTGGACAATACAACACTGGCTAACACCTGGGTTGTATATACCTCTGATCACGGTGAAATGATGGGTGCGCACAAACTTATCAGCAAAGGAGCCGCAATGTACGATGACATTACGCGTATACCGCTGATAATCCGCCCCCCTGTAGGACTGAGGCAGCAACGTGAATTTGATGACCCCGTGAGCCATATTGATATCCTTCCAACAATACTCAACCTTGCCGGAATAGAGAAACCACCCATATTACCGGGCAGAAACATTCTCAGTGCCGAAAGAGAGAATCTTGAGAATGGCGGTGTAATGATCGAGTTCAATCGGTACGAAATAGAGCACGATAGCTTCGGCGGCTTCATTCCTGTTCGCTGTTGGGTGGATCACGACTTTAAGTTGGTTATCAATCTGCTGACTTCAGATGAGCTTTACGACAGAAATGGGGATCCGGAAGAAATGAATAATCTGATTGACCACCCAGACTATGCTGATATCCGGGATGAGTTGCATGACCGCCTTCTAAATTATATGGACTTTATCCGAGATCCTTTCCGCTCCTATGAATGGGCAATGAGGCCTTGGAGAGAAAATACCAACGCTGCCTGGATGGGAGCATTCCGGCCCCGGCCATCAGACGGATACGCCCCTTGTGTTTGTGACTATGACACAGGAAAACCGACTAAAGGGGTAAAGATCGAAGATAAGACACTGAAATATTGAGACAAGATCTGATCTTTATACAGAACCGGCTTCTTACCGGAAGCCGGCTCTGCAGTGAGTGCTACATCAATATTTAAACTCTACCGTCGCCATGTAGTTGCGGCCTTCACCAATCACAGTATTGTCTTGGTCGCCACCTGCGTAGTAATCCTCATCAAACAGGTTTTCAACATTCAGGCGGAGGGAAATGTCCATATTCTTGCCCCGCTTGATGCTGTGGGCGACACCGGCATCAAAACGGGTGTAAGCCTCTTTTTTGTAGGTGTTTTTTGCGTCACCGAAACGGTCACCTACATAGATAGCTCCCAGGTTAAACAGGGTATTGTCAGTGATGTTGTAGCGACTCCAGACACTGGCTGAAAACTCAGGGACATCAACCGGGCGCTTACCATTAAGTGATACATCTGTTGGGTCTTTGATCTCTGCATCCAGATAGGTCATTGAGCCATAAACCGAGAGTTTCTCCGTCGCGTGGCCTACCACACTCAGTTCCAGCCCGTTATGTACCTGCTCGCCGACCTGAACGGTTTCTGGGTCACTTTTACTGCCTTTATTGAGCTTTTTATTTTCCATGGTGATATTAAACACCGCGGCAGAGACAAACAGTTGGTTGTCCATCAACTCCCATTTGGTACCCAGCTCATACAGCTTGCCACGCATTGGGTCGAGGTGCTTGCCGAAGTTCACGTCATTACTGTCGGTGACATTACCCAAGGGCTCAAAGCTTTCTGAGTAAGTCAGGTATACCGATCCGTTTTCATTCGGGTGGAAGATAACCGCCACTTTCGGCAAGATATTGCTTTCGCTGTATTTCGCATCATCCTCCCGGTCAACACGCACACCGGCTAAAGCCTGCCAGTAGTCATTGAATGTCACCATATCCTGGAGATAGAAACCGTAGGAATCCCGCTCAGTTGGCTCGCCTTTTTTACCCTTGTGGTAATCAAGGCCAGCAGGCTTGTCCAGCGGTTGACCCACTGTACCGGTTAGTCCTTTGATGCTGTCGCGCTGAAGGGCGTAGTAGTAACCCAGCCAGTTAGCCCCAACAAGAACCTGGTGATCAACACCCATCCCAAGAAACTCGCCGGTCAAGTCGACATAAGCAGTATCAAACTTCCAGTGGTCATGGCGGTCATAGCCCTGGTAGTCAAACGTGCCGGTTGATGGATTGTAAGAGGTTGGCTTGGAAAAGCTCTCGACATCCCGGCGTTCAAAGTCCTGGTGGTTGTATCCCACAGCCAGGTTCCAGCTGTGATTCATTGCCCAGTTCACATCAACACCGATGTTTTCAACATCGTTCTCGATATTCGACCACTGCGCATCCCAGATATGTTCTTTACCCAGAACCGGTTTGCCATCAACAATGTAAGCGCCTGAATCCACGCTGCCATCGTCGTTGGTACGGTCGTAGTGGAAAGACAGCGAGACATCGTCGGTTACGTCATAATCCACCATCAGGCCACCAACAAAACGCTCGGTTGTAGGCGTTGAGCCATCGGTGTAACGACGCCAAGAATCATAAGACTGTTTTGCCAACACAGTACGGGCGCGCAAGGTCTGGTCGTCATTCAGGGAACCGCTGACATCCAGCACAGTCCGGGATTCGTTATTTGACCCGATGTCCTGGCTGAATTTGACCTTAGTATCATAAGTCGGCTTTTTGCTGACCATGTTTACCAGGCCACCGGGTGCTGACTTACCATAAAGCAAACCCGCAGGGCCTTTCAGAACTTCGACAGTTTCCAGCAGCTCAACCGGTTGACGATAGTGAGACCAGTGTTGTTTCCCATCCCGCAAGAAGCCTGTCGAACTGCCCAGCTCAAAACCCCGCAGGAAGAAACGCTCGCGGTTACGGGTGGTACCCCCGGCTGATACGCTGGCATCATTTTTCAGCACTTCACTCAGTAAACTTGCACGTTGTTCATTGATGAGTTCTTCGTCAAGCACGGCAACCTGTCCTGGGGTATCGAGCAGGCTCATTTCCATGCGCATGGCAGTACGGTTGGCATCTGCCTTGTAACCGAATTCACGGCCTTCCACGATCATTGTTTCATCTGCTTTTGTGCTTTCAGCCTGTACAGTCGGTGTGGCTAAAATAGCACCAACTACCAGGGCCAGGTGGCGTTTCTTGAACATCTTCCCGTCTCCGAACATCAAGGGGCGATAACCTGTAAATTTCGGAGATGGAATCTAAGTGATAATTATTATTGTTTATACTTAATTTACATTCTTTGCATTTGTGAAAAATTGTCCGCACACATCATGGAAACGGCGATATTAAAGTCGCCAGGAAAATAGAACATCTATGTCCACTTCAGATCAAGGACAAAGCAGTAACCTTTACCCCGTATAGTCTTAATGTGTTGCTTGGACAAGCCGGCATTATTGAATTTGCGCCTGATGTTGCTGACATGCATATCAAGGTTACGATCAAAGGGGCTGAGCTCTTTTTTCAATACATCCATTTGCAGTCGAGACTTATCGACAACAATATCGTGATGATTTATCAGGTAAGTCACCAGGCTTAGCTCAGTTTCAGTTAACGGCAAACCGGATACTTTTTCCTTAAGCATCTGAAGTGAAGACACACCGTTTTCCTTATGTGTTTCTAAGTTCAGGTGTGTTTGCTGCTTTCCAACCCGGCGAAGTATTGCCTGGATACGTACAAGCAGTTCAGGCACTTTAAATGGCTTTGAAAGGAAATGATCTGCACCTGCAGCGTAACCTTCCAACATGGTGGCTTCGTCATCCCTGGCTGTCAGCATAATAATGGGTGTCAGGCTTTGGCTGCTTATGTGGCGGGCAAGGGTTATGCCGTCGATTTTAGGCAGCATGACTTCCAGAAGAATTAACGATGGGTTTTCCTTTTTTATACTCTCCAATGCAGCTTCTCCACAATGTGCACAGCAAACCTCAAAGCCTTCGCCAATCAGCACTTCCTGAAGCAATTCACACATCGCAAGGTCATCTTCAACAACCAGAATTTTTGACATTTTGCACTACAATAAAATGATAATCGTTCGCATTCTAATGTACTGCATCCGAGTTTTGAACAATCATTTGAATGAAATAATGCCGGGTGCTGCTCTGTGAACCACAGCACTTAACAATTAAAAACAGAGAGTTACGGCATAATTTACGGTTGGATATTTACTGTGTTTTCGTTACCGATTGATATTTAAGGTTTTATCAGTCGCACTTCATATTGACATCACTATTTATGTGACCCTCATCAAATGTAAGTGATTTGTTAATTTCTAATTTGAAATCATGATTTATATTTAAATCTCCCATATGTTGTATGACATCTTATTACCAATAGCTAAATAAGTTAGGGAATAACTCAAAATGAATGGATTTCAACCGAAGAGAAATATCTTTTATGGGGTGTTTCTGCTGTCTGGGTTGTTGAGTACGGAAGCTTACGCCCTTCCTGTACAATCAATCACTAAAGACACCGGGGCAGAAATAACCCAATTTAACCAGCAGCAAGATCTCTACTTTAATTCTGCAGAAGGCAAGCGCACCAACCAAAGTTCAACAGCGTTTGGTGGAGACGCTTTTTCAGCCGTTGATGGCAACACGTCCGGCGTATACCAGGAACATTCCATTACCCATACCAGCTTTGAAGCCAATCCGTGGTGGACGGTGGATCTCGGCCAGACCGAAACAATAAACAAAGTACGGGTATGGAACCGGACTGACTGTTGTAACAACCGGCTCGGCGCGTTCTACATTCTCACATCCAACCAACCTTTGGACGCTGTCACACTCAGCCAGGCTACATCAAGCACAACTATCAATGTTTACGGCGTTAACTCTATTGATACGTTGACCCAATTAAGCCTCTCTGGCTCCTTCCGCTACCTTAAAATCTTAAAAGACAGTTCGTCGTATCTTTCTCTGGGCGAAGTGGAAGTATTCCGTCAGAAGACCGGGCGTGAAAGCGCAACCGTCGGTGGCAGCCTGAACTGGGTACAGTTCGCAGACGTAAGTGCAAGTGAAACGAGCAGCACTCAATCATCTGCGCAGGCAAGTGACGGGGATATTTCAACCAAATGGTTGAGCGCACCATCGTCCGGTCAGGTAATTTACACTGTTACTTTGCCTGACGGCATTACCCGCCCGATGCGCTCGTATTCCCTGATTTCAGCCAATGATGCAAGTCAACGTGATCCAGCCTCGTGGCAACTTCAGGGCTCAAATGACAGCCGTAATTGGACGACGCTTGATACACGTTCTGATCAGAGCTTTCCGCAGCGTCACTGGGCAAAAACCTATCAATTCATCAATGATGCGGCATACAGCCATTATCGCCTGGCAATGTTGCCGAAATCAGGCGACCAAGTGCAATTTGCTGAAGTAACAATGTGCGAAATCCTTTGTGATGTAAATGATGGTAATCAGGGCATCACCGCGCACAATCTGATGTACCAAGGAACAGCTGAAGCATCATCACAGTGGTCATTGGGAGGCCAAACTGCTGACGCATTGATTGACGGAGACATCAACACCAAGTGGATTTCCAGCCGTGGTGATAACTCTCCAGTGATTACCATGTTATTGCCCCAGGCAAAAGCGAAAGCAGTCCGCTACTATGCTCTCACATCCGGGAACGATGTACCGTCCCGTGACCCTAAGTCTTGGACGCTTGAAGGTTCAGATAACGGCCGGGATTGGGAAGTTCTGGATATACGGTCCAACCAATCTTTCGATTCTCGCCGACAAACCCGGCATTTTAACATTACAAATGCTCAGCCTTATTCCCGATATCGGCTTACCTTGCAATCTAATGGCGGCGATACTTTCTATCAGTTAACTAATATCGCCCTTTGCCAGTTGCAATGTAATGAAGCGGAAAATCCACGCTTGAAATCTGCATTGACCATTGGTGCAACCGCTACTGCTGACATGCAAGGTCCCGATCATGAAGGGCCGAATGCCGCTCTGGACGGTCGCACAAATAGTAAATGGTACACCGCTCGCGGTGGTAGTGAGCACTGGCTGCGCGTTGATCTGAAGAACAATAAGGGTTTTGGAGTTCGCCAATACCAGATCACATCTGCTAACGATGTTCAAAGCAGAGACCCTGCAAATTGGCAGTTACAGGGTTCAAACGATGGTGCAGAGTGGAGAACACTGGATACACGAAGCAACATCACCTTTGAAAACCGTTACCAAACTAAAACATTTCCTACCCGTTGGATTGGTGCATATCGCCACTACCGTCTCATCGGGACTTCGCAGAACGGAAATGATCTTCAACTGTCTGAATTTGTGTTGTGCCCTGTCAATTGCAGCAGTTTGGTTTCTAATGAGCCCCACAACCTGCAATCCGATAGTTTCACCGTTCAGACACCAGATATTTCCAGTTCCACAACCGCACTAACGACCGTTGACGACAGTGACAGCTGGCAGACCGAAGCTGGTATTAATGCTCCAGCAACCGTCGTGTTTACTGCAGCCAATGATACGGTCAGCAGTCTGAACAGTTATGCCCTGCGTGCACCGGACGGTTCTGCTTCTCAATCCTTGTCATGGACTGTTTGGGGATCCGTAGATGGTGAAAGCTGGACATTGGTTGATGTGAAATTTGACCAAAACCTCACTGACACACCGAGCTACTTTGGTATCCCGGGGGATAACCTATACAGCCACCTCCGAGTAGAGTTCCAGCCAACCAATCAGGGAGTTTCTCTGAGCTATCTGGGCTTCTGCCAGGACAGTGGCTGCCCGTCAGATCTGGTCGGTAAACCGGATGGTTCAGATTGGATGTTGTGGTACACAACCCCGGCTTCATTACTTCAAGAATCCGTTCACCTCGGTAACGGGCCTATGGGTATTTCAGTATACGGTGGTGTGGAAGAAGAACGTTTCCTCATCAATGAACACCAAATTTGGGCTGGTTCTCCTTTCTTCCACAGTAAGGAAGTCACACAGGATATTCGTGACCAGATGATCCAGTCTGTGTTCGACAAGGATTACGACACGACAAACCAATTGTACAAAGACCATTTTAGACGCCAACGTCCGGTTCACTACCAATTGGCTGGTAACCTCAGGGTAGCGACAGATGTTTCAGGAAACGTCAGCAACTATCGCCGCTCACTGGATATGGATAAAGCAGTTTCAGAAGTCAGCTTTATCGACAGTACAGGTGCCCGCCACACTCGGGAAACCTTTACCAGCTTCAAAGATCCTGTCATGGTGTCCCGTTTCAAAGTAGATGGAGGTGTCCAAAATCTGACGTTCAGCTACGATTCGCCGTTGCCGATAACGGTATCGGCCAACAAGCGTACCGTACTCAGCGCCGAAATAGTAATGGACGGCCAAAATAGTGAAGGGACTGAGTTATATCCTATCCCCGGAGAGGTCAAATTCAGGTCGAAAACCATCATCAAAGCCGTTGATGGAGAAATTGACGTCGTAGACAACAAAGTCATTGTACGCGGAACCTCGGAAGTGCAAATCTGGTCGGCGGTTGACACCAATGTCACCAACTACAAGGCCCTAACTTCCGATGAAAAAGAATTGGTACAACAGCACCTTTCTGCAAACAGCATGATGTCAAGGAGCTACGACGACCTTCTTGCCCGGCACCTATCGGTATATAAACGTTTATTCCGAACCCTGAATTTTGATTTCCCAGGGAAAGAAAACGGCGATACCCCGACAGATCTGCGCCGAAAGGCATTCCGTAATGATACAGACCAGCACATGGCGGCTCTCTGGACACAATATTCCCGCTATGCGCTGCTGTCCTCTTCATTTAACAGTGAACCTGCAAACCTGCAGGGACGTTGGAATGACAAAACACACCCCCAATGGTGGAGTGACTATCACCTCGATATTAACCTCGCCATGAACTATATGTCAGCGGAAAACCTCAATCTAGTTGCTGCTCATAAACCTCTTTTTGAGTTCATTTATGATCTGGCAGAGCAAAATAAAGGCTATGCGAGGGAAATCTACGGAATCAACAACGGCGGCTGGGTAGCACACATCGCTTCAGATGTATGGCGTAACTCTCCACCTATCCGGGCAATTCACGGACAGTGGGTTCAAGGTGGCACATGGATTTCGATGAACCTGTGGGAACACTACCTTTACAACCCGGATATTAATTTCTTACGCAAGATCTATCCGACGTTAAAAGGTGCAGCTCTCTTCTTTGATGAATTGCTGAAAACACACCCGGATTCTGGTAATAACGATCTGGTTCATACGTGGTCCACCAGCCCGGAAAACAAACCTGACGGAAGGGGGTCAGATCTCCAGTTAATGCCAACTATGGACAGTCAGCTTCTTCATCAGCTATATGACATAGTCATTGAGGCTTCAACTACGCTGAATACCGATTCAACTCTTCGAAGCAAATGGCAATCCATCAAGAACCGGTTGCCGAGTCCCGCACCTATAGGTCGTTGGGGACAGCTTCAGGAGTGGTACGAAGATATTGACAAAGAGGAAGATCAACACCGCCATATCTCCCATCTTTACGGTGCTGGCCCGGGTTGGATCTTAGATTTGGAAGACAGTGCGACCCGTGACGCAGTCTTTACATCACTTGACCACAGAGGGAGTGGAGGCACCGGTTGGGCATCTCCATGGCGTGGTTATATTTGGGCTCGTCTCGGTGAAACATCCCGTGCTTACCAGCAACTGAAGAGCGTGATAAGCAGCTATTCCTATCCGGACCTTACGGTCAATGTAACTGGAGTCACACAGGTAGATGGCCTGTTCGGTGGGGCTGCTGTGGTTGGGGAAATGCTGATGCATTCTCACCGTGGAAGCGTTGACCTGCTACCTTCCATTCCAGAATCCTGGACAGAGGGCAAAGTAAGGGGACTGCGGGCACGGGGTGGCTTTACGCTCACCAACCTCGAGTGGCAAAACGGCACGTTGGTAGAAGCCGCTATTAGGTCTGAAGCCGGCAAGCTACTGACTGTTCGCTACAACGGCCAGACCGTGACGATAAACACCACTAAAGGCCAGACATACAGGGTAGATGCATCCCTGAATGTGTACTGACTTCTAATTTGAAACCTTGTTATCAGGCTGGCATCTGCCAGCCTGATTTTTATTTGTCTCCGTTCATCAGCCCTTTCTCTACCCACTTTCGGGCATGGTTTAACGGGCCAAGTATTCCCTTTTTGGGGGCATCCGGCCTGTCTCCCTGGACACGAGGATTTTTCTCAAGCTTATCCAACATTGGGAGAGCCAGGTACAGCGTTTCCTTTTCTACACCAGGTTCGACTTTATCTCTGATCGCCGCTATCAGTGTCAGGTGAAAGGCACTGGTGAGCGTCCAAACTGTATTAAGCCGTATACCGCGAAGTTCTGAGTCTGCTGCCAGCCAATCCAAGTACTGGATCATATCTGGAAGTACCGGTACGGGCCGGCGTTCCCTTAATGCTACCGCAGCAGCATAAAGTTCACCGGGTAAAACATCTCTGTGAAGGAACTGACGCAGGTCATCAGGGTTTTCAATACTTCGGGCGTGGGCTTTCAGCAGGTCACGGGTAGGCGCCAGTTCACTGAGCGGTGCTTCTGGGTTGAAGCTTTCCAACAACTCACCAAACAGCCGTTTTTCAGACTCCAGGTTCTCTTCCAGCTCCTGGATTGTCTCCTTGCTCTGGTTAACCTCTTCCCGTAGCTGCTGCAGCTCAATCTCCAGTTCCCCTATTTTCAGGCAAGTGATCTTTTTAAGCAGTTCAGGCTGACGCCAGATCCATATCAGGCCAATGACAAGCACCACTTCCCAAACAGCAACATTTTCCAGAATCAGCTTTGCATAATCGAAGGTCGATTTGTCTGCCACCACTACTCCCCCAAAAACCTTAATGAATAAAAACCTAGACCAGCTTTAGCGGTCTATTCCGGTTTCAGGGTAATTTTATGGTAACGGTCACAATGAATTTGACGGGTCAAGAGAATGAACGGGCGAGAAAACAAACAGGCCCGCTTTACGGGCCTGTTGGAAGTACATTTCATCAACCGGATTATGCGCGGCTCATGAAAGTCTTTTCAGTGGTGTTGATCTTGATCTTGTCACCGGTAGCAATGTACTCAGGAACCTGAACAGTCAGGCCAGTAGACAGTACAGCCGGCTTGGTGCGGGCACTGGCAGATGCACCTTTGATAGATGGAGACGTTTCAACAATTTCCATCTCTACAGTCGAAGGCAGTTCAATGGCAACAGGCGCACCGTTAACAATCAGTACCTGTACACCCTGAATGTCTTCAGTGATGAATGGCAGTTCTTCAGCAATGGTTTCCTGGTTCAGGTTGTACGGGGTGTAATCCTCGTTATCCATGAACACATATTCTTCACCATCGATGTAAGAGAAGCTCACAGGGCGGCGGCTGAAATCAGCCAGGGTGATCATCTCTTCCGCCTTGAAGCTTTCATCAGCTTTCAGGCCGGTAGCCACATCATAAAGACGCATACGGAACAGGGAAGCACCGGCACGGCCACTTGGAGTCAGCTTGCTGATGTCCTTTACAAAAAACACTTTACCGTTGTGTTCAATGACTGCGTTCTTTTTAATTTCACTCGCCTTTGGCATGGTCTGGATTCCAGTGTGTAAATCGTGCCGAGAAATTAGCATGAAGCCGGAAACTAACCAAGGGGGTAAACGCAGAAAGCGACGGAAGCATCAGGATTGGAGCACAAAATGCCCAAACATGGTGGGTGTTCAGGCAATTTTTACCCGGCCAAAACGGGCTCCGCCCTGTGTTGGGGTAATCGCTGAGATGTTATCCAGCCGAAGGGCGAGCTTCTCTTTCTCGGCCTGCACATAAAGCCATTCGGTTTTGTCTTTGTGGGTGCGGGTATCCAATGCTTTACCCACTACCTCACTTCCGTCAGTCAGTTCAATGTTCAACTCATACCCAAACATGCACGCAACTTCCAGGTAGTCATAGCAGGCGCAATCGATTTTTTGGTAATCAGGCATACAACACTCCAAATGAAACTCCGTTTTGTTATACCAATTGGACTGACTAAGTTAAGCACTGAACAATGCGGAAAAAAAGCCTGAAAATGACTTTTTAGTTTTCTGATTTCCCTGTGACTGGGGCCTGACTGCGTCCTTCGCTTTTCGCTCAGCCCGACGCTCTTCTGCTCGGTTAGCCACTTCTGCATAGCGCCTTTTCTGATCAGCGGTCAGTTCAACCATAGGTTTATTCAACCTATTTTTGCTACTCGCCGGTTTCATCGTACTTTTCGGTGAACTGCACATACTCATTCTCCCTACCCGGTAAAAAGAGCCATTCCCAATTGATAACACTTACGGATTTTAGCTGTCTCTCTCACGTAACAAGACCGGGCTGTGGAAGCGAATATTTCAGAAACGACATGCGCGCCTTAAAGGCGCGCATTGAAATTGCAGAGTGCCGCAGGTTTATTGGATCATTGCGCCATTTTCAGCCCACTGGCCAATAACGTCACGTTCTTCCTGCGTCATCTGGGTCAAATTCCCCAACGGCATAATGTTAGTGGTCACTGACTGCGCGACGATGCGAGACACTTCCAGCTTAATCTGCTCCGGCGTATCCAGGACTACCCCGGCAGGTGCAACGGCAAAAGCCGGATGGGTCGGGGCCGAAGAGTGGCAAACCGTACAACGTTCAGCAATGATAGATTGCACTTGGTTGAACGGCTTCCCCTTTTCCCGTCCTTTACCGGATACCAGCCCCTGGTGTCCGGCTTCAGCAACAGCCAGCGACGTACCTGGCGGTGTCGCCTTCATTTGCGGTGAAGTGACAAACGCCAGGCAAATCATTCCCAAGGCAGCCGTTGGTAATGTCCAAGCATACTTCTGGCTCCCGTGGCGGGTATTGAAGTAATGGCGCACCAACACACTCAAAACAGACAGCGCTGCAAGGATCAGCCAGTTGTATTCCGAGCCGTAAGTGCTGGGGAAATGGTTGCTGATCATGATAAACAGCACCGGCAACGTCAGGTAATTGTTGTGGCGCGAGCGCAACAATCCCTTGGCCGGAAGGGAAGGATCCGGTTCAGTCCCCTGCTCAATGGCTTTCACCAGCCCTCGCTGTGCCGGCATGATGATCCTGAATACGTTCCCCACCATGATGGTACCGATAATCGCCCCAACATGGATGTAAGCGCCGCGGCCACTGAACACCAGGCTCAGTGCCCAGGCAGCAAACACCAGGCCGGCAAACAGCACGACGCCAAGCAGCATTGGCTTTTTCCCCAACGGCGAGTCACACAGGAAATCATAGATAAACCAGCCTGCTACCAACGCAGCCACACCGATTGCAATCGCGGTTGAAGGCTCAAGTCCAGAGCCGGGTTTTACGAGGTACAGGTCTGCATTGCTGTAAAAAACGACCGTCAGCAGTGCCATTCCGGTGATCCAGGTAAAGTAGGCTTCCCACTTGAACCAGTGCAGTTTTTCCGGCATCTGGGGCGGTGCCAGTTTGTATTTCTCGAGATGGTAGATACCACCACCGTGAATTGCCCAGAGATCGCCGGAAAGCCCTTCCCGCGGGTTCTCGCGGTTTAGGTTGTTTTCCAGCCAAACAAAATAGAATGACGCGCCAATCCATGCGACCCCGGTGATCATATGCATCCAGCGGATCGCCAGGTTCAGCCATTCTGTGATATACGGGTCCATAGCTCCCTCCTTATGGACGACGTGGCATATGAAAGCTTACGCCGCCCCTTCCATTTTTTCGCGTAGTCCTGTCTCAATCCAACGTCAGGACAATGGCTGTTCCATCAGCAAAGAAGTGTTCGTCACAGTTTGAGCCTTCACCATCACGATCGACGATCAGGAACTGATCCTTGTCTTCCAGCACTAACACCGGGTGGTGCCAAACACCTTTGTGGTAGTTAATACCCTGGTTACCTTTGGCATAAAACGCACGAATGGCTTTGGGGTCAGGCTCATCACCTGCTGGCGCCACAACAATAAAATAAGGATTGCCACTCAGGGGAATAAACGCCTGGGATCCTTTCGGATGGCGCTCCAGCATTTCAATATCCAATGGATAACTGAGCGGGGAAGCCTGGAAGATACTGATTATGGCCTGGCTGCCATCATCTACATCAGCGACAGCCAAATTATGGTAACGGCGGGTTGACCCGTTATTGATCATGAAGTAATCCCGCCCGGTGGTTTCTATAACATCCCCGAAAGGCGCAAACGCCCCACGGGTAAGGGGTTCAACCACCAACTTGCGTTTAACCTGGGTTTGCAAAATGTCCGTCATAATCCCGTCCTTTGCTGTGCATCATTGGGTGGTGATCAGGCTTTGGTGCCAAAAAGGCGAAGCCGACTGATCCCACCATCCGGGAAAATGTTGAGGCGAACATGGGTTACCGGGCCAATATCAGCGACCTGGTCGGCAAACTCATGGATATTGTCCGCACTGAGTTTCTGTGATGGCAACAACTCTTTCCAGAACAGGCTCTGGGTAGCAATCTGATCATCTGTGCCCCCCGTCACATAGGCTGCCTGAAGGGTAAAACTGTCCGGGAAGTTACCCTTGAAGTGGGCAGTATCCGCAACAACCCGGCTGATATTCCCGGCATGGCCAAGAGAGAGGATCACCCAGTCGTTGCCCGGTGTCCGGCGTCGTGCCGTTTCCCAGCCATCTCCCATATTAACGCCACGCCCCGGCATGATGATGTTACCCATCTTGCCAAAGTGTTCATCGTTGCAGGCAAGTGCACGTCCGCCATTCTCTACCGCAACCAAATCCAGTTCTTCATCGGTACCAATACGGTTCCAGTCCTTGAGAGGCTGGCCATACACACGCAACCTGGCAATACCGCCGTCCGGGTACATGTTCAGGCGAATATGTGTAAATGGCTGGCCGGTGTTTACTTCAAACAAGTGATGGCTGTCACCCTGCAGGCTTGCAGAAGACAGTATTTCCTGCCAATCAGCACCATCTTGCGGGTCACCGTCCAGCGAATAACAGGCATCTACAGATGCGGAAGGCGGGTAGTTACCAGTGAAGAAAGAGGTGTCGATATCGAGCCCGCTAATCAGTCCCGGCAACCCAAGACGGACGACACAGTAATCGTAGCCTTCACCACGCTTGCGGCGTGATTCCCAGCCATCCATCCATTTGCCGTTGTCGTCATAAACGCCTTCTTTCCATTGCGGATCGGCGTCATCGATCAACCGGGATTTGTCAGCAAAAAAATCGTCTGTTGCAAAAATGGCCTTCGCGCCAAGACGGGCGCTGGCGAGGTTGGTTAACCTGCTGAAATCTGGATTCTTATCCATGTCAGTTTGCTTCCTTAATACACGTATTTCAGGTCGCGTCTTTTCCCCTTTCACTCGTTGCGATGGCATACCAGCTTCAATTTGCGAGACGCAGGTTAAAGTTACGGATTACAACTCCCGCAACCGGAACAGGGCAATCTTGTTGATCTCTTCAATTGCCGTGTTGAATTCAGTTTCGGCATCGTTTTCCAGACGGCGTTCAAATGCCTCCAGGATCAAATGCCGGTTGGCGCCTTTCACCGCCATGATGAAAGGAAACCGGAATTTGTTTTTGTACCTGTCATTAAAATCAGTAAACCGGGCAAACTCTTCAGCGTTGCATTTATCGATACCGGCACTGGCCTGCTCAGCAGTAGACTCTGCTGTCAATTCGCCAGCGACAGCTGCTCTGCCTGCCAAATCCGGGTGAGCAAGGATAACGCCGAGCTGGGCTGCCCTGTCCGCATTTTCCAGAACTGCAGACATACGGCTATGCAAATACTCCTGATCGTTATCTGCCTCTGTCAGCCCTTGGTCAAAGGCAACTTCCGCCACCCAGGGGCTGTGTTCGAAAATACCGCCGAAAGTTTCAATAAACATATCCCGGCTAAGCTCACTGGGTCGGCAACGGGCAAAATCAGCCATGGTGATTCCTTATTGTAATTTTCATTGTTCTCATTTTTACGCTTTTTTCAGGTCCGGATGCGGGTGGTATTCGTGCCAGTGTCGGGCAATTTCTTCCCGGCGGGCAAACCAAACCCGGTCGTGCTGTTTTACATATTCCACAAACCGCTTCAGGGCAGCCAGTCGCGCTGGGCGTCCTATCAGGCGGCAGTGCAAGCCGATTGAGAGCATTTTCGGCGCATCCTGTCCCTCTTCATATAAGACGTCGAATGCATCCTTGAGGTACTGGAAAAACTGCTCACCACTGTTAAATCCTTGTGGCGTAGAGAAACGCATATCGTTGGTGTCCAGGGTGTAAGGAATCACCAACTGGGGCTTCGACCCCTCGGTGTGCCAATATGGCAAGTCATCATCATATGCGTCAGAGTCATAAAGAAAGCCTCCCTCTTCGGCCACCAGCTTTCGGGTATTTGGGCTGGTCCGCCCGGTGTACCAACCCACCGGGCGCTTCCCGGTCGCTGCTTCAATGGCTGCGATGGCTTTTAGCATATCGGCTTTCTCGTCTTCCTCTTTAACATGCTGGTAGTCAATCCACCGGTAACCATGGCTGCAAATTTCATGGCCTTCTGCAGCCATCGCCTGAACCACTTCAGGGTAACGCTCTACCGCCATACCTACAGCGAAAATGGTGAGTGGGATCTCTTCCTTTCGGAACAGGTTCAGCACCCGCCAGACACCGGCACGGGAACCATATTCATAGATAGATTCCATACTGATATGGCGAACCCCAGCCAACGGTTGGGCTGCCGGTATTTCCGAAAGAAAAGCTTCAGACTCCCCGTCTCCGTGCAAAACACAGCGTTCTCCGCCTTCCTCATAATTAAGGACGAATGAAACGGCAATTCTGGCCTCGCCCGGCCACATCGGGTGCGGTGGGTTGGCTCCATATCCTATTAAGTCACGGGGATAGTCACTGCTCATTCAGTCACTCCTTGATTCTACGATAGCTTTGAAAGCCAGCATTTTGTTCCCGAGATAATTTGTACCAGCGATTGTATACAATTATCAAGTTAAAAGTAAAATAATTGTTACCAATCACTAGAATCAGAATATTCATATTTTGATTCAGTGAGTTATATTCTCCACCACATCAGTATGTTACTCACTTAGCATAGCACTTAAACAGCCATGTCGTTAACATATTCACAACATTGTGCTTTACACGGTAAAAATATTGTGTACATATTTAGTGTGCATTTTTTGCAAATCGGTTTGAAAGCTGCATAAGAATAAGTAAGCAGAATGTTTGCAGATCATTGTTTGTAGACAAATTGCCTGCCTCAAGCAGTTGTCGATCATATGTAAGGACACTGCTACGCACCTGACACCTGAAGCGTTTCCAGTGCTCTGATTTGTCAAAAAAATTATTGCCTGGAGAGACTGGCCAGTCACGGCAACCGGGGCCCACCGGATGCCATAATAAAATTGACTGTCCTAAAGAAAACGATACCGAGGAAACCATGGGAAAGCTGACAACACATGTACTGGATACTGCCAACGGGATGCCGGGAGCAGGAATTCACATTGCCCTGTACCGGGTAGCTGACGACCAGTTAACGCACGTTACCAGTGCCGTTACCAACGAAGATGGACGCACAGACGCCCCACTGCTGGAAGGTACGTCACTGGAAACCGGTAAATATCAGTTGGTGTTTGATACTGCGGCCTATTTTCGCGCCCGAAACACGACGCTGGAAGAGATTCCCTTCCTGGATGACGTGGTAATCCGGTTTGGTATCAATAACAGTGACCAGCATTACCACGTTCCCCTGCTGGTTTCCCCTTACAGTTTTTCTACCTACCGGGGCAGTTGACCACGGGCGTTTTGCCCAATAGCCGGGAGAAACTGGCACCGAATAAAAATACGCACCACCCCCAGGGAAAGAACAAGGCAAAACCTGAAACGGATTAATAAGGACAGTCAAAATGGAAAAAACAACTGCAGCCGACCAGGAAGTCGGCAACGGCGGGCTTCTTGAGCGCCTGTTCAAGCTTCGCGAGCACGGTTCGTCAGTTAAAAATGAACTGATAGGCGGGATCACCACCTTTGCTACTATGGCGTACATCATCTTTGTGAACCCAAATATCATGTCTGCATCCGGGATGGATCCTGGTGCACTCTTCGTCGCAACCTGTATCGGTGCAGCCATTGGCACGCTAATGATGGGCCTATTTGCCAACTGGCCGGTTGGCCTGGCACCCGGCATGGGTCTGAATGCCTTTTTTGCCTTTACTGTCGTCGGCGAGATGGGTTACAGCTGGCAGGTTGCCTTGGGGGCTGTGTTTATCTCCGGCGTTATTTTTGTCGGTTTAAGTGTTTCGCGGGTACGGGAGTGGATCATTGACAGCATCCCCACCAGCCTGCGCTATGCGATGACCGCCGGGGTGGGTCTGTTCCTTGGCATTATCGGCCTGAAAAGTGCCGGTATTGTAGTAGACAGCCCTGCCACACTGGTGACACTGGGTGACTTTACCAAACCGGAGGCGATTCTTGCCGCCGTCTGTTTCTTTATCATTTCTGTACTCGCTGTCAGGCATGTGTTTGGTGCTGTACTTATCGGAATTTTTAGCGTGACTGCCATTGGCCTGGCTCTGGGGCTTGTGCAGTACAACGGCATCTTTTCCGCACCACCGAGCATTGCCCCTACGTTTCTCGCAATGGATATTGCCGGGGCACTCAACGTTGGGATGATCAGCATCATTCTCGCCTTTCTCTTCGTCAATATCTTCGATACTGCCGGCACACTGATGGGCGTGGCTGAACGTGCCAACCTGATGAACAAAAAAACCGGGAAAATTGAAGGACTGCCCCGCGCACTGAAGGCTGACTCCCTTTCTTCAGTCGTGGGAGCCTGTTTTGGCTGCCCTCCTGTAACCAGTTATGTTGAAAGTGCTTCCGGTGTTTCAGCCGGTGCGCGAACCGGCCTGTCTGCCGTGATAGTTGGCTTGCTGTTCCTTGCTGCCATCTTCCTTGCTCCGCTTGCCGGGATGATCCCAGCCTATGCCACTGCAGGGGCACTTATCTACGTTGCATTCTTGATGATGGGCTCAATCCGCAATGTTAACTGGGAAGACTTTACTGATTCTGTCCCGGCTGCCGTTACTGCCTTGATGATGCCGCTGACGTTCTCCATCTCCAACGGTATCGCACTCGGGTTTATCACTTATACCGTAATGAAAGCGGGAACCGGCAAGTTCTCAGACATATCCATTGCCATGTATGTCCTGAGTGTGCTGTTCGTATTCAAACTGATTCTTATCTAGAAACACTTGGGGAGCGGTTGCTCCCCAAGTCATTTCTGACACCAGATAAATAACCCAAGGAATACCCCACTGAATATTTAGTCTATTCACTCACTGCCAAGCCTGAAAAACAGGGAGATTGGAACATGAATGACAAGGATGAACTGACAGCCAGGCTGAGAGACCCCAGCTATACCCCACCGATGTCTCAAGCTATTCCACTTGGATTGCAACACCTGCTTGCCATGTTTGTAAGCAATATTACACCCGCCATTATTGTCGCTGGCGCTGCCGGGTTCGGTTACGGCTCTAACTCACCGGATTTTCATAACCTGATTTACATGATTCAGGTTTCCATGCTGTTTGCTGGTGTCGCAACCCTTTTCCAGACCATCGGCTTTGGCCCGGTTGGTGCAAGGCTCCCCATCGTACAAGGGACCAGCTTTGCCTTCGTACCTATTATGATTCCCATTGTTGCCGGGAAAGGTGTCGATGCTATGGCGGTTGTCACCGGAGGCGTGATGGTCGGTGGTCTTTTCCACGCTTGCCTGGCCCCCCTCATCGGTAAAATTCGATTTGCCCTTCCCCCTTTAGTTACCGGTTTGGTGGTTACGCTTATTGGCCTTAGCCTGATTAAGGTTGGCATTCAGTATTCAGCAGGTGGTGTACCGGCCATCGGGACCGAGGAATACGGTAGCATGCTGAACTGGGGTATAGCCTTGCTGGTTGTGGTTGTCACTCTTGTTATTAAATTCATGACGAGGGGCATGACCTCAATCTCGGCAATATTGATAGGTATGCTTGTTGGTTATGCCGCCGCCTGGATGCTGGGTATGGTCAGCTTTAAAAACCTCGGGAACGCCTCTTACTTCGCGGTACCCAACCCCTTCCATTTTGGTGTGGAATTTACCATTGCCAGTATAGTGGGCTTCTGCCTGATGTCATTTATCTCAGCCATTGAAACCGTTGGTGATGTATCCGGTATCACTAAGGGGGGCGCAGACAGGGAAGCTACCGGGGAGGAAATCAAAGGGGCAACCTTCGCCGACGGACTGGGCTCAGCCCTGTCTGGGATGTTCGGGGCACTGCCGAATACCTCTTTCTCACAAAATGTCGGCTTAATCGCCTTAACCGGTATGATGAGCAGGGGTGTTGTGACCATTTGCGCCATTTTCTTAATTCTTGCCGGGTTTATCCCCAAGATTGGAGCGTTGATAACCACCATACCTATCGAAGTTCTGGGTGGCAGTATTCTGGTCATGTTCGGGATGATTGTTTCTGCGGGTATTTCAATGCTGTCAGAAGTGAAGTGGAACCGGCGTAACATGGTGATCTTTGCAATTTCCCTTTCTCTGGGCCTTGGGCTTCAACAGGAACCAGGGGCACTCCAGCATGTGGATGACACAGTCAAAATCTTCCTGACCTCCGGTCTGTTGCCGGCTGCGTTTCTTGCCATCATCCTTAACTTGGTGATACCCCAGGAAGACTAACGTTATTTGGTTGCCGGGAGAGTCCACGCCCGGCAACCGCCTTTCACGCATTTAGTAACTTCGGGGTTCATTCTCCGAATTTGTGTATAAATTCCTTTATTTTCGGAGCAATGTTTTCACGATAGCGCCTTCCGTTAAAAATACCGTAGTGTCCCACACCCTTCTGCTCCAGGTGGACCTTTTTCGATTTAGGCACGTTCTTGCAAAGGGTCAGAGCAGCCGAGGTCTGCCCGCGTCCGGTAATATCATCCAGCTCGCCTTCAATGGTCATTATCGCCGTCTTACGAATGGCTTTTAAATCAATAGGGTTGCCGCGGTACAACATGGTGCCATTTGGCAACTTGTGCTCCAGGAAAACCTTACGGACAGTATCCAGATAATAATGTGCAGGCAGATCCATGACTGCCAGGTATTCGTTATAGAACTTCCGGTGCGCCTCCGCGTTGTCGCCGTCGCCGACAATGAGATCGTTGAAAAACTTAAAGTGCTTCTGTACATGGGAGTCAAGGTTCATCGACAGAAACCCCGACAGTTGTACAAACCCCGGATAAACCAACTGCCCGACTCCGGCAAACCTGTCCGGGACTGTACAGATCACATTCGACTCAAACCACTCAAGATCCTTTCCACTGGTGTAGTCGTTTACTTCAGTGGGGTTAATACGGGTATCGATCGGGCCGCCCATCAGCGTCATTGTGGGTGTTGTCGCAGCATTCCCCCGCTCAGACATCAACGCCACGGCCACCATAAGGGGCACACAAGGCTGGCATACCGCTATGGCATGTGTATCCGGGCCCAGCATTTCCAGGAACTCAACCAGGTAATCCACGTAATCATCGAAGTGAAATTCTCCGTCACTCAAAGGCACATCGCGGGCATTTCGCCAGTCAGTGACATACACATCATGGTCGGGCAGAAATTCCTTAATCGACCCACGAAGTAACGTAGCAAAGTGCCCCGAAAGAGGGGCTATAAACAGTACTTTGGGTTGGTTAGGCTGAGCCTTACTGCGCCGGAAATGAAGCAGGTTACAAAACGGTCTGTTAGCAATCACATTGTACTGGATAGCCAACTTCTCACCATTGATTACGGTATGATCCAACTCCCAGGCAGGTTCGTCATAACAGTCTGTCAGTCGTTCTACCAACTCCATGGATGCATCCAATGTTCGGGTGACTTCTGAAGTCCGCATGAAATTCCATGGTGCTGCATTTACATCCCGGATGAATTTCGCCCAGCTGTTCAGCGGCTTAATTGCATCCATGTATGTCGCATTAAGTTGGTAAAGCATACATCGCCCTCAATTTGTTCTGGAAGTGGCCTTCACTTGACGTTTAGCTCATTTTTTGACCATCAATTAACATGTTAGCCCAGAATTTCATGGTCGTGGTTTAACGGCAAAGAGATATCACTGCACAAACCTCCCCCCTATTCAGAGCCAGGCTCTTAATAAATGCAGGCAAAGATACACAGTTGGACAAACCACTTTTTCACTGCACCCAGTCAATCGGCACAGCGTTGAACAAGCTAAAAAAGACCCTTCCTTTTTAAGACTGATTACTCATTAACACACTGCCGTTATACCCCTCTGTAGTAAAAACACAGGGTGCTATAGCTAACTCCCTTAACAAAAGTGCACCTAGTTGAGCATTAAATTATTAAAACAAATGACATTTGTTTTAAATGTGTAACCGAAATGGTAATAGAAATAGTTATCATTATTTAACATTATGATTTATAAAGATTTTCTTGCCTTTGGGTGATTCTTCACCTACCCTTATTTTTTGATTTAGATCAATTTACCTAGCGTGACTACAAGGATCTCTTACCATGAAAGGTCATCAAGACGTTATTGCTGAGCTGAACAGGATTTTGACCAGTGAGCTCACGGCAATTAACCAGTACTTCCTTCACGCCCGGATGTTCCGTAATTGGGGTTTGGAAGAACTGAACGAGAAGGACTACAAAAAATCCATCCAGGATATGAAGCATGCAGACAAGCTGATAGAACGCATCCTGTTCCTGGAAGGCCTGCCAAACCTCCAACATCTCGACCGCCTGCGTATCGGTGAAAACGCAGAGGAAATGCTGGGCAGTGACAAGGTGATGTTGGAAGAAGAGTTGGTTGTCCTTCGCGAAGCCATTGCCCTGTGCGAGGAAAAACAGGATTACGTCACCCGCGACATGCTGACCGAGATCCTCGAAGACGAGGAAGAACACCTTGACTGGCTGGAAGCACAATTCGAACTTATCGGCATGACCGGTATCCAAAACTACCTGCAATCACAGATGGACGATTAAGGGAATAAAATGAAAGGCAATCAAGACGTTATTGACGCACTCAACAGCCTGCTGACCAACGAGCTGTCAGCAATGGATCAGTACTTTGTCCACGCCCGCATGTATGAGGACTGGGGCCTGCACGAGCTGTACGAGCGTATTAACCATGAGTCAGATGATGAGCGTGAACATGCTTCCATGCTGATTAACCGCATTTTGTTCCTGGAAGGTACACCTGATGTCCAGTCCCGTGCTGCACTGACTATTGGCAAAAATGTGCAGGAAATGCTGCACAATGATCTTCAGTATGAATACAAGGTTGCTGCTGACCTGCGAGAAGTTATCGCCCTGTGTGAGGAAAAGCAGGACTACCAGACCCGCGAAATACTGGTCAAGTTGCTCGACGATACTGAATCAGACCACATGTACTGGCTGGAAAAGCAAATGTGGCTTATCGACAATGTCGGGCTGCAAAACTACGTTCAGTCCAAAATGGGCAAAGACGGCGGCCACTAGCAGGTATTGCTGTTTTTAGGTTGAAATTAGAAACGGCGCTGATGCGCCGTTTTTTGTTTCATACTTCTGTCAGATTAAAACGCCATCGTTAAAACTCGCAAGATTACCAATAAATCACCGCTCGACTACTTAAATGAACTTCGCCTGAAATCCGCTGCTGAGGCGTTAAAAGCCAATAACAAGCTGTCTGTTACGGATATTGGCTTCGAAATGGGTTTCCGTTCCAGCCAGTATTTTAGCCGCCGGTTTTCCGAGTATTTTGGGATGTCACCAAGTAAATACCGAAAACAGCAGTTTTAAGATCCCAATCAAAAAGCCTAAATGTTATACCAATGCGACAGCTCTCACTTTCATCATTTCACAGCAGCACAGTTTTGAACTCTTCCGGAAAGCAATCCATCATGGGTTATCAAGTGTTTAGAACTCAAGTCACAGTAGTCAGCGAAGATAGCAGTTCAAGGCCACGGAAGGTCAGCATTCAAAGGAAAGGAAGACATGAAAAGACTCCCATATTTTTCCGTTTATCTATTGGCTTTAATGGCATTTTCCGCGTCGGCCCACCAAGGGGCAACCGGTGTGGTAAAGGAGCGCATGGATGCGATGGAAGCGATGAAAGAAGCCGTCAATGAACTTAAGGCAACCTTCCGTGGGAAGCCACCTTTTGATGTTGGCGTTATACAGCGAAATGCCACCATTATTCGTGACCATGCGGGTGAAAGCCTGATAAATATGTTCCCGGAGGGGAGCATGCAAAAACCCACCGCTGCAAAACCTGAAATTTGGGAAAACTGGGAAAAATTCACCGCGTCAGCAATGAAGCTGGAAACACTGTCGCAGGCACTGTATGACAGCGCAGAGCGACAGGAACCTAAAGATAACAAGGGCAAAAGCAAGAAAAGCCTCCTGTCTAGCAAAAACCAGAAAAATGAGAGTCTTGAATCTCTCCCAGCAAATAAGATATTCCGGTTGGTTGGTAAAGAGTGTTCGAGCTGTCACAAACCATTCCGGGTGAAAAAGAAAAAGTAATGGCTACGTCTTTTCGCTTCTCTTATCTCAAGTTAATCACCGTACTTGTCGCGGTAAGTGCCCTGTTATTCCTTCTTTTGCCTAAAAGTCCCACCAGACCGATTACCCAGCCACCTGGCGATGCTGACCGGGGTGAATATCTCCTTGCCATTTCCGGTTGTTTTGGTTGCCACACAGACATAGAAAATGAAGGGGATGCCCTGGCCGGGGGAAAACCGGTTAACACCCCTTTCGGAAATTTCTACGGCCCGAACATTACCCCGGATAAAAACCACGGTATCGGCAATTGGAGCCTGGCTCAGTTTTCTGCCGCAGTCCGGGAGGGCCTGTCACCAGAAGGGGTGCCTTACTACCCCGTTTTTCCCTATACCCACTTCACTGGTATGAGTGATCAGGACGTCTCTGATTTATGGGCAGCCATTAAAGACCGCGTCCCGCCATCCGATCAGGCCAACAAGGAGCATGACCTCAAGTTTCCTTTCGATATAAGACCCCTTATGAATGCATGGCGCTTTATGTTTTTTACCAACACACCATCCAAAAGTGATCCCAGCCAGCCAACGGCCTACCAGAGAGGTGGGTACATCGTAGAGGTGCTCGCGCACTGTGGAGCCTGTCATACGCCTAGGAATTTACTTGGCGCATCCATAGAGGACATGGCCTATCAGGGCGGTGTTGATGGAGCCGGCAACGAGGTTCCGGCCATAGACCCTGCATCGTTGGCAGAGAAAGGATGGACAGCATTAGATCTGGAATACGCCCTTGAAACCGGAATTATGCTGGATGGCGATACATTCGGAGGCAGTATGACCGATGTTGTGGAACACGGTACAACATTCCTGACAGCAGAGGATCTAGCTGCCATTGCCACTTACTTGTTGGAAGACAACTAGGGGTTTGCAGCACCCATCACACAATGCAATATATAACTTTTTGTTTTTATTGTGATTTCACTTGTGTTTATTCCTTGATTCCACACCCCTTAAGCACCATACCAGTGAGGAACTCTGCCGCCTGGGCAAAATCTTCCTCGTCCAGTTGGGGCTTGCCGGAAACCTGGCATATCTGCCAGTTGAAGTCAGCATAGGTCTGTGTAGATGCCCACAACATAAACATCAGGTGGTTGGCAGGAAGCGGAGACATCCTGCCCTGTTCAATCCACTGCTCGAACTTGCCGACAATCATCCGGGACTGTGCAAGCAGTGCATCGCTGATATCTTGCGGAAGGTAGGGAGCACCGGCCATCACTTCATTGGCGAATACTTTGGATGCCGCTGGGTAGTCGCGGGAAATGCGAAGTTTGGTTTGGATATATTGGGTGAGTGCTTCTTGCGGATCATCCAGTTCTTCAATCGGTTTTGAGGCTTCCAGCAGGGGTTCGGTCACGCTTTCAAGGACCGCTCGATAAAGGTTGTCTTTGGTGCTGAAATAGTAATACATGTTGGGCTTTGGGATATCCGCAACCCGGGCAATTTCAGCTGTTTTCGTCGCGGCATATCCATTTTCAGCAAATAACCGACTGGCAACCGTAATAATTTTTTCCTGGTTTTTTGCCCGAATCCGCGACATGCCTGCTCCTTCCCTTAGAGTTTCCTGCGCTGAAAAGCCTTTTCAAAAATGCAGTGTGTTGCAGAAACGATAAGAAAGCCGGCAGGAAAAATCAACACGCCTTTGGGGAAAATCAGACAGGGAGACAGGAAAGAAAAAGGCCCGGGTCATCCCACCCCGGGCAAGGGTTACAATGGTTTCGGTCAGCGTATGCAATGCTCCGCAAGGGACTCCAGTGCCTTGATCATGGCCGAGTGATCCCAGCCAGCTCCACCCTGTTCGACACATTGGGTGAACAGTGCCTGCGCTTTTTCAGTATTTGGTAAAGCAACACCCAACGCCTGTGCACCGCTCAGCGCAAGGTTAAGATCTTTTTGGTGAAGCTGGATCCGAAAGCCTGGGTCAAACGCCCCCTTCACCATTCGCTCGCCGTGCACCTCAAGAATTTTTGAGTTCGCGAACCCACCCATCAGTGCCTGGCGAACGCGGGTTGGATCTGCACCGGCTTTTGATGCAAAGACCAGCGCTTCAGCAACCGCTTCAATATTGAGGGCAACAATAATCTGGTTAGCAACCTTACAGACCTGCCCGGCACCGTTTTCACCAACCAGGTTGATGTTCTGTCCCAGAATTTCAAACAGCGGCTTGGCATCTTCAAAGGCCTGCTGGTCACCACCAACCATGATAGTGAGCGTGCCGTTCACTGCGCCGATTTCACCACCGGATACCGGCGCATCCAGGTACTGTGCACCACTTTCTTTAACCCGTGCAGCGAAAGCCTTGGTTTCAATCGGAGCTATAGAGCTCATATCGATAACAGTCTTACCTGCTCGCAGCCCCTGCTCTACCCCACTTTCACCAAACAGCACCTCTTCAACCTGCGGGGTATTCGGCACCATCAGGATAATGTAGTCCGCCATAATGGCCGCTTCACGTGGGGAGGAAACCACCTGGGCTCCTGCAGACACCAAGTCTTCCGGTGCTCGGTTGTGATGCTCAGACAGCACCAGTTGGTGCCCGGCTTTTTGCAGGTTTTCTGCCATAGGTTTACCCATGATGCCGGTCCCGATAAACGCAATAACACTCATTTTATCCCTCCTGGTTCATTCCATATTCTTTCAGCCATGCCAACCCTTCTGCGGTTGTCGTCGCCGGTTTGTATTCGCAGCCTACCCAGCCTTGGTACCCAATGCTGTCAAGGTGGCTGAAAAGGAAGTGGTAATTCAGCTCACCGGTTCCAGGTTCATGCCTTCCCGGAGTATCTGCCAGTTGCACATGCCCGATTTCAGCAAGATGGGCAGACAGGGTCGGGGCAATGTCCCCTTCCATAATCTGCATGTGGTAAATGTCGTACTGAAGGGTCAGGTTAGCACTGCCTACCGCTTCCTGAATTTGAAGGGCCTGTCCCGTAGTGTTCAGGGCAAAGCCGGGAATATCTCGGGTGTTGATGGCTTCCATAACCAGCCTGATGCCTGCTTTTTCCAATTCTGCTGCGGCATATTTCAGGTTCCCTGTCAGGGTGGCTTCCGCCTCACTCTGGCTGACACCTTCAGGAACAATGCCTGCCAGGCAATTCACCTGGGGACACCCCAGGGCCTTTGCGTATTCAATGGCGAGGGAAACGCCACGGCGAAACTCTTCCACCCGAGCAGGATCAGCTGCTATACCGCGGTCACCAGCATCCCAGTCACCAGCGGGAAGGTTGAAAAGCACCTGTTTCAGGCCATGGGCTTCCAGCTCATCACGTATGGCAGCCACATCAAAATCATAGGGGAACAGGTATTCCACCCCTTTAAATCCATACTCAGCTGCAGCCCCGAAACGTTCCATAAAAGGGAGCTCGGTAAACAGCATGGATAAGTTGGCAGCAAGTTTAGGCATGTTCAGAATCCTTCTGGTTTATTCCGTCGACGTCATTTGTATTTATTGGTTTGCCAGTGCCGTCGGGGCATCTGCCGCTGACTCGGCTAATGGCTCGAATTCGTTAATGGCATTGATTTCCGTACCCATCGCAATATTGGTAACCCGTTCCAGAATTACTTCTACCACCACCGGCACCCGGTACTGGTTAATCAACGATTTGGCTTCTTCCAGGGCTGAGCTGATTTGTTCCGGATCGCGCACTCGGATAGCCTTACAACCCAGCCCTTCAACCACAGCAACATGGTCGACGCCATAAGCTCCCAGCTCAGGGGCATTCTGGTTTTCAAATGACAGTTGTACACAAAAATCAATATCAAACTGGCGCTGTGCCTGTCGGATAAGTCCAAGGTAAGAGTTATTAACCACCACATGAATATACGGAAGGTGAAATTGCGCCCCGACTGCCAGCTCTTCGATCATAAACTGGAAATCATAGTCCCCGGAGATGGCAACTATTTCGCGTTCGGGGTCGGCTGCCCGTACGCCCAGCGCGGCCGGGACCGTCCACCCCAGTGGGCCGGCCTGGCCACAGTTGATCCAGTGGCGTGATTTGTAGACATGGAGGAATTGTGCAGCTGCAATTTGTGAGAGCCCGATGGTGCTGACATAGCAAGTCTCCTTTCCAAATACTTTGTTCATCTCTTCATAAACCCGCATTGGCTTGGCAGGCAGATCGGTAAAATGGGTTTTTCGCAGCATAGTGCGCTTGCGCTCCTGGCAGGATGATACCCAGGCGCTGTAGTCCGGCAGTCTTCCTGCATCACGCAAGGCTTTGGCGGTTGCAACCAGCTTCTCCAACGCCTTACCGGCGTCAGATACGATGCCGAGATCAGGGCAGAAAACGCGTCCTATCTGGGTCGGCTCAATATCAATATGGATAAACCGCCGGCCTTCGGTATATACCTCTACCGAACCGGTGTGTCGGTTAGCCCATCGATTTCCTATCCCAAACACCATGTCAGATTCCAGCATGGTTGCATTGCCGTACCTGTGCGATGTTTGCAGGCCAACCATTCCCGCCATCAACGGATGATCATCCGGAATGGAACCCCAACCCATCAAGGTAGGAATCACCGGGATACCCGTCACTTCAGCCAGTTCTTGCAGAAGTTCTGACGCGTTGGCATTGATGACACCGCCGCCGGCAACAATCAGCGGTCTTTCTGCTGAAAACAGCATCTCAAATGCCTTGTCGATCTGTGACTGGCTTGCCGCTGGCTTATATGGAGACAGCGGTTCATAACTCTCTACATCGAACTCGATTTCAGCCAGCTGGACGTCGAGTGGCAAATCTATCAACACAGGGCCAGGGCGGCCGGAGCGCATTAAATGAAAAGCCTGCTGAAATGCACGTGGTACCTGGGCCGGCTCCAGTACCGTGGTGCACCACTTGGTAACCGGACCCGCAATGGCTTCAATATCTACAGCCTGGAAGTCTTCCTTATGCAGCCTGGCACGTGGAGCCTGGCCGGTAATACACAAAATAGGTATTGAATCGGCAGATGCAGAGTATAGGCCGGTAATCATATCGGTCCCTGCCGGCCCCGATGTCCCAACACAAACGCCAATGTTCCCTGGGTTTGCCCGGGTGTAACCCTCAGCCATATGGGATGCCCCTTCTACGTGGCGCGCTAACACATGGTTAATACCACCAGCTTTTTCCAGGGCAGAATAAAACGGATTGATTGCGGCACCAGGAACACCAAAGGCGATGTTGACCCCCTCCTTTCGCAAAACCGCTACTGCGGCGTCTATCGCTCGCATCTTAGCCATCTCAAACTCCATTTTGTATACAATTTAATATGTAATTGTATTCTATGATCGAAAACAAAAAATCATCAAGCCAAATTTAACATTTTTAAAACAATAGGCTCTTTCAAAAGAGCCCCCATTCATTCATTTTCATAATAAACAATAAGTTACCCGATAGTCGTTTGACTATCACACCTTCTGAGAAATATGTACCGATATATTGGGTTAACAAATGGCTTTGATTGTCGACCAATAATTCGGTATAAATTGATACGTAAATTTATAAAAATGTATACAAATCAAAGATACAATATTTGGAGTTACCAATGGTTATGGAAAGACTCGATACCCCTACCGGCCAACCATCCCAGTCCGGTAAATTTGAAGTGAAGGGTCCGCTATTCAACCAGGATGCCAGGGCAATCCTGTCTGATAACGCTTTAGCATTTCTGGAAACCCTGGTTGAACGGTTTGCGCCGTCGCTCGATAAGCTGATGGAAGAGCGTGCAGGCAAGCAGCGCCAGTACGATAGTGGAGAATTACCGGATTTTCGTGCCGATACCCGGGCTATCCGCAACGACCACGGTTGGAAAGTTGCGCCGATCCCCAAACCCCTTACTGATAGGCGGGTAGAAATCACCGGGCCGGTTGACCGGAAAATGGTGATTAATGCCCTGAATTCAGGTGCCAACGTCTTTATGTGCTGTTTTGAAGACGCCACATCCCCAACCTGGGAAAATATGGTAGGCGGGCAAATTAATATGCGGGATGCCAATAACGGCACCATAGAGTACACCGATCCCAAATCGGGTAAGCACTATGCCCTAGCTGACAATCCAGCAGTACTTATTGCCCGGCCTCGTGGACTTCACCTTCGAGAGAGTCACATCACTTTCGATGGAAAACCGATTCCCGGCAGCCTGATGGATTTTGCCCTTTATTTCTTCCACAACCATTCAAGCCGGGCAGCGAAAGGCCAAGGCGTTTATTTCTACCTGCCTAAACTTGAATCCATGGAAGAAGCTGCGTGGTGGGAAGATGTCTTTGCCTTTACAGAAAACCACTTCGGCGTTGAGACCGGCACCATCCGAGCAACCGTCCTGATCGAAACCCTTCCGGCAGTCTTCCAGATGGAGGAAATACTCTATGTCATGCGAGACCATATTGTCGGCATGAATTGCGGTCGCTGGGATTACATATTCAGCTACATCAAAACCCTGCGTAACCACAAAGACCGCATTCTCCCGGATCGCCACTCGGTCGGTATGGACAAGCCTTTCCTTGATGCATACAGCAAGCTTCTGATCCAGACCTGCCACCGCAGGGGGGCATATGCGATGGGTGGAATGTCGGCATTTATCCCAGCGAAAGACACTGACCAAATGGCCTTCGTTACCCAAAAAGTCACCGAAGACAAACACCGTGAAGCCGCAAACGGCCACGACGGTACCTGGGTAGCCCACCCCTATTTGGTCGAGCTGGCCAGAGGCATTTTTGACAGCTACCTGAAAGGCAATGCCAACCAGATGGATGTACTGCCTGATGGTCATTTTGGTGCCGATGTTCTGCTGTCTGCCTGTGAAGGACCAAAAGATGAAACCGGCGTTCGCAAGAATATTCGAATTGCACTTTACTACATGGAAAGCTGGTTACGTGGCCAGGGTTGTGTACCAATCTATGGCCTGATGGAAGATGCAGCGACCGCGGAGATTTCCCGTGCCAACATCTGGCAATGGCTGCACCACCAGGTCACCTTGGATGATGGTACTCCATTCACACCAGCGCTTTTCCGCCGGTTACTGGGTGAAGAGCTGGAAAATATTCAACGGGAATCAGGACCGACAGCCATGGTTGAGCGCCGCTTTGATAAGGCAGCAGAGGTTTTTGACACACTATCAACGGGAGAGGAATTTGCAGACTTTCTTACGTTGCCTTGCTACGAGTTACTTGACTGACCGGGCATCTAGCCCAGAGTTGTCGCAAACAGGTTTGCAAGTGCCGTTGAATTGATCATACATGGAAGTAGAACGCCGTAATCTAAAAATGTTTTAACGTTCTCTACTTTATTAACTACAAGCAACATTCTCCTAGTCCACGCCCCGGTATTCGTATCGGGGCATTTTTTTTGGAAAAATGCGGCTCCGGCAACAGTTTCCCGGCAAGTGAATACAATCACCAGCCAGCTGTTGTACAATCCTCGTCGAAAAACGGTCTAACGCAATTATCGCCGATGTGAGGCGACGCGAGCATATCGCCGGGCAAAGGAAAGAAAGAGAGAATGGCTGGACTGACCAAAACCAATATTAAAAAAAGCAAATCCAAAGAAACCGGGCAAACTCAGGACGATATTGTCTACGGGCACATTTTCGATGCCATTCTGGAACAGCGCCTGCCACCGGGCACCAAGCTCAGCGAAGAAGCCATGGGGGAAATTTTTGGTGTCAGCCGGACAATTATCCGCCGAGCTTTGCTTCGCCTTTCTGTTGAGCAGGTAGTCAACATCCGTCCTAACCGCGGCGCGATAGTATCTTCCCCAACGGTTGAAGAAGCCAAACAGATTCTAAAAGCCAGGGAGGTGCTGGAACTGGCGATTGTGGAACTGGCGGCGGAGCATGCCACAGCGGAACAAGTTGCCCAGTGCCGTGAAATGGTCGCTGAAGAGCATCAGGCATTTGAGAAAGGCGATCTTGGCCGTGGTATCCGCCTGTCCGGCGAGTTTCATATTAAAATGGCAGCGATGGCCAATAATCCCCCGTTGATGAGCTTCCAGCGCAGCCTGGTGTCGCAAAGTTCCCTTATCATCGCGCTCTATGAGTCAGCCAAACACACTAACTGTTCTTTTGATGAACACACCCAGTTGCTGGACGCCATTGAAGCGAAAGACAAAGAGCGTGCAATCGAACTGATGCGTATTCACCTCGACCACATCAAATCCAAACTCAAGCTGGATGAAGAAAACACGCCAAGTGACCTGCATGCGGTGTTTTCCAACGTGGTGAAAAAGAAAGCCTGAGCAGCACATTGAACCCCTGACCCCATTTAAAAAGCCCCGGATGTTAAACCGGGGCTTTGACTTTGCGGTGTCCAGGTTTTCTCATTTACACCTTGTAGTAGGACAACTGTCGGCTCATCTGAGCAGCCAGAGCCTGAAGGGATTGGGCAGACTCACGGGTCTCGTCTGTGTATTGGGAATTTTCCTGACTGATCTGGTTAATGCGCGAGATGTTGTTGTTTATCTCTCCCGAAACGCTGCGCTGCCTGTCTGCTGCAGTACTAATGTCGCCATTGGCATCGGAAATCAGCTTCACAGCATCAAGGATATTCTCAAGCACTGTCCCGGCCGATTTCGCTACGTCCACATTTTCCAGGGAACTTTCCCGGTTCTTCTCCATCAGCGCCAGCATTTCTTTCGTTCCGGACTGCAGACGCTCGATCATAGTACGAATTTCCTCTGTGGACGCCTGCGTCCGGCTCGCAAGGGAGCGTACTTCATCAGCAACAACAGCAAAGCCCCTGCCCTGCTCTCCGGCTCGTGCGGCTTCAATAGCGGCGTTCAGTGCCAACAGGTTTGTCTGCTCGGCTATTTGAAGTATTACATCCAGAATCCCGCTGATATCGTCAGTCGCACTTGCCAGTTCATTTACAACATGGGTCGATGATGTCATAGACTCATTTTGCTGTTCGATGCTGGAAATCATCTGCTGTACAACATCGTTACCTTGGCGTACCTGTTCATTGGCGTCACTCACTGCCTTGGAGGCTGTTTCAGCACTTTCAGCTACCTCGTGGGATGCACTGTCCAGCTCACTGATTGCATGAGTAATCTGTTCAGTCTCGGTACTTTGCAGCTGCATGGCTCTGGAGGAACGTTCCGCGATTTCTGACAGGGCACGAGAAGATTCCGTCAGTTCAGATGAAGACTGGGATGCCTCTTTGATGGTGTTCTGGATCTTCTCAAGAACCTTGTCAAAACTGCCAGACATCTGGCCAAATTCATCTTTCCGGGAGGAATTGATACGCTTGGTGAGATCCCCTTCACCCTCAGCAATATCATTAATGGTGGAAATAAATATTCCCATTGGGCCGGAAACGACAGTTCGCATCACCAACATCATAACCAACGCCACCAGCGCCATCGCTGCAATCACTCCGCCAAACACCTTTAACGCGGACTCGACGATCATCCCGTTCACTTCTGATTTTGGGTATGCCATTAAAAGTTCGTAACCCCAATTCGGATAGGGAACACTTCTGACAACCCACTCCCCATTGGCATTATTCAGTGCAGAATCAACCAACGCCTTGTTTACCTTGGAAGAGTGCATGCGGATATTGTTATTGCTGTCACGCAATGCCACGAATCCATTTTTCAGGATTGTTGTCGCCTCGACCACTTTTTGCAGTTGAGCCAGATCTGCCGAATAACCCACATACCAGATACCAATCACTTTATTAGCATTGTCGAAGATCGGTTCATATCCGGTAATGTATGGGGAACCCAATATGTCTATTTCCCCATAGTAAGGGATACCTTTCTGGATTGATAAATCGACCTTTTTTCCCGGTGCGAGAATAGTACCGGTCGCACGCTTGCCGTTTTTAATGACGTTGGTAGCAACACGGACAAATTCGCTCCCATCACGCGCAAACAGCGTCGCCGTGCCACCCATTATTTCTGTAATAGAATCAACCAAGTCATAATTATTGGCCTGAGCCTGTGAGCCAAGAATAAGGTCATTTGCATTTCTGTTATTTACTTTTACCTTTGAACCTAATTTGGGCTGCCCAATATTCATCCCTTCTTTTTTCAGTAAAGTCATGCTGTTATGAACACGTTCCAATACCAGGCTGTGGGTCGCATCCATGATGCCAATCACCTCCCTGGCCAGCCCATCCTTCTGATATTCCACATGTTCTGAAATCTCATTTGTTTGGTACCAATAGGTAGCACCAAATGCCAGCACACCGGCAATGACGCCCAAGCCCAAAATGATCGAGATAAACTTCCTTTGCAATGACATATTACCCCCGGTCAAGCCTTCACTATTTCCAAATTGATAAAGAGTTTGTATACCGACAGCCAGTTACGATTATTTTCATTATTGAGTTGGATGTCTCACTAACTATAGTCACCCTGTTTTTACATCTCCATTTGGCTAAAGGGAAAACAACACCAAATGGAGAGGTGGAGCAGAATAACTAGGCAATCACGCTCATATTTTATTCCATGAGAAATATACTGTTGATTAGAACAACCTCTCATATATCAATATAATATTTATGGATATTTTCATTTCACTCTTTAATTTCATAGTGTTTCATTAAAACGGGGGCTACCTCTCAGCGTAGGAATTTTACATCCAACAACCGTACGCAATTTCTCAAACCGCTCCCACCTCCAAGTGACATAAGGCACATATGACGATTTCAAAAGTTGACCACGTGGTCAACTTTTACTATTTTTTAACAATCAAAACAAAAAACACACAAGAATGGAGGCTATGTGATCCGTTTTCTGTTGAATCAGACACTGCAAGAGGAGAAAGACCTTTCTCCCAACCTCACAGTGCTGAATTATCTTCGCGAGCACGTCGGGAAAACCGGGACAAAAGAAGGGTGCGGTTCCGGTGACTGTGGAGCCTGTACAGTCGTACTGGGTGAAGTTATAGAGGGACAACTGCAATACCGCAGTGTCAATGCTTGCCTGACTTTTGTTTCCGCTTTGCACGGTAAGCAACTGATAACGGTTGAAGACCTTAAGGAAGGCTCAAACCTGCACCCGGTTCAGAAGGCAATGGTTGAGTTTCATGGCTCCCAATGCGGCTACTGTACACCGGGGTTTATCATGTCCATGTTTGCCCTGACAAAAAATAACCCCCAGGCCGACAAAGAAGATGTCTACGAAGCACTGGCTGGGAACCTTTGTCGCTGTACCGGCTACCGGCCAATTGTTGAAGCGTCCCTCTCCCTTAGCCGGGAAAAGCCAATCCGTGACCAATTCGCTGATTATGAGAAACAGACTATCGCCCGCCTGGAGGCTATTGGGCCCCCTGATGTGGAACACCAAGCCGACGGAAAGTCTGTATTCACTCCCACAAACAGTGATGAACTGGCTCAGATCCTGCTCGATCATCCTGACGCCCGCATGGTTGCAGGTGGTACGGATTTGGCACTTGAAGTTACCCAGTTCCACCGAGAGATACCAAAGCTCATATATCTGGGCCAGGTTAACGACATCAAAACTGTCACCGAATCTGACAGCCATATCGAAATTGGTGCCAACGTATCCCTGACCGACACTTACGAAAGCCTTTCATCCTACTACCCGGCGTTTGGTCAACTGCTGCACCGCTTTGCTTCATTGCAAATTCGCAACCAAGGCACCCTTGGCGGCAATATTGCCAATGCATCCCCCATTGGAGATGGGCCACCATTGTTGATTGCACTTGGCGCATCCATTGTGCTTCGCCGTGGTCAGGCAACCCGTGAACTGGCACTGGAAGATTATTTCATCAATTACAAAGTCACCGCCCAACAGGAGTCTGAATTTATCCAGGCGGTGCGGATTCCCAAGCCAAAAGTAGGGCAAGTCTTTGAAGCCTATAAAATATCCAAGCGTATTGATGATGATATTTCCGCCGTATGTGGAGCATTCCTGCTGATGCTGGACAGGTCCTCCGGCTCAGATATTATTGCCGATGCCCGTGTTGCCTTTGGCGGAATGGCAGCCATTCCCGCCCGCGCCCGGCACTGCGAACAGGCCCTGAACGGAGAGCCTCTGTCACTTGACACGATCCAAAAGGCAATGAAAGCCCTGGACGGGGATTTTCAGCCAATATCAGACTTCCGAGCCAGTAAGGAATACCGGTCGGAAACTGCCGCAAACTTGTTGTACCGCCTTTATACAGAACTCAGCTTTACCGGCAGCAAAGGATCTGCCATTGAAACGAGGGTGACCACCTATGTCTCGTAAAACGACCCCAACCCTTACCCAAGATGAAATGACCGCTCAGGCCCTGCAAGGTCTGGCAACTGGTGTCGGCAAGTCTGTAAAACATGACAGTGCTGAAAAGCAGGTTTGCGGTGAAGCCGTTTATATTGATGATCGCCCTGAATTCCCTAACCAGCTGCATGTCTATGCCTTGATGAGCCCCCATGCCCATGCAGAGATTACCCGGCTTGATGTATCCCCTTGCTACAACGAGCCCGGAGTTCGGCTTGTTATCACCAGTAAAGACGTTCCGGGGGAGCTTGATATTGGGCCGATCCTGCCTGGCGATCCCATGCTGGCAGACAACAAAGTCACCTACGTCGGCCAGCCCGTGATTGCAGTGGCAGCCGACAGCCTGGAAAACGCTCGCAAAGCAGCCCAGGCAGCTATCGTGGAATATAACGAATTGCCTGCCGCATTGGATGTAGAAGAAGCGTTGGCACAGGAGCTGTTTGTTACTGAAAGCCACCAACAGCAACGAGGGGATTCAGCCAAGGCCATTGAGAACGCAGAACACGTGCTGGAAGGCGCACTCCATATTGGCGGCCAGGAACATTTTTATCTGGAAACCCAGGTCTCCAGCGTCATACCCACAGAGGATGGCGGCGTAATTGTTTACTGCTCCACCCAAAACCCGACCGAGGTGCAGAAGTTGGTTGCCTCCGTGCTTAGTGTGCCTATGCACAAGGTTCTGATTGATATGCGCCGTATGGGCGGCGGCTTTGGCGGAAAGGAAACCCAGGCTGCAGCTCCGGCGTGTATTGCTGCAGTTATTGCAGCAAAAACCGGCCAGCCGGTTAAGTTCCGGCTCCCGCGCCGTGAAGACATGATGATGACAGGCAAGCGCCATCCGTTCTTTAACCAATACAAGGTCGGCTTCAATAGAAATGGCACCATTGAAGGTATAGAGATCGTCGTTTCCGGCAATGCAGGCCATTCACCGGACCTTTCCCGCTCTATTGTCGACCGTGCCATGTTCCATTCCGACAACGCTTACTACCTCGGCAATGCAACGGTGACCGGGCACTGTGTAAAAACCCATACTGCATCCAACACTGCTTACCGGGGTTTCGGTGGCCCACAGGGGATGATGACCATTGAGCACATAATGGATGACATTGCCTGCTACCTGAAAAAAGACCCTCTCGAGGTGCGTAAAGCCAATTACTATGGTGGGAAAGGAAGGGATGAGACCCATTACTACCAGAAAGTTGAAGACAACTTTATTCACGAAATGACAACCGAACTGGAAGCAACCAGTGAATACCAGGAACGGCGCCAGGCCATTCAGGCGTTCAATGCGCAAAGCCCGATCCTGAAAAAAGGCATCGCCATGACACCGGTGAAGTTCGGTATCTCGTTTACCGCAACCTTCCTGAACCAGGCAGGAGCGCTGGTTACCGTCTACACCGATGGCAGCATCAGCCTTAACCATGGCGGTACTGAAATGGGACAGGGGCTGAACACCAAGGTCGCACAAATTGTGGCTGAAACTTTCAGTGTGGATATCGACGCTATCCAGATAACCGCAACCAATACCGAAAAGGTGCCCAATACCTCTCCTACGGCCGCATCATCCGGCACCGATTTAAACGGTAAAGCCGCACAGAATGCAGCCATCGCCATCAAACAGCGTATGGTCGAATTTGCAGCCAGTCACTTCAACGTTTCACAAGACCAGGTGGTTTTCAGCAATGGCATCGTCAAAATTGGGGATGGAAATATGTTCACCTTTGCCGATTTCTGCGAGCTGTGCTGGTTCAACCAGGTATCGCTGGCAAGTACCGGCTTCTACCGAACCCCAAAAATCTTCTATGACCATGAAAAAGGCAGAGGCCGCCCCTTCTACTACTACGCCTATGGCCTTGCTTGCTCCGAGGTAATTGTCGATACCCTGACCGGTGAATACAAAGTGCTGCGGGTAGATATTCTCCACGATGTCGGCGCTTCGCTTAACCCGGCAATTGATATTGGCCAGGTTGAAGGTGGGTTTGTCCAGGGCATGGGATGGCTGACAACAGAAGAGCTGGTCTGGAATGACAAAGGCCAGCTGATGACCAGCGGCCCAGCCAGTTACAAAATCCCGGCGGTAGCAGATATGCCGGTCGAATTCCATACCAGGCTGGTTGAAAACCGCGCCAACCCGGAAGATACGGTATTCCACTCCAAGGCAGTAGGCGAGCCCCCGTTTATGTTGGGGATCTCTGTCTGGAGCGCACTGAAGGACGCCATCGTAAGCGTTGCGGAAGATGGTGAGATCCCTTACTTGCCTGCACCGGCTACCCCGGAACAGGTTTACCAATCCATCAAACGGGCCCGTAAGGGTAAGTTTCCCGGAGAAGTGGCGCTGTAACAGAGCCAGGAGGACACGGCCATGTTTAAGGATAACTGGATACAGGCACTGGCTGGCTACGAGCAGCGTGGGGAACCCTGTGTGATGGTTACGGTACTGGAAGACCGGGGGTCGGTCCCCCGGGATGCAGGCACAAAAATGCTGGTGACGCGTGATGAATTGGTCGCAACAATTGGTGGCGGGCACCTCGAACATCTCGCAACTGAAATGGCGAGGGACATGATGTCATCCGGTGAACGGCAGATGAAAGTTGAACGCTTTAACCTTGGAGCCCGTCTCGGCCAATGCTGCGGCGGCGTTGTGACATTGAGTTTCGAACCCATTGTCCAGCAGAAGCATCATCTGGCACTTTTCGGGGCAGGGCATGTCGCCAAGGCTCTGGTGCATGTTTTGGCAACCCTCCCAATCCGAGTGACATGGGTTGACGAGCGGGATGAACAATTTCCGGAAGAACTTCCACCGAACGTGCATAAAGTGGTTACAGACGATCCGGTTGGAGATATCGCAGATATGCCCAAAGGCAGTATGTATCTTGTGATGACACATAACCACCAGCTCGACTTTGAACTGTCACGAGCCATTTTATTACGGGGTGACAGCAAATACTTTGGCCTGATTGGATCCCTGTCAAAACGTAAGCGGTTCGACCACAAACTCCGTGAACGCGGGCATGCTGAATCAGATATTCACCGAATGATCTGTCCAATAGGAATCGGGGCAGTGTCCGGCAAGCACCCGGCTGAAATTGCAGTATCTGTTGCCGGTGAACTGATTGCCTGTTACCAGGGGCAAGACATCAAGTCAAAACGCCCACCATCTATCGCGGCAGAAACCGGCTCACAAACATCAACAGTGTCTGCTATCAGCCATACTGAACAAAATAAGAAAACCGGCGCAATTAAACAAAAAACCGCATAGCAGTAGCCGGTAATAAGGACTTAAAGGACATGAAGGATTCAGATCGCTTTGCACCAGTCGCTTACCGAGCGGCCATTATTCACAGCCTGGATGACCCATCAACAGCCGGGCTGGAGGACTCGTACCAGTATTATGAAGATGGCCTGCTGGTTGTGGCAGATGGACACGTCGTTGATATCGGCCAAGCAGAAGATGTACTTGCACGCCAACCTATAGACTTAAAGACGGTTAACCTTGGAAACAAACTGATCACCCCTGGGTTTATCGACACACATATCCATTACCCCCAAACGGGAATGATTGCGGCGTATGGGGAGCAGCTTCTTGACTGGCTCAATAACTACACCTTCCCGGAAGAAAAACGATTTGCTGACCCGGATTATGCCCGCAAGGTCGCCGTCCACTTTCTGGACGAGCTTACGCGTAATGGGACGACGACGGCCCTTGTTTTTGGCACTGTGCACAAGGAATCCATCGACGTCTTCTTCTCTGAAGTAGAAAAACGCAAGATGAGGATGATTGCCGGTAAGGTACTGATGGATCGCAACGCACCGGAAGACCTGACCGATACACCTGAATCAGGCTATCTGGACAGTAAAGAACTGATTGAACGTTGGCACAACAAGGGACGCCTCCACTATGCAGTCACGCCACGTTTCGCCCCCACAAGCTCACGGGAGCAACTGGCGCTGGCCGGTAAGCTCCTTGAAGAGTACCCGGATGTTTACCTCCATACCCACCTTTCAGAAAACAAGAATGAAATTGCATGGGTCGAGGAGCTGTTTCCAGAACGTAAGGGTTATCTGGATGTTTATGACCACTACGGACTGTTGACCAAACGTTCGGTGTTTGCCCATGGTGTCCATCTATGCGATGGAGAATGCCAGCGCCTTGCAGAACAGGAATCAGCTATTGCTTTTTGTCCAACATCCAACCTGTTCCTGGGTTCAGGCCTGTTTCCCCTCAAAAGGCTCGAAAACTTTGGGGTGAAAGTGGGCATGGGCACGGATGTCGGTGCGGGGACAAGCTTCTCATTGCTTCAGACGATGAGCGAAGCCTACAAAGTGATGCAATTGCAGGGAGACAAACTGCATCCGCTCAAATCTCTATACCAGGCAACATTGGGAGGCGCTAAAGCACTAAGCCTGGATGACCGGATTGGCAACCTTGCCCCAGGTAAGGAAGCAGACTTTGTAGTTCTCGATCTTGAGGCTACTCAGTTGATGAAGTTCCGTATGGAGCACGCCCACAATCTGGAAGACAGACTTTTTGTCCTGATGACGCTGGGTGATGACCGGGTTGTTTCAGCGACCTATGCGTATGGCGAAAAAGTGTATCTCAGAGAATAGAGCAAACAGGATACATAAACTAAAAAAACCCACGTTGCAGTAACGTGGGTTTTTTGATTCATTATATTTTTACAGCGCACGCTTTTGACGACGGCGGCTCAAGCCACCCACCATCAACATACCAATGCCAAACACACCCAGCATTGCAGGCTCTGGCGCATCAGTCACTACACGGATCCAGTCACCTGGTTCAGAGACGATAGTTGTCAGAGTCAGCGTTTCATCAATCCACCAAACCATATCGCCACCTTCCAGACCTCGGAATGAAAACGCGCTAGGGTAAATCGTACCTGGTGCTGCAAACATACTGTTCGTTGCCTGCTCTTCTGTACCGCCTGAATCCTTATACACTGAAAGGACATCACCGCTGAAAGTCCACTCAACAAAGTTGTGGCGACTGGTACTTGAATCCACAGTATTGAAGAAAATCATATGGCTGTCGACCACAGTCCCTTTCGCAATGAACTGTGAACCCAGCGTCAAGTCAGAGGTAAGTTTTACCGTCTGCTTCTCATTAAAGCCCTGTTGGGCTGTATTTGTTGTCGTGTCATCTTCTACCGTAGACGGAGCTGCAATAATTTGCGCCGATGCGCCCAAAGAGGAAGTATTAGAGCTGACACTTATAATTGAAGCATGAGACGCGGTAGATAGCAGCACTGCACCCATTAACGCAGGCAAGCCAACCCAAGATTTCATAAAAACTCCTAAATTCCATTTATATAAGTGGTTCTCCATGGACATAGCAGGAGTTGTGCCAAATTATTTTTTTTATTTTAATCAAAGCATTACGCAATATTCAAATATCAAATTTACCCACCTGTAAAAAAAACCAACATGTTCAACAGGTTACAATAAGAGATAGGTTTTATATTGCCTTGGAAAATACCTTGCCTGTCCAGAGTTTTGATACTGAGAAGATCAAAAACTAAAAATATGGGAGCGAAAAACAGTGATATCAACATGAAATATAAACAAATAAATAATGACAGAATAAACAGAGAGCAGACAAAGAAATGAACTCAACTTAGATATAGAGTTTGGGAAAGGAATTTATTCGGTCAACACAGCAGGTAGTGGCATTTATAATTCGTATAATATAAAAATCGTGCTCGGTGAATTAAAAATAATATATTGCAGCGTCCTCATACCAATCTTGCAGGGCAACGGCGATTCAACATTGAACGGCCACCAAGCATGAGTAAACCCACTCCCAACAGCGCGACCGTTGCAGGTTCCGGTACATCAACCAAAACCCTTACCCAGTCCCCTGGTTCTGACACTACCATACTCAACGTCAACGTATCGCCTTCAAATGAATAAGAGTCACTGCCTTCCAAACCCCGCCATTTGAAGGAGTAAGTATTTCCCGACAGTCCAAAAAGCGAATCTGTTGCCTTGAGATCTTTGTTAGTTGTCAGTACAGCTAAAATATCACCGTCAAACTGCCAGTTAACATTCGAATGCTCCCCATATAAACTATCACGCGTATCGAAATAGATAATGTGACTGCTTACTACTGTTCCTTTTGCAAAGACACTCCCCCCGAAAGACAGATCGTTGTCCAGCTTCAGCGTCTGTTTCTCATTGAACCCTACTTGCTTGCTAGTTGGGAAATTATCCGGTAAGAGCAGTTCTTGGTTTTTATATAAGGCATCCACAAGTGTATCGGGGATAAACCGTGCATCAAAACCATCACTGGATTTATCCCCCCACACATTGATGATCGCTGCATGGGTCGTACCAGACAGTATGCCTAACACCATTAAGAGTGGTATCCATAAATACTTCTTCATCGCCAATATCCTCTAGCTGAATTAAAACGCATGCAAATACAGCAACTAATGTGCCACGTAGATAACCCTTTAATTTGTTAGTATTTACTAAATTAGCTTATTAGTAATTTCCTTATATATGTAAAAAATCCTGACACGATACGCGCTTAGGAATTGGTGGGATTTGAATTTCTCTGTTGGTGGTCTAATTAGCCATAGTTGGCAAATTATTTAGTGAATCTCACCAATCAATGTAAAGTCTTTTCATTAAAAACAATAAGTTAAAAACAGGCACGCTTTTTGTAGAGTGTAAACAGAACCTACTTGGCAACACGGTACTCATTGATAGTAATCAGATTCACGTTCCACTGGCTGCACTGGGTAACGTTAAACGCTTAACTGCAGGGAGAGTCCATAATGACGACACGATACCGGACGACAAGAAGTACATTCAAAACATTGGTTGCCTTGCTGTTTCTGTTTATTGGTTTGGGTCTGGCAGCAGCGCATGCTTTCATAGAACGAGAGCAATTATTTTATACCGACAGTTTCACGTCCCTGAAAATCAGTAGAGGGATCAATGCAAAGCTGATTTGTGGGGAGAAACCCGCGGTTATTGCCTACGGCAGCAGTTCTGCGATCAGTAGCCTTTTCATCGATAGCAATGACGGCATACTTTCAATCGAAAGTCAGGAAGATATGTCATGGTTTTCCGTCGATGATGTTTCCCTCACCGTCGTTACAAATCAGCCTGTTTCGGCTATCAATGTCAGTCAAGGGGTCAGCTTTGTGTCTGACGCTTGCGCGCTTTCGAAAGAAAAGCTGACCGTCAATGGATCCATGGGGGCAGTCATTGAACTTGCAGGCGGTACAAACCAGCTGGATGCAGAACTCTCTATGGGTGCGAGTATGAATGAGCAAAATCGATTTTTTGCCGTCAAAACTGCCACCGTAAAAACTTATATGGGCGCAGAAGCGTATCTATGCAATACCGGTCAAGCCACCGGTAAACAGGTCGCAGGTTCAATGATTTATGTCGGAAAGCAAACTGTGACCCAGTTGGAAAGTGGGATCGGAGCCTCTCTCTCAACCGAGGAGTGCCAATAAGTCACGCTTTAAATCACCAATTCTTGTTCTTCCGCTATTTCCGGGCAGTTTCGACTGCCCGGCTTTTTTACACTCGCCCACGCGTCAAAAATGACCACCCCCTCGCATATCTGTTCAAATATCATCCGGGACATGTTCAATATCAATACAGGTAACACCCCCACAAGGCTAAAATTCCATCAATGGTTTCCTTGGCAGTAAGAGTATGAGACAGAAGGGATTTACGCTTATTGAGTTGGTGGTTGTAATCGTGATTCTTGGCATTTTATCCGTTACAGCATTACCAAAGTTTCTTAATTACAGCACTGATGCAAAGAATGCGTCGCTCTCTGGGCTGGAGGGTGCAGTTAAGTCCGGGCTCGAAATGGGTTATGCCAAAATGGCGATAGCGGGTTTGGCCAATCTTAGGTACGTTTCGAATCATTCAGATGACTCGGCCCAAAACGTCCCTGCACAATCTCTGCCGATACCCGGTTGTACTGAAGTTGGCCCTCAGGAAATATGTACGTTCAGATGGGGCTATCCAGATGCAGAAGAGTACACCCTGCCCAAGTTGATCCAAAACCTGGAATACAGCAACGATTGGAAAATCCTTGGTAAACGGGTCAACAACATTGATGTAATTGTCATCACAGCAAAATCCAATATTGAAAACAATGCCCCGAAAGATGATCAATGCTACTTAACCTATTTCCCGGCCACCTCTGAGCGGGTTGCGGCCAAAGTAGTACCGACCGCTTGCCTTTAAGCCCGCCAACGCGGGCTTAAGCCTTTCCCCTAACGGTACTCCACCATCGGCAGTTCCTGCACAAAACACACATCAAGGTAGTGTTTTTCTTCAACAAGGTATCCGATACCTATTTGTCCCAACGCCTGAACCAGCTTTCTGGCATTTTCATCCTGATCGAGATAAAACGTCTGTAAATCGGGTGACAGATGGGAATCAGGGCTTATTTCGCGATCAATCAAGCTTTCCACCAAATTGACCGGTGCTTCCAGCCAACCCCGCTCAGCATCAATATGGAACGTGAGAGTGAGGGTTTATTCTTCCGCCATACGCGCCTCCTGTCCGGCAATATGCGCAAACCGTGACATAAACATAGAGAACGCCGTCGTGTTTAGTGTGACATTGGCGTGACGTTTTTGATGGGTAAAGAGAGTGATGCAGCGCAGGTGACAAGCACATGATATTCAGCTGCAATTTCCATCACTTAGCTCTCATCACCTCAGGTGATGTAACTTTAATTTCGTTACATTATTAATTTGACCCTTGTCACATTTATTTTTGCCGCTAAAATACCGCCGCAATCGTTTTCTTCCAATTTACCCACTTTTTCGGAGTGAGACCATGCAACACTGGCCCAGTGTTTTAGGTATTTTTGTTATTTTTGCGGTTGCGATACTTTTCTCAGAGAACCGTAAGGCGATCAACTGGCGCACCGTTCTTGGCGCGTTTGCCATCCAGATTATTTTTGCCGGTTTTATCCTCTCTGTACCGGTTGGCCGCGAAATCCTGAACTCCATCTCCGGCGCGGTTTCCGGCATCATCGATTTCGGTAAAGTGGGCGCACAATTCCTGTTCGGTGATCTGGCCAAGTTCAAACTGGGCTTCATCTTTGCCGTTAACGTATTGCCAACCATCGTATTTTTCTCAGCACTGATCGCCGTACTCTACTACCTCGGCATCATGGGTTGGGTAGTTCGCATTCTTGGTGGTGGCCTGCAAAAGCTGTTGGGTACAACCCGTACCGAATCAATGTCAGCGACTGCGAACATTTTCGTGGGTTCAGTTGAAGCGCCACTGGTAGTACGCCCTTACCTGGAAAAAATGACTCACTCAGAACTGTTCGCTGTGATGGTGGGCGGCCTTGCATCAGTTGCTGGTGGCACCATGGTAGGTTATGCCGGTCTGGGTGTAGACCTGCGTTACCTGATTGCTGCAAGCTTTATGTCTGCACCAGCCGGTCTGATGATGGCAAAGCTGCTGGTTCCCCAGACCGAAAACGTTGATGCCAATCCGGTAATGACCGTTGATGATGAAAACGCACCGGTTAACGTTATCGATGCCGGTACCCAAGGGGCCCTAAGTGGCCTCCAGATCGCGATGGCAGTCGGTGCAAGTCTCCTGGCAGTTATCAGCCTTATCGCCCTTATCAATGGCGGCCTGACCAAGTTTGGTGCCCTGATTGATATGCCTCAACTGAGCCTTGAGTGGATCTTCGGCTACCTGTTTGCCCCTGTAGCATGGCTGATTGGTGTTCCGTGGAGTGAAGCCATGACTGCCGGCGCCCTCATCGGTAAGAAAATTGCGGTAAACGAATTCGTTGCCTTCATTGACCTGATGAACGTAAAAGCACAACTGAGCCAACATTCTCAAGCGATTGTGACCTTTGCCCTGTGCGGTTTTGCCAACCTGACCTCTATTGCCATGTTGATGGGTGGCCTGGGTGGCATCGTACCTTCTCGTCGAGCTGACATTGCCCGCCTGGGTATCAAAGCGATTTTCGCTGCAACACTGGCGAACCTGATGAGTGCAACACTGGCTGGCCTCTACCTGGGTATGTAATTCCAAGTACAGCCACAACAGCCAGCCCCCGGTAAGCCAGCTTACCGGGGGCTTTTTCTATTTCGTGCTGGCATACTGGTGGAGAACCGGAGATGTAACAGATGACTCCAAAACGGCCTCCAATACGCCCTCGAGCGGTGTTACCTCAGCTTCAGGCAGTGTGTCATCTTCCATCCTGAGCCGGTATTGCCAAAGGTACCGCATCTCAATAAGTTCCCGTAACACAGGTGAAAACAGCCCGGCGAATTTCAGCAAAGTCCATGGTAACTGCTTTGTTTTAACCGGAATGCCCAACGCCTTTTCCATTGCACGTTTCAATTCTTCGAAAGTAAATTCCAACCCCGGGTAATTGACACGGCGGCATTCCCCGTTCTCCACATCAGTACCAATCAGCAGAGAGATCTCTTTTGCCAGATCAGGCAGGTAAGCCCAAGTATGAGGGATGTTCACCTCTCCTGGCAGCGTGAGAGCAGCTTTGTTTGCCTTAGTACTTACAACAGCGTCAAACCAAGTGTTGGCAGTGTTTTTTCCAATAAAATCTCCTGCCCGAATACATACAGCCCTGCCCCCTTCACTGCAATACCGAGCTATTCGCTGCTCCATGGCGATACGGATCTTCCCTTTTTCAGAAGCCGCCTCCATCTCAGTGTTATTGGTAATGGTATCTGTTTTTTGTGGATTGAAGTTGTAGACGTTTGCTGGAAATACAAACAGGAGATCATGCTTTTTCGCCTGTTTCAACGCCGTCTCAAGCAATGGCATAGCCTGACTTTTCCATGCAGGATAAGGTGGGTTAACTGCATACACCAATGCATGATGCCCAGACAGAAAAGTATCCAGCAGGGGGATGTTCTCTATCGCTCCAGTTGTCTGCATAACCTCCGCAGGCAAGCGGTTGTTTGGGTTTCTTACCAAAGCGGAAACGCGATATCCGTCATCAATAAGTTGCCTTACCACGTGAGAGCCCAAATTCCCAGTCGCGCCAAGTACTGCCACCTTTCTTGCCCGATTTGTAATATCCATCATTTTTCTGTCCTCACTGACTTGCATGGAATCAGTATCGTCATTTAAAAATGGATATAGAATGGAAAATATTGGATAGGAGGTATTCATAAATGAATATCAATTGGCAGGGAATCCACTACTTCATGATGGTGGTTGAAGCAGGAAGCCTTTCTAAGGCAGCAAGCCGGAACAACCTAAGCCAACCCACTTTAAGCCGCAAAATACAGGAACTGGAATCGCAGTTGGGCTATGCGCTGTTTACGCGAAATACCCAGGGTTTGGTGCTGACAGACGAGGGATCTCACCTTGTTGAGGCGGCTGGCCTTATGTCACAGGCCGCAGACCAGTTTTCCCGCATAGCCATGAGCAACGATTTTATACTTGCAGGGGACATACGAATAAGTGCAAACGAAATTGTTGGCCACTATCTGCTGCCGGAAGCCATTGCAGCTTTTCAGCGTGAGCACCCTGAGATTTCCTGTGAAACAGTGATCGACAACCGGGCGACCAATCTTTCAAAGCGCGATGCAGATATCGCCATACGGATGTTCCAGCCGTTGCAGCCAGATTTGGTATGCCGCCGTCTTCCGGACATGCCTCTGGGATTTTTTGCACACAAGGACTACATATCCAAATATGGCAAACCGGCAACACTGGCTGACCTTCGCCATCACCGGATGATCGGTTTTGATCAGGTAACCAGTTTTATCGACCAGGCTGCGAAATTGGGGTTTGATCTGCAACGCGGCCATTTCCAGATACGCTCTGACAGTCTTGTACAGCACATCTACCATATGAAAGCCGGCGCTGGTATTGCAGTCACACACAAAGGTTTGGCAGCTAAGTTCGAAGAGATATATGAGGTTGCCCCCAACACACCGTTACCTGTACTGCCGGTCTATCTCACCGCACATCAGGACGTCAGCCGCCATATCCGGCTCCGGACATTTATGAGGTTTCTCGGGGACTGGTTTAATGAAAAGGGATACAACTATAAGTTGTAAAGTTGCCAAGAGCCCGCCTAAACGGGCTCGGTTTCCAAACTTTGCTTCCTTTCGCGTTTGTCAAAGTACATGTTCAAGTCTGCTTCGATAACCGCACGTTCAAAATTTTCCGCAATCATCGAAATGCCGAACGAAAATGAAATTTGATGCTCTGCAAAATGCTGTTCAATGTGATGTCGAAGATTATTCATCTTTTCTTTCATCCACTCAGCATCGTTAGCTTTGAACAGGATGATAAATTCGTCGCCACCGTAGCGAATCGTGATATCTTCTTCGCGAAGATTACTGCAAAGAATTTGCGCAAATTCTAACAGAATGCGGTCACCTTCTTTATGGCCGTATTTGTCGTTGATTGCCTTAAAGTTGTCCAGATCGACAAAACAGCAGTGATTGCAGTGGCCAACAATCGCGGTGTCCTGAAGCACTTTTCGTGACCAGCAGTCTGTTAAGTCATCTTTCAAACTACTACGGCTCAGATTTTCGGCATCACGAATTTTCATTATGTTATTTGTAATGTCCCAAGCAGAGAGAATAAGCAAGCTTTCATCGCCGATTTCTATCTTCTGCCGGATAGTTTCGTAGAAGCAGATTTCCCCGTTTTTGGTGAACTGCTCAATGTCGACAACAGGCACATCTGAGTTAAATGCCTTCTCATCATTTTGCATACAGATTTTCAACTGCTCCAGGTTTTCTTCCGGCACAAGCTCCAGAAGCTGGGCAAAGGAAATACCCGCAGTATCTATACCAAGAAATTCGTTGTACCGGTAATTTGAATAAACATGAACGCCGTCACCAGTACGGATAGTGAACATGGTAGTCAGGTTATCAATACAATTCTCAAGCAACCCAGGTATGCTTTTTTCTTTTTCTGCCAGAGTTGCCTGTTTTTGCTCGTTGACAGAGTTTAGAACGTCATCGATATCCTTCAGCAACAATTTTGCCTTGATAATGTCATCCACATATTCCAGCACATAGAGGGACTGCCACAATGTATTAAATTGGGTTGTTGGTACAGATTTCTTATTAACAAAATACTTTTTTGTATCTTTGGCAAAAGCTGTACGTTGCTCAGCAGATATGATTTTATCATTTAGCAAGCGGCTTACTGATTGCCTTAATATTTCTAGGCTAGGCACTGGTTGTCCCATTTTATACTTTCTCCAAAATCATTCACCCAGAGAATGATTTGCATGCCATTTTTGAGGCTGACTTATTATTCTTATGAGATAAGTATTATAAGCTAACTGATAACGAAAAAATAAAGACTATTTAAAAGGCAAGGGCATTGTCCGTCATAAATATTCTAGCGGCGTCAAAAAACATAACTCAATAGCTCAAGGTACAATCCGTTTTTGTGAACAAGCCTTCGCAGGAATGGACTGAAACAAATAGGAGAACTATCGTAGAGAAGAAGCATCGAAAAATCGGAACATCGAATGGCAGGCAGCCAGAAAAAGAGAAAACACTTTGCTCAGCTGCGATACCAACCGATGCTATCGATGAATTGGACTGCAAGAGATTAGGCGGTACTAATAGGCCTTGTACGCTGCCTCTTTCAGCCCCTGCGTACCGGGGTTAATGGCAGCAAGACAACCCGCAAAGGGTTGTTCTGCCATTCTGGACCTATCCCTGTTTGGGTGGATAGAAGTGATAAAGAGCGTGTCCATTGCTTCCCCCCCAAAAGCACACATAGAGGGTTTACTAAAAGGCAGGGGGATGCGCTGGTCTACTTTGCCATCCGGCGTAAACCTCAACAGTTGCCAGCCATCGTTTGCAGCACACCAATAGCAACCGTCTATGTCCACCGCCGCACCGTCCGGACGCCCCCCATGTTGTCGCATATCGACAAACAGCTTCCGGTGGTGTGGCAGCCCTTGGTGTATGTCATATTCGTATTCCCAAATGACCTGTCTGCTTGGATGAGAATCCGACAAGTACATTTTTTTCCCATCCGGGCTCCATGCCAGCCCGTTTTGGGTTATCAAACCGTGAATGACTGGCGACAGGTGTTTGTTGTGGTCCAGTCTGTAGAGCACCCCGGCCGCTTCAGGCGACAAAGGAAACTTCATACTCCCAGCTAAAAAACGGCCCTGCCTGTCACATTTCCCGTCATTAAACCGCATCCCATTAAACGAAGGAGGACATTTTTGCAGCAGACTGATACGAGATTTGTGCCCAGACAGGGATACCTCAAATATTCCGGATTCCATTGCAACTATCAGGTCCCCATTGTCACCTAAAGCAATACAACCCGGAATTTCCGGCACATCCCAGTGTTGAACAACACCGGAATCCATGAAAAAACAAAATATTTTCCTTTCCAAAGTTGCCACCCAATACAGCGCTTGTTTTTCTGCGCACCAAAGGGGGCTTTCTCCTACCACATTCTGGCAATCAACCAATATTTCAACGTTTCTATTTAATACAGAAATACCCATCAGAATGATTCCCTAAAACGAAAAATATAAGCGCTTATTCTTTTACTGAATTACCACTTGCTACTTGAAATTCTTATCTGCGAAACGACCACCAATCAGCGTAAAGTGGCTGGTAGGGTCTTCTTCTGGGGGGATTGCTTCAATAGTTTCCAAATAGTCATCCGCACTGTCTAACGGTAAATAGCCTATTCTCTTTGCGGTTGGGTTTGACAAATTAAACCGGCTGTTATTGGAAACACCGTAAAGAACATGGAAACCGTCGGTATTGTCTGACAGGCAGCTTTCAACCAGCCTGCAAATATCTCCGGCGCTGATCCAGGTTAAAAGATCCCGCCTGTATTCAGGTTTGTCCTGGAAATTAAAAATCCGCAATGCATAACCATTTACCCCCTCTTTGACGCACTTCAGCCTTAGTAGTTCTTCGCCAGCCACTTTGCTGAACCCGTAAAGGCTGTCGGCCTGGGTTGACATCGACTCGGTGAAACACGCATCCGCTTTGTAAAGGCCAATAGCGTGAACCGAACTTGCGTAGACGATTTTTTTCACTCCGGATTGAACAGCCAAATCCAAAACGTTTTGGGTTCCTATGACATTTAAGTCAAGCACCGTTGCCCAATCCTGACTGTTTGGTGTTCCAGCCAGGTGAACCACCACATCAATGTTCTCAAAACACTCTTCGAGGCTTTTCGTGTCAGTAATGTCAGCCGGACAATACCGCTCTTCCTCAGTCACATCCAATTCTGGAAAGATATCGGTCAGAATCAGGTTAAAGCGGCTTTTATCGAGCCCCTGACGCAGTGCTTTGCCTATTCTGCCGGCCGCACCGGTAATAAGGACATTAGTCTTACATGTAACCAACGTTGGTCCCTCTGATCAGTTACTGATGAGATGAATCTTGTTGTTCAAGAAATGACTGGTAAGCCGCCCGCGTTTCTTCGTTCGGCGGGTAGAGTCCAATGACCGCGCTACCTTCCTCGACACGCCTTTTTACATACTCTTCAAATTTCTCCATCGCAACGGCTTCACCGGCAATGTCATCAGCAATCGCTTGTGGGATAACAATGATCCCATCGCCATCACCCACAAGGACATCCCCTGGGTAAACGGGCACACCACCACAGCCAATCGGAACATTAATATCCACTGCATGGTGTTTGGTTAAATTTGTAGGGGCACTGGGTTTGGCACAGAAAACCGGCATATCCAATTCTGATGCGTCTGCTGCGTCCCTTACACCGGCATCTGAGACAAACCCCGCACAATTTCTGTATTGTAGTCTTGCAAGCAAGATGCTTCCTGCACTCGCTGCACTGGCGTCCTGCCTGCAATCAGAGACCAGAACCTTACCTGCCGGTACGTTTTCAACAGCAACGCGTTGTGGATGGGCGGGATCTTTGAATGCTTCAACAGTATCAATATCTTCACGGGCAGGGATATAGCGCAAGGTGAAAGCCTGCCCGACCATTTGTATGTCCCGACGGTTAAGCCTGGAGACCCCCTGAATGTAGGTATTCCGGTAACCTCTTTTAAGAAGCAGTGTATGGAGAGTCGGTGTGGCTACACCTGAAAGTTTCTGTCTGGTTTCTTCAGTCAGTACATACTCTGGCTTAAATGCAGTATTTGTCATGGTTCCCTCATCAAACGTCACCCTGGACTTCCAAACCTGTCCAAGTTGTAACCAACGATACCACTGCGACAATTACTAATCAAACAACTTTTTACAACTTTAAGTAAATTGGCATCCACCTAGGCTGGAATGCCATCAAACATGCGGGACCGGGCATTGTCCAAATGTGTCTTCATCGCGGTTTTTGCTGCGTCTGCATCCGCAGCCTCGATGGCTTCAACAATGGCTTCGTGTTCCCGTTGAACCAGTTCCAGGCGGGATACAGAGTGCATCAGGGAAAGGTTTCGCGTGATATTCAGACCTTCTTTGACACTTTTTTCCAGAGACCTCGTCACCGTGCTGTAAAAATGGTTATTGGACGCTTCAACAATCGCCAAGTGGAAATAGAAGTCCTCATCCACTGCCGGAAGACTTGATTCATTGGCAATTTTAATGGCCTCGAAAGCGCTTCTGATTTTAAGAAGTTGCTCCGGTGTACGGCGGATAGCAGCCAAACCGGCAGCTTCTGACTCAAGTGCACAACGAAATTCAAAGCAGCGCTGAATATCTGCGATACTGGAGAGGCGCGCGAATTGCAAAACCGCTTCATCCGGCCGCTTCAAAACAAAGCTTCCTGACCCCCGCCGAGACGCAATCAGCTTATCCTCCCGCAACCGGGATAAAGCTTCTCGCAAAATTGGTCTCGATACCTGATAAACCTTACAAAGCTGCGCTTCAGTTGGTAACTTCGAATTCACCTCATAGGTACCATCCATTATTGCTGCAAATATCTGCTCATAAACTGAAGCACTCAATGATTGAGCAGCAGGAGTGCGCGTTACTGGCTGATCACTCATAGTTTTTATTTATCCACCCTTAACGTTCTGTTTTTGTAAAACTCATATCCCTTTCAGGAACAATCCATCGGTCACCTAAAACACTGGTTAGGTTCAAAACATCAACTTTCAAACCTCTCATTAAAGTTGTTCAAAATCAATGTCCATTCTCGAATCACGCCTAACATTCAAGCTTTATCTGCGATTTCTATCCTTAATTATATTCAAAAATAAGCATATTTGTTTGACAAATATCTTATTATTGACGGTTAGCCACAGCAAATCCACCCAATCAGCTACGCCGAGTTACCTCCAGTTCCCCCCCCTTTCAACTCATCCCATCATCCATTGAAAACGCCTTCCTGTAAGCTAATGTAAGATTCCATCACTTATCTATCAAGCGGCTATTTCTCATTGGCAAAGGGGGAAGAACTAAAAATCAGGCAACTCATGCGCCATCTCAAAAACCGGAAGCTTGTTTGACAAATACTTACAAAAAATAAAAGAATACCTCCCGCCTTTGATGACATATCAGCCGGATTTTGGCTTTTCAAAATAGTTTCGGGACAGGACAACGCCATGAACAGGGACGACGTAATACAGCTGGCAAACAAAGTAAACCGGGTAACCGTTGTTCCATCTTATGGAGGGCGGATAACTGGTTGGGATACGCTGACAGACACCTGCTGGACGCCAGTTCTGAAAAAGATCTCAACGAATACATGTAACCCCTTATTCCCCGAAAAGGGTGGCTGCTTTCCACTGGTACCATTTTCAAACCGAATTGCTCACGGACATTTTCAATTTCAGGGGAAAACAGTTCTCCAGCCAGCCCATCCTGTTGCCTCCCCCCACGCAATGCATGGGCATGGAAATACAAGCAACTGGACAGTAACCCGACGGGGTTCAGATTTCGTAGAAATGAGTTATCGGCACAAGAAGGACAGTTGGCCGTGGGACTATATCGCCACACAAAAAATATCCATTGATGACAATGGACTGGAATGCGAATTGTCCGTACAAAACTTGGCCGATAGTGACATGCCTGTTGGTCTTGGGTTCCACCCTTATTTCGCAAATCCTGGCAATGCTACCGTTTATTTCGATGCGGAAGAATGCTGGCCTTTTGGATCATCAATGATACCCGAAGGCGCGTGCACCATTAGAGATGAATGGTCAACTAAGCATGGTTACGCCATTAAAGGGAATGATTTGACCTTGGGCTATTCAGGATGGAAACAGCACGCGAAGATAGAATGGCGTTCACCAAACCTGTCCATTGCCATCAAATCAAGCGAAAACTTGGATCACTTAATCCTGCATATACCACCTCAAGCTGATTATTGGTGCTTGGAGCCCGTCAGCCATGTAACTGATACATTTAACCTGATATCAAAAGGCATTAAAAACACCGGGCATATTGTTTTAGCCCCTGGAGGATTTACAAAAGCGACAACTCGCTTTGACATTGAACGGCTAATCAGCAGCAAATAAGTACGTCCCCCTCATGCCTTTGTCCTTATATTCCCGACTGCAAAGCCCCAGTCCAAAGCGGTATTGTATTGGACTGGGGCAGTAAATAATGGAAAGACGCAAAACGATGGTTCAATGAATCAGGCAAAAAAAATTCTTAGAAATTGCTCATTCACTTTAGGATTCGCCCATCTATTAATCGTGTAACCCGTTGCGGATTATCATCTCGAAGCGCCTCTGGCATCAACCACGCGGGAATATCCTGATAGCAGACCGGGCGTAAAAATCGTTGTATAGAAGCACTGCCAACAGATGTAGAGCGGCTGTCAGATGTCGACGGGTACGGACCTCCATGCACCATTGAGTGACAGACCTCCACACCGGTTGGGAAACCATTGCACAATATGCGGCCTGCTTTTCTCTCCAGGATTGGCAGCAGTCTCTTCACCAGGTCAGCATCAGATTCATCCATATGGAGTGTCGCGGTGAGCTGCCCTTCCAGGTTCTCCGCAATTTGCTTAAATTCATCTTCTGACTCACAGGCAATCACAAGTGAGCTTGCACCAAATATTTCCTCTGACAGACGTTCATCAGCAAGAAAATGAAGCGCCGTAGTAAAGTAAAGCCTGGCCCGGCATTGGTTGAGACCATTTTCAACACGTCCATGGGATATTTCCACGACAGAGTCATCATTTTTCATTTTGGTACTGGCTTTGGCATAGGCCTGATAGATTCCCGGTGTCAGCATAGTTTGAGGCTCTGAGGCTCCTAGCTCTTTAGATACCACCTCTAAAAACTTATCAAGTGCCGGTCCGACCTTAGCAATAACAAGCCCAGGATTGGTACATAGCTGCCCAGCCCCCATTGTCAGTGAAGAGACAAATTTTTTCGCGATATCTTCACCCCGGTTTTTTAAAGCCCCTTGCATAAGGAACACCGGATTACTGCTGCTCATTTCTGCATATACCGGAATAGGTTCCGGCCGATGGAATGCAACATTCATTAACGCGGTCCCTCCGGCACGGGATCCCGTGAAACCGACAGCTTTAACTCTGTGATCCGATACCAGAGTTGTTCCTATTTCGTTTCCTACGCCAAATAGAAGAGCGAATACGCCCTCATGAAGACCACAGGATTTCACCGCATTTTGAATAGCGCGACCAACCAGCTCGGAAGCACCGGGATGTGCAGAATGGCCTTTCACGATAACCGGTGCTCCTGCTGCAAGCGCTGACGCGGTGTCTCCCCCGGCAACTGAAAAAGCCAACGGGAAATTACTCGCCCCAAATACTGCCACAGGCCCTAGAGGGATATGTTGCATGCGTAAATCAGATCGAGGAAGAGGCTGCCTTCCGGGTATTGCAGAATCAACTCTGATGCCTAACCAACTGCCTTCGCGGACAAGTTCCGCAAACATGTACAATTGACCAATGGTTCGCGCCCGCTCTCCTTCAAGCCTCACAGTAGGAAGTCCACTTTCCTGACTGGCCCGGAGAATCAATTCATCCCCCAGCAACGCGATTTCTCGTGCGATTTCTTCCAGAAATCTCGCGCGTTCTTCCAAACTGGTAAGGCGATAGCTGTCAAAAGCCTCCCATGCCAAAGCACAGGCATGATCTACATCTTCACCAGTGCCACCACCAAAAACAGGCTCCATTACATTTCCGGTGGCAGGGTTTACCGCACTAAATCCTTGCTGTTTTCCGAATATTTCTTCTGAACCAATCAGCATGCATCCTTTCACGTTCATAGACATCTCTCTTTTTAACGAAAACCCCGGTATTAGGAATTTGGCGTGCAGCCAAGTATTACGGCATATTGAATAAGCCGTTCGTAATACGTTATTTCAGCCATTAGGACGTATATCTTTCAAAATTCGGCTGTTGCTTCTTTTAAAAAAAACAATACAGATGCGAACCCTGAAAAAAGTATTTTTAAATAGGAATTAGAAAGTTAAGTGCTTTCCCACTTCTCTCAGTTCTTAGTGTTCCTCTTGGAATTCAGAAAACTTGCCCGAGAATATTTGGGCTGAAAATATACGTGTTCATTAAACGTACCGTTTTCGTAATCTCCTGAATCAGGGCTCCCCGGAATACTGACGTTCCTTTTACTCGGGTATTTTTTCACCAAATCTTTATTCAAAGCCACACCTAGGCCTGGCCTGTCAGGGACGACAAGTTTTCCACCAGAAACGTCTATCGGATAGTCAATAATTTGCTCTTTCAGATCGCAATCCCGCTGAAAACGTTCCATTGAGAGGCAGTTTGGAATGCTTGCCATCACATGGAGAGCTGCATATTCCCCGACAGGCCCCAAGCTTCCTGCATGCGGGGCAATAGTTGCAAATTCAGCTTCTGCCAATGCTGCTATTTTTTTCATCTGGGTTATACCGCCACAGCGTCCCGTGTCCGGCTGCAGGACATTCACGCCCAAAGAAAGTAACTCCCGGTAACTCCATATTCCGCCTTTACGCTCCCCGGCAGCAAGGGGGATGTTCACCCTTTCACCGACAGCTCTCAGGCCTTCCGGATATTCAGGCGCAACTGGATCCTCAAGAAATAAAAGATCAAAGGGTTCAAGAGCCTGGCCGACTGCAACAGCATCTTTGGGGGACAGCCATGCGGGGCCATGTAAATCAACGGCAATATCCACCTCATTCCCAACAACCCGGCGAACTGCTTCTGTCTTGGAAACGATGTTTTTAATACCACCTAATTTGACAATGCTGTATCCGTTTTTAACCGCTTTGGCAGCACTTTGGGCTGAACCCGCGTGAACATAGACCTTCACCTGATCCCGGATTTTACCGCCGAGAAGATTGTAGACCGGCGTATTCAACGCTTTCCCTTTTAAGTCCCAAAGTGCCATGTCAATTCCCGTCATAGCACCAAAACCGACGGTTCCTGTCTGGCCATGCCCCATCATGGCATTAAGCATTTTTTGCCATATTCTTTCCGATTGGAAAACATCATCCCCGATGAGCAGTTCCGCCAGGTCTGCCACCGCCCGCTCAACCACCCGTGGCCACCCGCTGCACTCACCGATACCTGAAAGGCCACACTCAGTAACTATTTCCACAAACAACCAGTTACGACTGCCGGCAGTGTGGTCGCTTGAGGAATGATTCTCCCCTCCCCACGCTGTTTCACCAGCTAACGGCGCCTGCATCAACAATGTTCTTATTTCTGCTATTTTCACGGTGGAACCTCTTTTTAAAAGGGCATACTCAAGTGCTTTATCCCCGGCTTTTATTCGATGCTGTGACTTTTTCTAAATGTATTGGTTAATTATTAATCCTATTCAATAGCACGCCACCACTCAACCAAAATTAACATATATTTACATCTTGTAGGGATTAATATTCACAATATGTCTTAAGTTAGTCATTGAAGCGTTTTGAGTGAAACTGCCAAGATGTGTGATTTAATCTTTATATATCAATATATTGTGATATTTTTAAATTAACTTAATCAACCAATGTCATATTTGAATATTTGATCAAAATACTATAATTAGTAATAGTTGTTTGACAACATATTTGCTGTCATCCAGTATGAAGAACGTGAAATGAGAAAGTTCGTTAACTGTTTCACCTCTTACTAAAATACAACTGATAGAACGAAGCAAAGGACAGCTATGAAACTTCTAAAAACGATTGTGTGTTCACTTGCGATTGCTTTGCCGGGTGTATCCGCCGCGGCAAGCGACTACCCTACCCGTCCTGTAACCATTGTCGTCCCTTACGGTCCGGGCGGTTCAACGGACGTTTTAATGCGTGTCACAGCAAAACACCTTGAAACGCATTTGGGTCAGAAAATTATTGTAAAAAATGTTCCCGGTGCTGGCGGCAGCATTGGATGGACTCAGGCCAAAAAAGCGAAAGCTGATGGCTACACCATTGCCCCGCTGACCAACTCCATGATGGTCAGACAAGAAATTGGTGCCAGCCAGGTAGGCGTGCACGACTTCACACCAGTAGCAAACCTTGGCTATGTATCCCTGACGGTTACCGGTAAAGGCAAAGGCGGTAAATACAATGATTTCGGAGAACTGGTTGAAGCCGCCAAAAAAACACCAGGGGAAATTTCGATCGGTATGTCTATAGGCACTCCGGCCCAGTTTGCTGCGGCAGAAGCTGAAAACGCATCAGGTGCGAAATTCAAACTTGTAAACACCGGTGATGGCGGCTCACGTAAAGCAGCAGCCCTGGGTGGCCACATTGACTCATTCATTCAGCCAATCAACGGCGTGGCAGCGGGTCACAAGGATGGCAGCCTGAAAGTGCTGGCGGTGATGTCTGAGGAACGCCTTCCATTCCTGGCTGATATTCCAACAGCGAAAGAGCTTGGTGTCGATATTGTGTACCAGCTGTTTTACGGTATGGGTGTGCCAAAAGGCACCTCCGAAGATCGTATTGCGGTACTTCAAAAAGCATTTGCCGACCTTGGTGACAACCAAGCCTACCAAAAAGAGTTGGAAGGCATGAGCTTCCTGTGGTCTTACTCAAAAGGAGACGAGTTCCAAAACGTTATTAACAACGTTGAAGAGTCTGTTATTTTCCTTGCAAAAGATCTGGGCTTCAAAAAATAAAATGATCATCCTCTGATCGTGGAAAAGAGGTGGGGTTGATAGTCAGCTCCGCCTCTCAGTTTTAAGGTTGAGCATCATGTTGAAATACAAGTCAGACCATTCTCATACCTCAGGAAAGGAATTAGATAAAACACCGATCAACAGACTCGATTCTGATGGGATATTTTCCTTAGTGATTGTTGCTGTATGTATAATACTTTTCACACGCAGCTTCTATCTCCCTGACGTACAATGGGATCCTATGGGAATGGCAGCATGGCCTCGCGTAATTATTATTATTCTGGCTATGCTCGCAATACAAAACCTCTTCACAAAATATCGAAATAAATCTGAGCTATTCAAAGTCGAATGGCCACTCTCCGATTTTTTTGTTATCGCTTTTCTGTGCTTGTACAGTTTTCTTTTGGAAACAGTCGGGTTTTATCTATTAACTCCACCAGCACTAATGGTATTGGCACTGTGGTGGTCGGGGTTTGAAAAGCGATTTTTTATTAAATCTTTCGTTACTTCTGTTTTAGCAACGTTATGGGTCTACGTTGTATTTGAACTGGGAGTGAGTCTTCAACTTCCTCTTGGGTTATTGGAGGGCCTGCAAGATGTATAGTCTCGACTTTGGGTTAATCGCCAGTTCATTCCAGTCACTCCTTGATCCTTTTACTATTACCATGCTTTTCCTTGGCGTGCTGGGCGGGCTGGTTGTTGGTGTTATGCCGGGACTCGGCCCAACATTGGCTGTTGCCCTGTTGATTCCGCTTACTTACCACCTCACCCCGGGCGAAGCTTTCAGTATTTTAACTGCCGTCTATGTCGGGGGCATGTCCGGCGGCGCTGTCAGTGCCATTTTGCTCCGGCTTCCCGGAACACCTGCGTCCATGGCAACACTGCTTGACGGCTTCCCATTGGCCCAGCAAGGGCAAGCAGCCAGGGCAATTGGAAATGCGGCAGTCGCAAGTTGTGTCGGGACCTGTATCGGGGGCATATTCCTGGTTATCGGTGCGCCATTGCTCGCAGAGTTTGCACTGAAGTTCCATTTCGCCGAGTACACGGCTGTGTGTATATTTGCCATGACGGCGGTGTCAGCTGTGACCGGTCGCTCGGTCAACAAAGGGCTCACCGCTGCAATGCTGGGAATGTTACTGGCAACGGTCGGAATCACGTCTGAGGACGGCCTCCCCCGATTCACATTTGGGATGGAAGCCCTTGAGTCCGGATTCCCTCTGCTGCCTGCGCTGATTGGTTTGTTCGCAGTGTCCCAACTGATGAAACTCAAGACCAACCAGCCGCCCTCGCCGGAACCTGTAAGCGTTGAAGAGGCCAAGGACAAAACTAAGTTTCTGCCAAGTTTTAAGGATATATTCGCCAACAAGCTCAATTATGCCCGGTCTGGTGTCATCGGTACGGTTGTGGGTGTAATGCCTGCACTCGGAGGCGGCCCGGCGGCGATGATTGCCTACGCGCAGGCGCGGGCGGCCTCTAAAGCGCCGACGAAATTCGGCAAAGGTTCGGTTGAAGGCCTGATTGCCTCAGAAACGGCAAATAACGCCACCATTGGTGGAGGTCTGATTATTGCCCTGACACTGGGTATTCCGGGGGATCCGACGTCAGCAGTACTGCTTGGCGGGCTTATGTTGCACGGTCTGGAGCCCGGCCCGTTCCTGTTTTTGAACAATGCCGATGTCTTGTACGCCATCTACTTCGCGCTCTTTGTCAGCAGTTTACTGATGGTGCTGATCCTGATGACGGGTGGGCGTCTACTGGTCAAAATTGTCGATGTCCCGAAATACGTCCTGAACCCGGTTGTCCTGTTGATGTGCGTATTCGGTGTTTATTCGTTGAACTACTCCACAACGTCCATCCTGATCATGGGCTCGTTCGGTATTCTCGGGTACGTACTGGATAAACTGAATTATCCGTTGCCACCACTGGTATTGGGGTTGATTATCGGGCCGTTGCTGGAAGGCAACCTCCGTAAAATGATCTCAACAGAGCACTCTTTGATGCCACTCTTCACCAACCCTATTGCCCTTGGCTTTATCGTACTGTCGGTTATTTCGCTGATTTATGCCCAGCGCTTGAGAAGCAAGGTCTCCGGCTGACCAGGCACCAGGAAAGTAGAGAACCAGGGAAGCAGGCTAATGCCTGCTCCCTTTTCAGGCTCTGACTTTCCTACATACCGCCATGGGTTAACTTGGCTGGATCAAGTAACTTTTCAAGCTCTTCAACCGTCAGGTCTGTATTTTCTGCCGCTACATCGATAACCGGCCTACCTTCTTTGTATGCCTGCTTGGCTATCTCAGCCGCTTTCAGGTAACCAATAACAGGGTTCAGGGCGGTTACCAGTATCGGATTGCGGGCCAACGCTTCATTCAACTTGTCTTCCCGCACAATAAAACCGGCTATGGCTTTGTCTGCCAGAAGCGGAGCCACATTCGACAGCAATTCAATGCTGTTGGTCAGGTTGGCCGCTATCATCGGTAACATGACATTCAGTTCAAAGTTGCCGGACTGCCCACCGACGGTAATCGCCGCATCATTGCCGATAACTTGCGCCGCCACCATCGCTGTTGCTTCAGGGATCACCGGGTTCACTTTGCCCGGCATGATAGAAGACCCCGGCTGCAACGCAGGGAGCTCGATTTCACCCAGCCCTGCCAGGGGGCCGGAATTCATCCAACGCAGGTCATTGGCAATCTTCATCAGGCTGACTGCCACGGTTTTGAGCTGTCCGGAAAGCGATACTGCTGCATCCTGGCTGGCAATATACGTAAATAGGTTCGGTGCTTTGTGGAAGGTGATACCTGTCAGCTCACCTAACTGCCGGTTAAACTCATCAGCAAAATCTGGATGGGCATTAATACCGGTCCCTACGGCCGTTCCGCCTTGCGGGAGTTGAGAGATTTGCTGTAGCTGCCCCCCAAGTTGTACCAGGTTAGCTTCCAACTGGCTCGCCCAGGTCTCAAGACTCTGGCTCATACGAACCGGCATAGCATCCATCAGGTGGGTGCGCCCGGTCTTCACGTATTTATCTACCTCTGCGGCTTTATCACGGATAACCTTGACCAAATGCTGGAGTGCCGGAATCAAACTGCCAGACACCCCAATCGCCGCGCTGACGTGAATCGCTGTCGGAATTACGTCATTGCTGCTCTGCCCGAAATTAACGTGGTCGTTTGCACTGACTGTCGAGCCAAGGTTCTTTGTTGCCAGAGTAGCAAGCACTTCATTGGCATTCATGTTGGAACTGGTGCCAGAGCCGGTCTGGAAAATGTCCACCGGGAAATGTTCCATCATGGCTTCATCGACAATCAGGGATTCGACAGCAGAAATAATGGCTTCCCCCATATCCGGCTTAATCAGGCCCAGTTTTACATTGGCCCTTGCGGCAGAGGCTTTTACCAGGAGTAACGCACGGATAAAACTTTCCGGCATGGTTTGCCCGCTGACGGGAAAGTTTTCGACAGCGCGCTGGGTCTGGGCACCATACAGGGCATTAGCCGGAACAGCCAGTTCGCCCATGCTGTCTCGCTCAATTCGGGTTTCACTCATGGTTCAGTCTTCCTTATGTTCCTAGTTCACGGCGGTATCCCGGTGAATATCAGTCAATGACCTTACTTTCAGGAAATAATGCCTGAGCGCATCATATTCTGCGTCTGTTTGCACCAATCGTTGCAATCGGTACAGGGGGAGGTTGATGGCATCAACACACTGTCTCCGCCAGTGCATCGGAACCAGATCGTCGCAGATGGTATCCAGCAACACAGTCAGTTCATCAGCGCAACATTTCCAGTCGGCACCGCGACAACGACAGCTTGAAGCCAGTTCCTTCTCCTTTAGCATCCACACTTGAAGCAGCCTTGGCTCATCGGGAAAACGTCCGTAACGCACCGCATCACGTAACCATTCCACCGTGTAGTTCTGGGTATCTGATAGTGCCTGCATCACTCCCTCCCGTTTGAAACAATACACATCATTAATGATATTGATAATGATTTGCATTTGATGATTTAACAAGAGAAAGATGCCTGTTTTGTGAGACGGAAACTCCTGCCGTCATTGTTGTGTCACCCGCACATAACACCTCGTTCACCGAGCTGTATTGCAGTTGGGTAACCATAAACATTGAACCATCCAGTCAAACCAAAAAGCAGTGAGGATGTTATGAGCAATGAGGATAAGTCCGGTGTTAACCGCCGTCAGTTCGTGCTGGGCTCCACCGCAGCGGCGGGTACGCTGTTTCTCGGCGGTTTTGCACCAGCATTTGCACGCAGTGGTAAACACCGGCCAACAACACCCTATGGTGTAATGAGTGGTGACATAACGCAGGGAGAGGCTGTTGTCTGGTCCCGCAGCGACAAGCCTGCACAAATGTGGGTCGACGTCGCCACCAACCCGGAATTCAACAATTCGGTCACCGTCCAGGGGCCGAATGCCATAAGCAACAGTGACTTTACCAGTAAACTCAACCTGACCGGTCTTCCATCAGGCCAGACTGTGCACTACCGAATCCGTTACCAGTCATTGGAAGACTGGCAGACCTGGGGCGAGCCGGCGGTTGGCAGCTTTGCCACACCACCGGCAGTCCGCACTGACATCCGTTTCCTGTGGTCCGGCGACACAGCCGGGCAAGGCTGGGGAATCAATGAAGAGTGGGGCGGCATGCGTATATACGAAACCATGCGCCAGACCAAGCCAGATTTCTTTATCCACTGTGGCGATACCATTTACGCCGATGGCCCGATGAAAGCAGAAGTTGATATGGGTAATGGCGAGGTGTGGAAGAATGTCATGACGGAAGAGAAAAGTAAGGTGGCAGAAACCCTTAAAGAGTTTCGTGGTAACTTTGCCTACAACTTAATGGACAAAAATGTTCGCGCCTTCAACGCTGAAGTACCAATGATCGTCCAGTGGGATGACCATGAAACCGTCAATAACTGGTACCCGGCGGAAGTGCTCAATGATCCCCGCTTCCAGAATGAAAGCAGCGTTGCGCTTTTGTCTGCCCGAGCCCGTGAAGCCTTCTTCGAATACAGCCCTATCCGCCGGTCAGTGGCAGATCCACAGCGTATTTACCGTAAGTTCCACTATGGCCCGTCGCTGGATGTGTTCGCCATCGATATGCGTTCCTACCGCGCAGACAATGGCAAGAATGACCAAATCGAGCCTTCGCAAGCCACACAGTTTTTGGGTAAGCAACAGCTTCGCTGGCTTAAACAGCAACTTCTGGCATCAAATGCTACGTGGAAGGTCATCGCCTCTGATATGCCGGTGGGTATGGTGGTTTATGACGACTGGAAAACCAAGTCTACATTCGAGAACCTGGCTAACGGTGACGGGGCGCCAAAAGGCAGGGAGCTTGAGATCGTCGAGCTACTCTCGTTCATCAAGATCAACAACATCCAGAACGTGGTTTGGCTCACTGCTGACGTCCACTATACGGCTGCACACTACTATGACCCGAATGAAGCCCAGTATCAGGACTTCCTGCCGTTTTATGAGTTTGTATCCGGTCCGCTCAACGCCGGGACATTCGGTCCCAACGACATGGACAACACATTCGGCCCACAGGTTCTGTTCAGCAAGCATCCCGAAGGAGGGAAAGTTAACCTCCCTCCGTCAGCTGGATTGCAGTTCTTCGGGCAGGTGGACATTGACGGGGAATCTGAAGCGATGACTGTCACACTGAAAGATCTTGTCGGTTCAAGTTTATATTCACTTACCCTGGAACCGAAAAAGTCCTGATATTTATCTTGTGGAAATTTTTACAAAAATAAATATTAAAAAAATATTTCCTATATAAAAAGGCGCCTTACCGGCGCCTTCTTTTTCAATAATAGCAATTCAAATAAGAGAATTAAGCTTTCATTGAAGCATACTGGTTCAGCTCATCAATGCTTACAGCAGAAACAAACTGGCCATCAAGGTAGAAGTTCACCATCTCACCGGCTTTTTCACCACGCAGTACCTTGTTAGAACCGTCGTTGTAAGCCACTTTCATTTCCAGTGTATTTGCATCGATCTGCTGCATTTCAGCAGACTTGATGTCCTGGTGCATTACGTTGGCCAAAGGTGCTTTGGTCAGATCCTTGTCAAGCTTGTCGTTAACCTTGAACACCGCATTAACCGGCATGTCCACCAGCGCAGGAGACTTACCTGTGATAGGGTTTTTGCCTGTCCAGAATTCAATGCTGTTAAAGATGAACAGGTCAGCAGTTGCTGCAATGCCGTAAACCGGGCTCATCAGCACATACAGGCCTGCACGACCGTAACGGTTATCTACCGCTGACAGGTTAGCTTTGGTCACCATGCTGCTCAGGCCCATTGAACCCATACAACCAGACAGGGAAGTTACCATTACCGCCGCAGCGATACATTTCAAAGTGAATTTTTTCATTTGCAATGAACTAAAAAAGTTAGGGAGCAGAATTATAAAAATAAAGAAGAATATTGAGAATCGAATTCTGATTAAAATGACGCCACATTGACACAACTGGTTATTAAACAGGCAGTCTTATTATTTCTATTTTTTTTGTGTTAAATAAACTGGCAAGAAATATCTTCCTAAAGATGTTTTATATTCATACGCACAATTAAATAACCTTTCCAACCCAACTGGACCGTAGTTCAACATCAACAAAACTTCGCATGAAACAGCGGCAAGCCGGCAGAAGAAGCTCACAAACCTACATCGCCTGTTCTTTGCCGTGCAGGGACATCGGGCAGAGCAGCACCTGATCACGTCCACGGCGCTTACACTGGTAAAGTGCATCGTCTGCTACGCGCAGCAAATCTTCCATGTCTACACCATGGCTTGGGAAGCAGGAAATACCGATACTGACAGTACACCACACCTCACCATTGGTGGTTTCAATAGCGGAGCCCCGTATCATTTTCCTGATCCTTTCAGCGGTTTTCTTGGCATTTGCCGGATCTGTCCCAGGTAAGGCGACAACAAACTCCTCCCCGCCAAACCGGCCCATGATATCCTTGCCACGCAACTGCCCCGAGACCGTAGACACAAATGCGCAAAGTGCATCATCCCCGGCGGAATGACCAAAGTTATCGTTGATACGCTTAAAGTGATCCAAATCCATCATCAGCAGTGAAACCGGCTCATCTCTATTTTTTGCCTCCTCCAGCAGCTTTTCCATCCGTCCGGTAAATTCTCTCCGGTTGAGAGCGCCCGTCAGTGGATCAACCGAAGCCAGTCGCCACAGCTCTTCTTCAAGGTTCTTCCGCTCCGTAATATCTCCGATGACATGTGCCAGAATTCGGTCATCATCAATATCAATTGATGCGACTCCGACATCCACAATAAAACCCGTCCCATCGGAACTGATAAGATGTCCATCGAACCGTTTTTCCTGAATCTCCCCAACCTCATGGGAAAGGGCTAGGTTACGAACTGCGATGTAGTCTTTCCGGCTGCTTTCAGCAAACAATGTGTGCATGTACTCACCCATGATTTTGTTTTTATCCAGGTGAAATTTTTCCTGTGCATAGCTGTTTATCATGGTAATGGCACCTGCAGAATTACAGATAACAATACCTACCGGCGCAACATGAACCATATACCGAAGTTGTTGCTGGCGGCGGCGGGACTTGATCAATGCTTCCTTCCGAAGCTTCTCCACCATCCTCCTTTCAGTAACATCGCGGAAAATCACCAGCACTTTAAGTCCGTCCAGCGGTGTCATCCGGGCTTCAACATATTGGGATTCCCCTTCGTTGACCAGGAGGTATTCAAGGGTTGTCACTTCCTGGGTTTTCCTCGCATCGGATAACTTGGACGCAAACACGTTTTCATCTGCCACAAAGGGCAAGGTATCAGGTTGATGACGCAGGAAATCACCGTCCTTAAACCGCTCAAACCCTGCACCACACCTGAATTCCAACAGGAAATTACTGTCATTGAAAATACCGGTGGTATCAGGGAATGCGGAGAGAAGCTTGTCTAACGAGACATTTCGTTCTTTAAGCTCTTCAGTGCTGATTGTCATTGCACGTCGCAACAACTGTTCGTTACGCTCAAAGGTCTTGTAAGCGCCAGTAACCAGATCCAGGAAGGCTTCAACCCGGGAATCATTAATTTCAGCTTCGCCAAAAATTTTATAGAGTTGCCGTTTTAGCAACTTATGCATTGCTATCCCTCTTTCAGCGTTGTGATTGTCATCGTCTGGTTATGGTGGAGACAATTGAGGCACTCACCCGAAGGGGAAAACTCTCCATAGGAATAAAACCCTGCAATCATTGTGTTTTCACCCAACACCTGAGAAACAGCGTCAACCTCTTCATCCGTCAACTGCTCAAGTAATATACGCCGCCCAACACAACTCACCAGTATGGCGACATCGGGTTGCGAACCGGTCCCGCAAGCCTCTGCGGCAGACTGAGCCCCTTCAATCAGCGACTTAAAATTACTCATCATTAAGTGCACCAGGGCTCCTTCAGGAACGGCACCGGCAAAAATGATGCTGCCATCCTCATCATCTATTGAGACCAGACTACGGATGATTTTTTGTTCACAATCAGGCAGAGCCACCTGGATAGGGAAGTTGTAACCGCTGCCTGGCAATTCATCCGCCAGTTCCCCGAGGTATTTTTTGTAGAGTTCAAAGGCGGGCTGGTAGTCGATCTCGTAGACGTGGGTACCTTCAGAATATGTCACGGTCCGCTCTGGCCCAAAGGCAAGCCAACCGCCTCCGATACCGAAACCCACGTCGAGCGACTCACCGTAGAAACCAACTGCGACTGCATGTCCAGAACTGAGTTTGTTGTCGAACAGAGTGAAGGTCTCTTCCCATTTGTTGTAGTCACCGGCAAGCCCACCGATAACCGGCACCCCATCCGGCAAAACTGAATTCAGCCCATAGGAGAGTTGGCTGCCCTCTATACTGGTGCCGTCACCCAAGACCATGACCAGTTTCAGGTTGTCCCCTTTCAGCCTGGAACCCAGGTTTTCCCCACACCAAAAGGATTTATCATAGGAAACTGGCAGGCATTCTACCTGAATCTGGGTAGACTCAAATTTCAGTACCGTCGCAACGACACTCTGCTCGATAACATGGATATCGCCTGTCCGAATTTCTCCGGCAGTAGAACAGCCTACGATCTGGCTTTCCGGCATTGCAGTTTGCAGTTGCCGGAACGCAGAAAGGAACTCGGGTTGGGATTGAACCCCAAAAACAACAACAAGACTTTGCGGAGAATCCAATGCAACCAACGCCTCAAACGCTTCCCAGCCGGATTCCTTGTCCCATACGGCTTGCTTACACTCCATGCAAATCCTCCTATTCGCATAATTGAGTATAGCTAAGCCTTTGAGATGCCTCCAACTAATGAGACCGATGGTTTAAACCAGAGACAGAATCAGCGTGCCGTCCAACCGCCGTCTAATGCAATTGCCTGTGCAGTGATATTTTTCGCCTGAGGTGAAACAAGAAACAACGCAGTTTCTGCCAGCTCTTCGAAATGGATAAATGCTTTTTTAGGCATCGGAACCAGCATAATGTCGTTAATGACTTCTTCTTCTGATATTCCGTTTGCGCGTGCCTGATCGGCAATCTGGTTTTCAACAAGAGGGGTCAATACATATGAGGGGCAAAGCGTATTAATGGTGATATCGGTATCCCCGGTTTCCAGTGCAACGGTTTTTGCAAACCCCAGCAAACCATGCTTGGCAGCGACATAGGCAGATTTATAAGGAGACGCAACAAGGCTGTGAATGGAACCCACATTGATAATGCGCCCGTAACCCCGCTCCCGCATTGATGGCAATAAGGTTTTAGTCAGCATCGCGGGTGCCGTCAACATAATATCAATCAGCAACTTCCAGCGATCTGACGGAAATTCCTCAAGCGGGGAGACATGCTGGATGCCGGCATTGTTCACCAGAATATCGACAGGCATATCCATTTGTTCCGGCAACGCATCTACCTGGGCCTGGTCAGTGACATCCATGACATGGCAATCAACCGTGATGCCTTCTTGTTCCAGTGCTTTGGCGGCTTCTGATAAATTGTCTGCGTTCACATCGGATAATGTGACGGTGTAACCTTTGATAGCAAAATGACGCCCAATTGCAAACCCGATACCGCTTGCTCCCCCGGTAACAAAAACGTGCTTCCCAACACTCATACAATCTCCTTTTGGCTGTTGTCCTGATGTACCCAGCCCTGTTCCAGGGCGTATTTAACCAACCCGGCGGTAGACGTCACCCCAAGCTTTTTCTTAACCCTCATCCGGTGGGTCTCTACTGTCCGGACACTGATGTTGAGTTCACGGGCAATGGTTTTGTTACAGGCTCCGTTGGCAATAAGGATCAGCACATCACGCTCACGGGGAGTCGGTTGGTTGTCCGGCAAGGCATCCTTGCGTTCCAGATCATCAACACTTTCCATCAATGTCTGAGACACTCCCGAGCTGAAATATGTCCCCCCGGCGGCAATGACTTCTAGTGCACGCACCAGCTCCATCGAGGATATTTCCTTTAGCAGGTACCCGCTGGCACCTGCATGCATGGCTGCCAGGATATATTCCTTATTACTGTGCATACTCAGCATCACTACTTTGACATCAGGCGCTTCACGCCGCAGCGTTTTCAGTACATCGATACCGTTCATACCCGGCATGGTGATATCTGTTAACAGAACATGGGGCTGCAGCCGTATGGCAAGTTCGCATGCGGTTTCCCCGTCACTCGCCGTACCGACTATTTCGAAAAGTGGCTGCCGCTGGAGCCGGTCCACAAGCCCATCCTGCAGCAATAAATGATCATCAGCCAAAACCAGCCGTATCATGTTTCCCCCTTACCCTTACAACCTGTCCTTGTTTAAACGGCCGCCGTCGGCAGAACCGGCAAAACCACCCGAATTTCCGTTCCTTCTTCCTGGCTGCTGTTTACTGCAAACCGTCCGTTAAGATACTCCACCCTTTCCCGCATGTTCCTGAGGCCCATAGAAGCATCCCCCTCCGCGGGTGCCGTACGGTTTTCCCTCATACCGGCCCCGTCATCTGCGATGGTCAGCATTACGTCACAACCCTCTTGCTGCAGAATCATGTCAATGGCTCCTGCACCGGAGTATTTTTCCGCATTGTGCAGCGCTTCCTGCGCCACTCGGTAAAGTGTCAGTTCCTGTTCAGGTGACAGCAGCTTTGAGCCAATATGGTGCTCGAACAGCACCTCAACCCCCGACCGCTCTGATACCTCTTTGGCCAGTGATTCGAGCGCCACCAGCAGCCCAAGATCATCAAGAATCGTTGGCCGGAGATCCCTGGAAATACGGCGCAGCTCCCCTACCGCCAAAGCTATTGCCTGCCTGCCCTTTTCAATATGCCCGGCGCGTTCCTGTTCATCGCCGGCTTCTTCAATGCTGTCGAGCCGGAATTTGGCCGACACCAGGATCTGGTTGATACCGTCATGAAGCTCCCTTGCAACCCGGTTCCGCTCTTCTTCCTGGGATTCGATTATCCGGCGGTTCAACTGCTGCAACTTGCTGTTTGCAAGCTGCCGCTCCCCGAGGTGGATCGATGTCGCAAAGCTTGCCAACACCCCAAGGGACACGACCAATGTCATCGCCAGGCCCAAAAATGTTTTGCTGATAGTCGCCTCAATTTTGTTGTTGATACTGGCGGTTTGTTTTTCAACATCATCAAGGTATACGCCAGTCCCAACCATCCAGCCCCACTTGTCCAAACCTATAGCGTAGCTGAGCTTTTCTACCGGTTCCTGACGGGAAGGTTTATGCCAGTAATAGGTCACAAAACCGCCACCGTCCTGGGCTTGCTTTATTAACGCCTGTAACAGCTTGAAACCCCGGTAATCCTCTACATCCCAGAGGTTTTTCCCAAGCAGTTCGCTTTGGTAAGGCAGCACCAGGTTGGTGCCATCGTAGGTGTAAGCAAAAAAATAGCCGTCATCCCCGAAGGTAAGGTTGTTAAGAATGGAAACCACCTGCTTTTTTGCATCCTCATCATCGGCAGAGGCGCTGTCATATATCGGCTCGATGGTCTTACGGGCAAGTTCAAGATATTTAAGCAGTTCCTGCTTTTTACTGGCGAGAGTTTCCCGCCGGATAAGCTGCGCTTCCTCAGCTGTCAACTTTCCGGACTGGTAATAAATAAGGCCGATGATGAGGGAGAACATGATCAAAAGAGGTGCAACAGCCAGTGTCAGTATCTGGTATTTGAATTTCGAGTCAGGATTTAGTGAGACCTTTATCACGCTGTCTTTCCCCGGTTACGTATTACTGCGTACAAGGCTTACGCGCTATACCTAATACATGCGAATGTTAATGGTATGTAACATAATTCTAGTGGTTAGATGACGTCAACTAAAGGGTGATAAACAAGCAAGTGCATACCGATGACATTCTTTAGCTTCGCTGTCTGCCGGATATCCAAACTAACCAAGGAGTGGATACATGAAACCAAAGATGAAGTTTGTTGCCGCAGCCGTTCTGGCGTGCGCTTCTGTGACCGCAACGGCTGCCGATAAAATTCTGCTGAAAACCCCTATCGCATTCGGCACCCACCTACCGGCACTGGGCACCCCAATTAAGTGGGTTTCAGAACGCATTACTGCCGTTACCGGCAACACCATCAAGATGAAAGTGTATGAACCGGGTAAGCTGGTGGCCCCCCTTGAAATACTCGATGCGGTTTCTTCTGGCAAAGTAAATTCAGGCTATGCCACTGCCGGTTACTGGCAGGGAAAAATGCCCGCGGCCCCGCTTTTTTCTGCTGTACCATTTGGCCCTGAAGCACCTGAGTACATGGCGTGGCTTTACTTTGGTAACGGCTTGAAGCTTTACCAGGAAATGTACGACCAGGCCGGCTACAACGTGAAAGTGGTGCCTTGCGCCATCATCTCTCCCGAAACCTCCGGTTGGTTTAAGAAGCCAATTGAAAGCCAGGAAGATCTCAAGGGCATGACCATGCGTTTCTTTGGCCTTGGTGGCCAGGTAATGGAAAAACTCGGGGTCGGTACGGTTCAGCTGCCTGGCGGTGAAATTTTCGGTGCGCTTGAAAAAGGGGCAATTGATGCGTCTGAATTCTCGCAACCGGCCATTGATGCGCGCCTGGGTTTCGACAAGATTGTCAAGTACAACTACTTCCCAGGCTGGCACCAGCAGTCCACGGTGTTTGAACTGCTGATCAACAAAGATACCTGGAACAAGATGGATAAATCCCAGCAGACCGGTATCGAAACTGTGTGTATGGCGTCTATGACCTACTCCATTGCGGAAGGTGAGTCCATGCAGTTCTCCGCCATGAAGAAATCTGCAGAAAACGGCGTCAAGCATATGTACTGGAGCGACGATATGCTGGATGTTTACCGTAATGCATGGCTCGAAGTGGTAGAAGAACAGAAGAAAGACCCGTTCTTCTCCAAAGTCTGGGCTGATTTCTCCCAGTTCCGTGAGAACTACAGCGTATGGGCAAGCAAAGGCTTCCTCCCGCGTAACTAAAACCATCACTGTCCGGGCAGCCACTCAACGGCTGCCCGCTTTCATTCCGGAGGCTGCTAATGACGGAACTGAATTCGCCTTCCGTACCTTTTGCTGACAGCATCGACAACATGGTCAAGGTGATAGGACGCACCCTGGCATGGAGTTATTTTTTTCTGGTGCTGGTTATCCTGCTCCAGGTGGTCTTGCGAAAAGTCTTTGATAACGGGCAGATAGCCCTGGAAGAGTTGCAATGGCATTTGTACGCAGTGGGCGTATTGTTCGGGCTTTCCTATGCCGAAGTCTATGGAGCAAATGTCCGGGTAGACATTTTTTACCACCGCTTTCCCCCCAGGGTAAAAGCGGCAATCGAAGTCTTTACGATTCTTTTCCTGCTTTGGCCGTTCCTTTATGTGGTCTTTATTCACTCCCTCGACTTTGTGTACGAGTCATGGCGAGTATCAGAGCGGTCCAATTCTCCTTCCGGCCTGCCCTGGCGCTGGCTGATTAAGTCGGCCATTCCGGCCAGTATGGTGCTGCTTGGCTTTACCAGCCTGTCGCGCCTGATTCGATCCATCGCCGTTATTCGCCAGGGAGGGAAATAATGGAAGCGAACGAGATTCTGATCCTCGGGATGTTCGGCACCTTTCTGGTGCTGCTGTTTATCGGCGTACCGGTGGCTTGGGTGCTATCCGGTGTGGGTGTCGGCTTCGCCTTTCTCGGTTACTACGCGGATCTGTATTTTGATACATGGACCGGGCTCGATTTCACCACGCTGGGGCTGGTGGTAAACCGTATTTATAAAATCATGGACAACTGGATACTGGTCGCCCTGCCCATGTTTATCTTTATGGGGAATATGCTGGATAAATCCGGTGTGGCTGACCGCCTGATGCACTCCATGCAAGCGTTGTTTGGCCGGGTTCACGGCGGGCTGGCGATCACTGTCACCGCTATTGGGATTATCCTCGCTGCATCCACCGGCATTATCGGTGCCTCGGTGGTGCTGCTGGCTATGATGTCCCTCCCTGCAATGATGAAACAGGGTTACCACCTGCCGCTGGCGCTCGGGACTGTCGCATCTGCCGGTACATTGGGTATCCTGCTGCCACCCTCCATCATGCTGGTAATCATGGCTGACCAACTCGGTCTTTCCGTTGGTGATCTCTTTATGGCCGCAATGTTTCCCGGCTTGTTGCTTGGCGGGATTTACATCGTTTACCTGTTGGGTGTTGGCATTGTCAGCCCACAGAAAATCCCACTTCCGGAGAATGTGAGAAAAGTAGACTGGCGGCTTATCGCTGAAGTGTTAAAAGCCATTATCCCCACCGTACTGCTTATTGTCGCGGTGCTAGGCTCCATCTTTACCGGCGTTGCCACACCCACGGAAGCATCCGGTGTCGGGGCATTTGGCGCCACACTTCTGGCAATTTATTACAAGAAGTTCTCTCTGGACGTACTGAAGGACGTACTGCACAACAGCTTCAAAACCACGGCGTACATTTTTGCTATTTTTATTGGTGCGTCATGCTTTGCCCTTGTATTACGCGAACTGGGCGGGGATGAGTTTATTGAAAGTATCTTTGCGGCACTGCCTTTTGGGCCTTATGGCGTGGTGGTGTTCATCCTGTTTGTGATTTTCCTGCTCGGGTTCTTCCTCGACTGGATTGAAATAACGCTGATTGTCCTGCCGCTGCTGACCCCGGTTGTAGGGGCACTGGATCTGCAAATTGGCCATTACCCGGCATTGGATGAGCCTGTGACAGTATGGTTTGTCATGCTGGTTGCCATGGCACTTCAAACCAGTTTCCTGACACCACCCGTGGGCTTTGCACTGTTTTACCTGAAAGGGGTTTGCCCACCTGGCGTAAGGCTTGCCGATATTTACCGGGGGGTTGTGCCGTTTATCATCCTCCAGCTTTTGGCACTTTCAGCGTTGGTATTCTGGCCTCAATTGGCACTCTGGTTACCTTCAGTCGCCTATTCATAATGACGTTAAACCCAGAAACACAAAGGCCGGCAACTGTGCCGGCCTTTGTGTTTTCTTGATGACCTACTGGATTTCAGACAGAAGCGCAGGCCGGTGGATGAAAAACCCCTGCGCATAGTCCACGCCAATGTCCCGCAGCAGATCCAATGCCGCCTGGTCTTCAACGCACTCTGCCACCGTTTTACGCTGGGTTTCGCAGGCGATAGCCACTACCGACTCCACCATCATGCGGCTGATTTTCTCCTGCACCAGATCCCGGACAAAAAGTCCATCAATCTTAATCACATCAACATCAAGCTCTTTCAGGTACGCATAGGAGGATGTCCCGGTCCCGAAGTCATCCAGTGCAAACTTACAGCCCATCCGGCGCAGGCGTTCAATAAAGGCATTGGTGCGTTTGATATCAGTCAGGACCGACGTCTCCGTGATCTCGAAACAAATCTGGCTGCCATCAATACCGGATTCACGAATCAGGTTTTCTGCATACTCAGCAAAAGAGCTCTTGGCGATGGTCTCGCCGGAAACATTGACGGCCAGCTGGTAGTCAAAATTGTGCTGTTTAATCTGTTGGAGCGTGTTATCCAAAACCCACTGGTCGATAGAGGAAATAAGGTGGAAGCGCTCAGCAACCGGGATAAAGTTGTTGGGTGGGATGATACTGCCATCCTCCCCCCGCATCCGGACCAGCATCTCGGCTTTCTTGACGTCGCCGGTTCGGATATCAATGATTTTCTGGCCGCACAGTAACAGGTCATCATTCTCGATTGCCCGCTGTATCACTGGCACCCAGCGCATTTGCTGCTTGTTCTTTTCAATGTGGCTCTTGGTCATGTTGTAGACCGTAATCTCACCGCCACCCTTGTCTTTAGACTGGAAGCAGGTCCGTTCCGCAATATTGACCAGCTCCTTGGCATCATCAAAGGTATTGTCGATTTCAACCAGCCCGTAACTGGCACTGGCTTTAATCAGCTCACCGCTGTGTTCCAGCCGGTATGCCTCTACGGCCTGCTTGAGCAAAAAGGTTTTCTGCAGCGCCACTTTAATATCCGGCATCTGCGTCAGTACGCCAAATTCATCCCCCCCCATCCGCGCAATCACGTCGCCTTCATCCAGGGTTTCCTGAAGGACTTTAGTCAGTTCCTTCATCAGCCGGTCACCCACAGAACGGTTGAAAGAGTCATTGATCACCCGGAACTGGTCTAGGTCGAGATAAATAAAATAGTACCGGGTATCCGCATCACTCAATTGATGCTGCATGGCTTTGCGCACTTCCAGCATCATCGAACGGCGGTTATAGATATGGGTAACAAAATCGTAGCGGGAAAGGTAGTCGAGCTTTTGCTGCAGTTGAATACGCTGCTCTATTTCCAGTCTCAGGGAGTTGTTGGCGCTGGTGAGTTTCTGGGTCCGTTCTTTGACCTTTTCCTCAAGCGTATTGTTAAGGCTTTTAAGCGCAAGGTTGAAATCTTCCAGTGATGTCCTCAGCCGGGAAATCTTAATGTGGGTATGAACCCTGGCCATGAGTTCATCCAGCCTGAAAGGTTTAAGAATGTAATCAACACCGCCGGCATTGAACGCATCCTCAATTTCATGGTCACTCCCGGTCAGGAAAATAACCGGGAAATGCATACTGGCTTCGTCACTTTTCAGCCGGTTACAAATCTCAATACCAGACAAGCCCGGCATGTGGATATCAAGCAGAACCAAATCAGGACGCTTATCCTTTGCAAGCTGGATTGCCTTTTCCCCTTCTTTGGCCACCAAAACTCTGTGACCCGCCTTTGCCAGCAGGCTGCTGACATTGGCTAACACTACCGGATCGTCGTCGACCACCAAAATTACTGCATTTTTGGTACTGACTTCTCCAACCATAAATTATCCTTTTTCTTTAAGAATCCTGTGCGCAGTGTCGTAATCAAACCGTTCAATAGCTGACATCACCAGTTTTACAATCGGCAACCCCACAGCACATTTTGCTGTGCTTTTGTATTCGTGCACCAAGGTATCCGGGATCACTTCATAGTTTGACAGGCAACGCATCAGATCCTCTTTGATCTCCGGATAGGCTCTAAACACTTCATCCGGGTCATCGTCCCCTGGGTAGCTTTCATTCATTGCTACAATCTGTTCCGCATCCTGGATTGAATCGAGTACCAGCGTTATCAATGTCTCTCTCTGCTCGTCGCTGAGTGCAATCCCGTTGATAACCTGCTGCTCATACTGCTCTGCCACTTCATACAGACGCTGCATTCCCAGGGTGCCGCTGGAGCCTTTAATAGCGTGGATACATTCCCTTATCGGCTTCATTTCCATGCTTTCACAGCACGCTGAAAAACGGGAACGGAATTGCCTGTGTTCGGCAATGTAGATAGCCAATACCCTCAGGTACAGGCGTGGGTCATCAGCAATCTGCGGATAATGTGTGCCAAAGTTAACCGTCACAAGGGACTCAGGCATCCGCAACCCCTGATTATTGAGTTCATTTTTTGCGTATTGCTGGTTGGACATCGAATTCACCGGCTTTAGCAGGATTCTCCTGCTTCCTTTTCAACGACTAAGGCAGTCCTATGCAAACCGACGGACAAATGAAACGTGTGTAACGATATCGACACACCGTAATTTGAGTGTAGACCACAATATGAAACCGATGTGACTGCAACAGATTAAAAACGCACATATTTCATTGAGCTCAGGACGCTTCTGGATTTAATCCCGACAGCACTGAATATTTGCCGGTTGTGTAGATTAACGAAAAAAGCGTGCTTGAAAACGTGATGGATGACCAACTGGACACAATTTCAGGCCAATAAATTTCCCCTTAATGAAATATCTTTCATAGAAATTTTGCGTTTCCGAAGGCTGCTTCCGGTACGGATTAGACATTGTGGAAGTCAGGTGGAACATCAGGCAGGTATTTGTTTTTGAAACCACACCGTTGTTTTTGACCCAAGCAAAAGAGCGGTAGAAAAACGGTTCAGCAACACGGTATGGCGTGATACCTGTCCATGGAGGAACAACCAAGGGATATTGGGGTACTGCTGAATATGCCTGAGTGAATGGGCAACGCCTCACCGGCTTGTCTCGGGGTACCGCCGGCTAAACCAAGCTGGTTTTCGGCGGTACGGTTCACGGGAAATAAGCCTTCAGGCATCCGCCTGACCGTGGCAGGCTGTCAGCGAAGCGGGACACCCGCAATATAGGGATGAAGAAATACCACCACAACCATAATCACCAGGCTGACGGCAGTGAACCTGGCCTCTTGCATCCATGTCGGGACAGACGGCTTTTTCCACTCACCTTCACGGCGGTTGATCAGAATAATTTCAACGATGGCCCAGAGCCCCAGACCGCCAAACAGCACCAGAGAGCGGCTGTCACCATTTGAAATCAAGTGGGCAACCGACCAGACAATCACACTGGTTAGTTGCGGGTGCCGGACATACTGCTTGATACGGGACGTGGTCTTTGCCGCACCAAACAGCAGAAAAGCGACAATCATCAGCACCAGGGTGACCAGCCTCATGCCAGGTGAGGTGGTGTACAGATATTCCGGTACGGAAGAACGCCACCCCAAAACAATGAAAACCAGAGACAGCACGATCAACAGCGAAAAAATGCCTTTGTACCCATTCTCACCGAAGCGCCCAACCATTCCCTGTTTTACGCCAGGTGCAGCGGATGGAATGAAATGCACCAGTGACCAGATAACCAGTCCCAAAACCAGATAGCTCATATTTCCTCCCTGAAGCGTGTCCTTTCCGTGGATGTTTTCTTATCAGATTGGTAATAATGTACGGGAAGGATGAGAGGGAACAATGTGTATTTTTCTGGAAAATATTGAAATTACTGACCAGGAAGGTCAAAAACTTACGCTGAACGCGACAATCAACAATGGCGAGCAGTGGGTCATATTTGGTGCCGACGACACCGTCTCCAACCATTTGGGAGATCTGCTCTGCGGTGACCACATACCGTTGAAAGGAACCCTGGACAACCAGCACCAGCGTGTTGCCTGTGTATCCCTGGAGCGCCAGCGTAAACTGTTGGAAGAGGAGCTTGAGAACGACGAAACCGACCTCCTCGACCGGTTTGATATCGGCCGGACGGTTCAAGACTTTGTGGATGCGGCCATTTCCGATGAAGGGGAAAAGCGTGAGGTCATGGCAGAGTTCGACCTTCACCGGATAGCGGACAAAGGGTTCCGCCAACTCTCCACCGGTGAAACGCGCCGGCTTATGTTAGCACTTGCTATCACGAGTGCCCCAGGCCTGCTGGTATTGGACGATCCTTTCGCCGGGCTTGATATAGAACATCAGTCCTGGCTGCGGGCATTGCTTGAACGCATTGCGGCAAACCACCAGATGGTAATATTTGTCTCCAGGGAAGACGAAATCCCGGCCTGTACCACCCATGTCGCCCTGCTGGATCATGAAAAAATCAGTGAAGTAATCCCTTACAGCCAATGGGCAACGCATCCGGTGAATGAGCACATCCGCTCCCTGGCGCAGACACAGGCTTCCGATCTTATCGGACATATCAACGCCTACCCACCGGCAACACACCCGGATCCCCTTATCCGGATTAACGATGGCAAGGTGGAATACACCGAAGCCAAAATTTTCAGGGACCTGAACTGGACGCTGAACAACGGAGAACACTGGCAGATCCGGGGGCCAAACGGCTGCGGGAAAAGTACCCTCCTCAACCTGATATTCGGTGACCACCCGCAGTGCTACAGCAACGACATTAACCTGCTGGGCATACAACGCGGCAGTGGTGAATCGGTGTGGGAAATAAAGAAGCACATCGGTATGGTGTCTTCGTCTTTACACCTCCAGTACCGGGTGAACAATACCGCCCGTGAAGTGGTGGTATCCGGCCTGTTTGATTCCATAGGGCTCTACCAGCGAACCTCCGCGCCGCAGTGGAAAGAAGCCGATGCGTTATTGGATTTGCTCCAGCTCGGTAAACACAAAAACACCCGCTTCAAGCAGCTCTCCTATGGCCAACAGCGGCTTCTGATCATCGCAAGGGCGCTGATAAAACGTCCGCCTATCCTATTGCTGGATGAACCCTGCCAGGGGCTGGACATCCTTAACAGGAACCTGATTCTGTCATCGCTGGAACTGCTGGCTTCAACCCGGTTGACGCAGATTCTCTATGTGACCCACCACACGGCGGATACACTCCCCAGCATCCGGAATTTTCTGGATTTTGTCCCAGATCCGGAGGGTGGCTACCACTTTGAAATTCAGCGCAATGAGGGTTAAGTAGCACACCGGAATCTTCTGATTTCCGGATATTTACGTGCCGTAGGTCACAAATGCCCGGCTGTAATCTGATGGGAAATTTGGCTGTGTTAGCATTTGGTTATACCGAATGGATAATTTCGTTGGTCCGACATGACTTAGGAATAGTCCGATTGGTATTGAGAGCTTGGATGGTTTTATTTTCGCTCTTCGGGCGAGCCGGACACTTTTGCCTAAGAAGTGCCAGTCGCACACATACACCGCCGGAACCAAAGGACGGCTATATGATTGAAAACAACAAAGTCGTATCAATCGATTACACCGTGAAAGATGAGTCTGACAACATCATCGACACTTCAGAAGGTAAAGAGCCGCTGGCATACCTTCACGGTGCAGGCAACATTATCCCTGGATTGGAAAAGGCGCTGGAAGGTAAACAGACCGGTGACGAATTTGATGTAGAAGTTGCCCCAGGCGACGGCTACGGTGAATACAACCCTGACATGGTCCAGGAAGTTCCCCTTGAAGCATTTCAGGGCGTGGACAACGTAGAACCTGGCATGGCTTTTACTGCACAGGGCCCACAAGGTCAGGTTCAGGTAGTGGTTACCCAGGTAGAAGACGGCCAGGTTACCGTGGATGCAAACCACCCGCTGGCCGGTAAAACCCTTACCTTTACCGGCACCGTCCTTGAAGTGCGTGACGCAACAGAAGAAGAAGTGGCACACGGCCACGTCCATTAATCTATTCTGTCGATAATATCCAAAGGGTAGCCCAGAGCTACCCTTCCTTTTTCAGTGTGTTAGTCAGCACCCTAATTTCCCCCTCGTTCTCCCCTGTCACTGTCATCAAAGCTTAAGGAGAGACATTTACAATTTTCAGCTTACAAGTGTTCGCTAAAATGTGCCATACTGCACTGAGTTAATACTCAAATAACAGATGTGAGGGATCCATGACCACTCAAGCCATCAAGCGGGACGGGTATTCGTTTGGGGAAGAGATAGCCAACAGTATCAGCCACGGACTTGGGGTGATTTTCGGTATTACCGGCCTGGTATTGCTTTTGGTTAAAGCCGTCTCAGACAATGCTGATGCCCTGACCATTACCAGCCTGAGCATTTACGGCGGCAGTATGATCCTGCTCTACCTCGCCTCTACGCTCTATCACGCCATTCCGTTTGCCAAAGCAAAACGGGCGCTGAAAACCTTCGATCACTGTGCCATTTATTTGCTGATAGCCGGCACCTACACACCGTTCCTGCTGGTCTCTCTGGGAACACCGCTGGCAATCACCCTGATGGCAGTCATCTGGTCCCTGGCATTGATTGGTATCGCCATCAAAGTAGTTTTTGTTTACCGGTTTAAGAAGTTGTCCCTTGCGACTTACCTCGGCATGGGCTGGCTCTCACTGGTCGCCATTTACCCGCTGGCAAAATCCCTCTCAGCCGGCGGTCTTATCCTGCTCACCATCGGCGGCCTGCTCTATTCCCTTGGGGTGATTTTCTACGTGAACAAGAAAATCCCTTACAACCATGCGATCTGGCACCTGTTTGTACTCGGCGGCACTGTCTGCCATTTCTTCGCAATTTATTACTACGTAGTCCAACCGGCTTAATCGCCACGCCAGATACAACAAAGGTCAGCCGAGGCTGACCTTTGTCCGTTTGAGGTAGCGCTTACTACTTCTGGCCAGCAGCCCGTTTGGCGCGGACAATCCATTTATCCAGTTCATTGCCAAACTGTTGTTTCTCTTTTGGGCCCAGCGGTGGTGGCCCGCCGGTATTGACACCGCTTGAACGCAGGGTATCCATAAAGTCACGGATATTAAGGCGAGAACGGATATTTTCCTTGGTGTACAGCTCACCGCGAGGGTTCAGCGCGGTGCAGCCTTTATCAATTACCTCTGACGCCAGCGGGATATCCTGGGTCACCACCAAATCCCCCGGATTCGACCGGAGCACAATTTCATTGTCTGCCACATCAAAGCCCGATGTAACCTGCACAAATTTCAGGTAAGGCGACGGCGGCAACCGCAGCGCATGGTTGGCAACAAAGGTCGTCAGGATTTCAGTGCGCACCGCAGCGCGGTAAAGGATTTCTTTGATAGCGACCGGACAGGCATCCGCATCAACCCAAATATTCAAAAGCAGGCTCCATCAGTAAGCACCCCACCGGATGCGAAGAATTGTTGGGAGTTTAACAGATAGAGGGGCGGTGAAATATCTCTGTCTATGCCCATACCCTCTTCAAGCCGGCACAAGTTACCACCTGTCATTCAAAAAGGCCGAGTTCTAATTTGTTTTTCTAATTTTTACCAAGCCAATCGGCGCAAACGCTTGGCACCAATTCCGAAGCGTTTCCCCTCAGGAACACGTATCCAAACGGTTTTTTCTTGATTTCTTTGGAAATAAGTATCTTTTCCGCATGAAATCGCGCTTTATTCAGTAGTCTCGCAGCAGGTTGAACAGTGAGAGAGCTACCAACAGCCAAAACCTTGTCAGCTGATCTTATCAGTCGTCTCGCTTCATCCAAGTGCAATACTTGCTCACCAAAAAGCACGATGTGGGGGCGCAGTTGTGAATTTTGCTCACAACATTGTCCCATCAATATCGGCTTGCCATACCAAGGATATACCAATGTTGGATCTACGCTGCTCTGGGCTAGGTTAATCTGACCATGCAGGTGGATAACCTTGGAGCTTCCTGCCCGCTCGTGCAAATCATCCACGTTTTGAGTAATGACTGTAACGTCATATCCTTGTTCAAGGTCAGCTATCGCTTTATGCGCAGCATTGGGTTCAGCATTGTTGGCTTTCTCAATGCGATCGTTATAAAACGCTAAAACAAGCTCAGGGTTATGTTCGAAAGCTTGCTTTGTGGCCAGACTCTCTACCGGCAGTTGATTCCAAAGTCCGTCACTATCGCGGTAGGTTGCTAGTCCACTTTCGGCGCTGATGCCTGCGCCAGTAAAAACCACAATTTTCTTTTTGTCTGATCCCACTATTATCTGCTCGATTTGTGATGATGGGTTCAAGATACTCGGTGTTAACGACAACCGCTGTCGTCAACAGATGTATAATCGGATATATTAGCTATCTCATTAGAATCACTACGTTAAACCTTGATGGAACGCGCTGAGAAGGAGCTAAAAAGCTTCGAAAACAAACGGGCAGTGCTCGCAAAAGTGCCCACGAGAGGCAAAATTACTGCGCAGTTAATTCAGCAAAGACTGGAAGCAGAAAGCAAGACATTATCACTAAGAAGCGTGCAACGCATTCTCAAAAGTCTCGGTCAATATGGCGTTATAGCAGATAAAGGCAAACCGATTGGCTGGTCACGGGAGCCAGGGCTTGATGTAGGTTTAACGAAGATGGATTTGAGTACCGCCATTACCCTGCATCTTGCTGAGAAATATCTAAAGCAAGTTTTACCTCCCTCTTTATTCAAGAATTTAGAATCGCACTTCAGCGGCGCAAGATTCTATCTTCGATATGAAAACAAAACGCCCCAGGGGCTTTGGCCACGCAAAGTGTATATCCACCAAAAAGGTATGCCTTTGCTTCCCCCAACGATTGATGCAGAAACGATAAACCTTATTTACAAAGCGGTACTTGAAGAAAAATGCATCAGGCTGGTTTACCGTTCAATGTCCTCTGAAAAAGAGCAGCGAGTACTGTTTCACCCTTACGGCATCGTTGTGCGTGGAGAGCGGAACTATCTGGTCGGAAAATTTGACGGCTACAGCGATGTTCGCCAGTTGTCGTTCAACCGCGTGATCAGCGCAGAATCTTCATACTTCCCGGCGATTTTTGATGATGACTTTTCGCTTGAGAAATACGTTCAGCAGGGGGAAATGGGTGTTACCCGCAGTCTAGATAAACTGGCGATTAAGCTATGGGTCACGCCTGTTTTTGCAAGGATCCTTGATGAAACCCCACTGTGTGAAGATCAGTTAATAGAACCCAAAGATGACGATTTTCTCGTTCACGCAAGCGTGGATGACACCGATGAGCTTCGCCATTGGTTACTGTCTGTGTGTAACCATGTGACAGTGGTAGAGCCTTTGGCTCTGCGTTTAGAAATAAAACAAACCCTTAGAGATAGTCTATCGTGGTATGAGGATTAAAGATGTGTGATTCAGAAAACAAAGCAGTACCTATTATTGATGTTTATTGGAAAGGTCCAATTGCCCTAAGAGATCTCAAAGTTGTCAAGCATTCCGAGTCACAAGTACTTTATCAAATCTATGGGCATCATCCTGTATATGGACCAGATAGTCTCCTCTATATCGGAAAAACGGAGCAGTTGGAGGGTGTGAAGGACAGACTTCCAGAACACAAATGGATTGATAGTCAATGCGATGACTGCAAAATTTACTTCGCAAGTTGTGGCGAATTTGTTGATTGGCAAACTTGGGATTCCTCGGGAGAAGAATATCCAAAGTATGATTCCTCAAAAACAGGAATAGATATCAGACATATTGAATCTCTGCTTATCTATGCGCATCATCCGTCAGGGAACTCTCAATCAATCCAATCTTTAAGTATTGATATCCCGACACATTTCCGTCTCTTTAACACTGGAAAACGTAAAGCACTTGAACGTGAGCTAAGTACTCAGTATTTCGGTACTGTTAACTGCAAAAAATAACTAAGGCTCTATAAAATCGTAAACGACAACTCTCGTCGTACCCTTGCGGCATACTCTCTCCAACTAACTGGAGAGAGTATTTTATGTCGAGGAACACATTTCGCTTAGCCGAACACTACGCGCCCATTCAGAGCCAAATCTTCGACGAGCGTGAGGATATAAACGCGCTGCACGAGAAGTATGGTGAGCGCGTCGCTGAATGCCTGTTTTTGTCCCATATCGTTGAAAAACTTGAATCACAATTTTGCGGCGAGAATTTACTGGCGATTGCAAGCCAATTGATTGAATTTGAACTATCGCGGTTTCAGCCGCCTGAGTTAATTCCAATCGATGAGGGACAGAATTTCTTCAAGGGAGAAATCGTCCATTTCTCAGACAGTGCATTGGTATTGAAAATTAACTCGTACCAATTCCCAACATGGCAGTTGTTGATAACTGTTGTAGCAAGAAGTGTCTTTGCCCTGTTTCCCAATATTCATCAGCAATCACATTTTGAGTTTTCAGCCGTGAGCCTGTAAGAGCTTCATTTGAATTCGTGGCAAATCTGTACGTCTTTCTCTGTTTCCCTGAATCCAGTTAATCCGAAGTGGCTACATTCGGGCATGAACACTAACTCACATCAGTCCCAAAGTGAGTTGTGTTGTCCACCTTTTCAACAATTATTATTCCTGCCCAAGCAAGAATTCAGTGCGGTGTGCTATTGGGGGCTATGTAAACGAGGAAGTGGACAAGTGGACACGTTGCAAAAAAGGGCCGGAGCCCCTTTCCATCAAGCGTTTTGAACCTTTCGCCGGTGAAGAACCCGGTTAACAACGTTCACAAACAACGGAACTAACAGGCAAATTGCTGTTGCAAAGGCAACGGAGCCGAAGAGGTCTGTCGGCCAGTGCATTCCGAGCCACAGGCGGCTTGTGGCAACCATTCCGGCCCAGCCAACAATCAGCATTGCACTCAGGCGGTAGCCTTCAGCCAGCAACAGACCGCCCCAGAAAACAGCGACAGCCGCTGCAAAAATAGTATGGCCGGAGGGGAATGAATAATTGGTTTCACCTTGCCAGTGTTGTAAGCGCCAGTGGCTTACCAACCCTTCTGCACTTTTTACTACCTCTTCACGCTGTGAGGGGGTGATTTGGTAAAACTGTGCTTCTGAATCCACTTTGCCCAGTTCAGTCAGCACCTGCGAATAAGGGCGGGGCTCCTGGGTAACCTTTTTCAATACCGTTTTGGTAACCAGGCTGCCACCCAAGACAAAACCAAAACACAACAGGGCAACCAGAATGCGGTCGCGTGACCAGCGCAAGGCAAAGGGGACCAGGCACAGCAGTGTGGTGGTAATCAGGAAACCTTCTTTACCGGCAGACCAGGAAAGCACCGAAAACACCAGGCCGGATGTATCAGACACAGGGCCGGTAAATCCCGTGCCTTTTAAAAGGAATGTGGAAACGGCGATAAAACATGCCAACACCGCAGCGCATATTAAGCCGTATTTATTTCTAAAAACCATATTACGCATCGCTTAAATTTATCGTACAAATATCATAATTCGTTTAAGCGGTGAATTTTACGACGTTTCGTCAGAAAAGGGATATTTTTTAGTTAAGAGCCGAAAAATGGCAGTACAAAGCATTGGAAAAGTAGGGGGATCGCGCTATAAATTCCCTACATTCTGAGCCTGAATCGCATCCCAAGTCTTCGCAATGTCAGGCCACTCTCATTTCATTCATACGGGTGATTAATCGTGAAAAAACGTGTACTTCTGGCAATGGTTCTGCCTGCATTTATGGCTGCGTGTTCAAGCACTGGTGGCGATATGAACAAAGTAACTGAAGCACAACTGGCACAAAACTGGGTTCTGACTTCTATCGACGGCCAACAGGTTGCCAAGGATGAAAGCGCTCCTACGCTGAACCTGAACGCGGCGATGGAAGCAAACGGCTTCGCAGGCTGTAACCGCTACTTCGGTAAAGCTGAACTGAAAGACGGTAAACTGCGCCTGGACAACATGGGCATGACCCGCATGGCGTGTGCTGAACCAGAAATGAAACTGGAAGATTCTGTTGCCAAGTCTCTGTCTGACTGGAGCGCGGTATCTGTAAAAGGCGGCCAGATGACTCTGACCTCTGGCGAGCATTCACTGGTATTTGCGCCTGCAAAATAATTGCCGGGTTTGACTGCTAATTGACCGCAAATGGGGAAGCGACATGCTTCCCTTTTTTGTTGCAGTTTTCCCTTTATACAACCCCACTCACCGCCAGAAAACGATCCCGAGCCGGGTCATCAATCGCCGGGTTCCAGGCAATCCCGACATCCCATGCTGAGTACTTGCCGGATAATGGCACCAACACCACGCCCTGGCTGACGATATTGCTGATACTTGCGGGGACAATGGCACAACCTATTCCCGCAGCCACCAGCGCAACCAGTGTGTGGAGATCTCGTGCTTCCTGAATATACTCCACCGGCTGGAACCGCAGCAGGAAATTATCTACCTGGGTATTCAGGCCGGGGCACCGTCCGTCTACCATTTTCATCAGTTTTAACGGTTGCTGATGCAAATATTGTTCGGCATCAAACCCGTCGCTTTTCAGCGCCAGAGGGATAGCCAAGACCAGCTCATCCCGGCGGCTATAGCGCCACTGCAGCCCGTCTTTAACCGGCTTTCTCATATAGCCCAACTGCATTTCACCAGAGAGGAGGAGCTCTTCCTGAAACGCCGACGGCATATCCTGGAGGTATACGGCAACATCCGGGGCGACAGTGCGGAATTTTGCCACCTCTGTTGGAGCTGATTGGTAGCTGGAAATACCAAACCCAATATATAACCTGCCACTTTGGCCGGCGGCCAGGTCAAGTGCCGTTCGCTCAAACTGTTTCCCCTGATCCACCAGCGCCCTGGCGTAATCGAGTAGCTGCGAGCCTTGTGAGGTAAGTTGTGCGCCATGCCTGCCTCGCATAAACAGTGTCACACCGAGGAATTTTTCCAGCGACTGGATCTGTTTTGTCAGCGCAGGTTGGGTAATAAACAGCCTTTCCGAGGCTTCACGGAAATTGCCGCAATCACTCAGCGTCACAAACGCCTGGAGTTGTCTGAGATCGAATTTCATTCCATTTGGTAATCGAATTAGGATTTTTATTGATTTTATCTTATTGAAGGTAATTGTTCTAATTGTCAGCAGATTCCCCTACTAGGACAATTCCCTATGGAAAACGCTTACCTGTTTTTAATCAAAGACAGTATCACCCATCCGCTTCACTCAGATGACCCGGATGCACCCGCCATTCTTGCCAGCCTGATAAAGCAGGATTTTATGGTCTCTCCTTTTGTCGCCAGTGCAGCGAACAGCCAGCAGGCACTCGCAATACATGAGCAGCACGAAGAAATGTTTGGCAGCTTAGATATAAGGACAATCCGCAGGATGCAGCACCTGAAGGGATAGGATTTCCCCCGCCTTCCAATGATTCCTTCTGGTGCTTGCTTTACGCAGCATGGCGGGCTTTGCCCGCCATTTTAGCCCGCCAGCACTGTCACCTTTTTGTCTGCCAATACCGCCAGGTACTCTTTGGGCAAAGCACTGTCTGTGACCAGGTAATCGACATTATCCCAGCCACACACCTGCACCAGAGCCTCACAATCTACCTTGCTGTGATCAGCTAGAATTACCACGCGGCGGCTTTGGGCAATCATTGCACGGGCAATTTCCGCCTCTTCAAGGTTGTAATCGGTCAGGCCGGACTGGCTGTGGACACCGCCGACAGTGACAACAGCCCAGTCAGCGTGGAATGCCCGGATCTGCCTGACTGCCATCGGCCCGTAGGTTTCTCGCAACCGGGCATTGTAATCACCACCGACAAGTATCGCCTTGCTTGATTGCTGTTCCCGGTTAAAGCAATCTGCCACATCTGCACTGTTGGTGATCACGGTGACACCATCCACACCTGACAGATATTGGGCAAAGACTGAGGTTGTGGTTCCCGTATCGATAAAAAGGCTGTCACCTGGCTTGAACAACTCTATGACTGTTCGGGCAATTTTATCTTTTTCTTCCACAAAAGAGTGCCGTCGTTTGTCGACCGGGTCTTCCATGGCTGTCTGAGGCAACACGGCTCCACCGTACACTTTCCTCACCGTACCGGCCGCAGCCATCCTTGCCAGATCCCTTCTAACCGTTTCTTTAGATAAGGAAAATTCTTTCGCCATCTCTTCTACGGTAACAATATCCCCACTCTGTAGCATTGAGAGTATTGCTTGTTCCCTTTGTGCGACTTTCATAATTCATTAACGCCCGATTAAACATTTCTTAAAATTATAATTGACCGATCGGTAATTCAAGGTATAAATTGACCATGTTGTAAATAAGTTGTTAATACCACCTTCTGTAACCGGATGGCCTATGAGACCTGATGTTGATGTCGCAATAATCGGGGCCGGCGTTGTCGGATGTGCAGTAACTCGTGCACTGACCCAGCTCGGCCTGCAAACCGCTTTGATTGAAAAAAGCGGCGACATCCTTGAGGGTGCCAGCAAAGGCAACAGCGCCATCCTGCATACCGGGTTTGATGCTCCGGCAGGCAGTATAGAGCTTGATTGTGTCCGGCGCGGGTATGCGCTTTATGAACAACTCCACCGGTCTTTCAACCTGCCGCTGCTGCGCTCCGGCGCACTGGTTGTAGCCTGGGACGAAACCCAGGAAGCACAGTTGCAGGACATCCTTACAAAGGCACACAACAACGGCAGTACAGACACGGAAATCATTGGCCGGGAAAAGCTTTTTGCCATGGAACCCCACCTTAGTAAAAAGGCCAGGGCCGCAGTCCATGTTCCCGGTGAAAGCCTGATTGACCCTTGGTCTGCACCTTTGGCTTACCTGCGCCACGCCATGTTGAACGGCGCAAAACTGGTTCTTAACAGTGAAGTCTTGGGCGCACACTTTGATGGCAAACAGTGGTCGCTAAAATTGCCCGATCAGTCATTAACGGCATCCATTGTAGTCAACACCGCAGGTTTATTCGGTGACAGGGTCGAGGGTTTTAACCGACCGTCGCCCTTTGAGATCCACCCCCGAAAAGGGCAGTTTGTGGTTTTCGACAAGGCGGCCAGTTCCCTGGCTAACGCGATTCTCCTGCCTGTTCCCACTCCGGTGACAAAAGGCGTTGTGGTTTGCCGGACAGTGTTTGGCAACCTCCTGGTTGGCCCAACCGCCGACGAGCAGTTTTCCCGCACCGATGCCTCTGTCCACAAGACAACACTGGATACCCTTATAGATGAAGGGGATCGGATTATCCCCGGCCTGAAAAACTACGGTGTCTCCGCCTGCTACGCAGGAATCCGGCCTGCCACACAATACAAGGACTACCAGCTGGAAGCCGTGCCGGAACGGAACTGGATAACGGTGGGCGGTATTCGCTCTACCGGCCTCACCGCCGCACTGGGGATCGGTGAAAAAGTCGCTGAGATCTACCGCGAACATTTTGAAGACAGGGAAAACGGGATTCCGTTTTTCAACCCTGTTGCCGAGTCCGACGCTTGTGTGCCAAACCTTTGCGAATATAAAAAGCGCCCGTGGCAAGCACGCCATAACGGCATTGTCTGCCACTGCGAAATGGTTACCCGAAAAGAAATAGAAGAAGCCCTGAGCAAGGAGCCCGCTGCTAAAACACCCGGCGGGCTGAAACGCCGGACCCGCGCCATGATGGGCCGCTGCCAGGGTTTTTACTGCAGTTGGAAAGTGGCTGAAATTACCGAAGGAAAGCTTTCCCCCTCTTTGTCAGCAATGCCGGACGGCACAGCAAAGGAGGGCAAAAGTTCATGAACTTCAAACTTCCTCCGGTATATGCCGATGTGGTTATCATTGGCAGCGGGCCAGCCGGGCTCTCCGCCGCTACCCAGCTTAAGGCGCTTGGGGTGCAGCGCGTTGCCGTTATGGAACGGGAAGAGGTCGCAGGCGGAATTCCGCGACATTGCCCGCACTACACGTATGGCCTGCGGGAGTGGGGGCGTTTGATGGATGGCCCGGGCTACGCGAAAACCCTCGTCAAAAAAGCGCTTCAGGCAGGTGTCGATATCTTCACCGGCACGTCAGTGACCGACATTGATGACAATGGGACAGTCACGGTATCCACAAGGGAAGGAATCCTTCAGACCGAATCCAAGGCAGTTTTGGTTGCCACCGGAACACGGGAAAGCAGCCGTGCACAGCGGCTGCTCTCAGGAACCCGGCCGACCGGTGTTTACAATACCGGCGCGCTTCAGCAGTTTATTTACCTGGCAAACCGAAAACCTTGCAAGCGCGCTGTTATCCTCGGCAGTGAGCTCGTCAGCTTTTCTGCCCTGCTAACGCTCCGCCATGCGGGCATTGAAGTCGCAGCAATGGTGGAAACCTCTCCATCATCCCTCTGCCCTTACCCTGCGCACTGGATGCTGAAATTAATGGGTATCCCGTTTTATACCGGGGCACATGACCTCTATATCAACGGCCACCCTACGGTCACCAGCGTCGATTTCGCCCATGAACAAGGAGGCCAGAACATCGCCTGTGACGGCGTCATCGTCTCCGGGCAGTTCCTGCCGGATGCGGCATTGCTGCAAAAAGCCGGGGTAACCCTATGTACCGGCTCCGGCGGACCGTCTATTGACCAGTACTGGCGTACCAGCAACCCGCGGATATTCAGTGCGGGGAATGTTATCCACCCGGTAGATACCGCCGGGGTTGCCTTCCGCGAAGGGCGTCAGGCCGCCTTTGCCATCAAAGATTATCTCGATATGCAGCTTCCCTCTGCGGCAACGGCAACAGCTGTGACGTGGAATGAACATGTGAAGTATTTCTACCCGCAACGCCTTACCGGTGAACTCGCCCCGGCCAGTTCACTGATGGGGAAACTGCGGGTGGCTGATTGGAGCAACACCCGGCTGCAACTGCTACAGGGAGACACCCCTGTTTGGCAGCGCAGCCAGCAAATGGTACCGGAGCGCAGACTGTCTGTGCCGGTAAACAGGTTAGTCCCGGGCGAGCAGCCTTTTACAGTCAAGGTCGAGCCCTGAACCGGACAAGGAGCAAAAGGATGAGCAAAAACGGAAACAATGGAACCCCGAAACACGGAGGCCTGGACGGTGTTTTCAGCCGCCGCGATTTCATCAAGACCACGCTCAAAGGTGCCGCTGCCGTGACGGCAATGCGCACCCTGGGCCCGTTTATCAGCAATGCTGAAGCCGCCACCCTACAACTGAACTGGCTTGGCTGGGAACACTACAATGTGAAGGAACTGACCCGCCAATTCGAAAAAGATCACGGCGTGAAGGTCAATGCCGGGTTCTTTGACGGCAACTCAGAGGCTTACAACAAACTGCGCGCCGGTGGCACTAAAGATTTCGATCTGGTCATGGCAGACGGATTCTGGCCCCGCCTGTACGCCAAACAGGGTCTTACCCAAGCTGTGGATTACAGCAAACTTGGCAACCTGCAATACGTTTTCCCTGACTTCCTTGCGCCTAACTATATGTTGCTACAGGAAGAAAACGGAGACCGCAACATTGCTGCACCGAACTGTTGGGGCGGCTATGGCTTTACCGTCAACATGGACAAAGTCGCAGAAGAGGATGCAACGTCTATTGGCCTGCTGTTCAACGAGAAATACGGCCGCCACTTCTCTACCAGCGCCCGCTTTGAGGAAAACATCGCCCTTGCCGGGATTCTGGTTGCCCACCGAATGGGTACGATCAATGCCCCTCGCCCGGATGGTAAACCCTTCAACCCTTACGTACTGACTGAAGCTGAATTGCAGGAAGCCAAGAAGCTGCTGATCAAGCAGAAGAAACTGCTGGTTACGCGTTGGAACGACGAAGATACCCTTGAGCGTTTGCTGCGCTCTCAGGTTGTCTACGCATCCCCTGAATGGTCCGGCATCTACCGCCGTATCCACTTCGACCGTCTGGAAGGCAAAACCGATCTCAACATGCGCCATATCCTGCGCCCGGATGAAGGTGGCCTGGGGTGGGTTGATACCTGGTGTATTACTTCCGGTGTTACAGACAGCGAAAAACTGGAACTGGTACACAAGTGGATCGACTGGCGACTCAAGCCTGAAAACATGGCGATTATCGCCACCGACGTTGGCTGGGCGCCGACTGTGGATGTGCGCAAGCTGATCCCTGAGAAATACGTCGACACCCTGTTCCTGAATGAAACCTCTGCCATCAACGGCCTGTACCAGTTTGATGCACCGTCCTCTCCGGAGCTTTGGGAGCGGATTTGGTCAGAAGTTGAGGCCGCATAAAGATGACGATGACCATGCTAAAAGACGCTGTGCAAGACAGAGCCAAACCGTTGGTAAGCCTGAAAGGAATAACCAAAACCTTTGGCAGTTTCACCGCCGTTGACCATATCGATGTTGAGATTGGGCAAAACGAGTTCTTTGCCCTGCTTGGCCCGTCCGGCTCTGGGAAAACCACCCTGCTCCGCATTATTGCCGGGCTGGAAAAACCGGACAGTGGAAGGCTGATCATCGGCGATGACGATGTCACAGACCTTCCCCCGTACAAGCGTGGTATTGGCATGGTCTTCCAGGACTTCCTGCTGTTCCCGCACCGCACGGTGGCAGAGAACATTGTCTTTCCGTTACGGATGCAGGGAATGGCGAAAGAGGAACAGGATAAACACCTGGCATGGATCGTCGATCTGGTCCGCCTGACCGGCCTGGAGCAGCGTTACCCGCACCAACTTTCCGGCGGGCAGAAACAGCGGGTTGCCCTTGCCCGGGGGTTGGTTTCACGCCCCCGTGTGCTGCTGCTCGATGAACCACTTGCCAACCTCGACCGGGAGCTTCGCAAGGAAATGGAAATCGAAATCCGCCGTTTCCAACAGGAGCTTGGCATCCCGTTTATCTACGTGACCCATAACCAGGAAGAAGCCCTGATCATGAGTGACCGTATGGCGGTGATGCAATCGGGCAAATTTGAGCAGGTTGGCGACACCTACTCACTGTATGATGCCCCGGAATCAGCCTTTGTTGCCGGTTTCCTGGGTGCGACAAACCGGCTCAGTGCCATGTTTACCCGGACACTGGACCGCACGTCCACTGCCAGTGTGGGTGACAAGTCTTTGCGGGTTACAGCCCCGGATGGGCTAGAAGTTGGCAGCCCGGTTACGCTGTATGCCAAGAGTGAAAGCCTGAGCGTGGACTCCACTTCATCCGGGAACAGCCTGCCCGGGAAGGTAAAGGACGTGATCTTTAAAGGCCAGTACTCGGATGTTGTCGTCACCCTGTTGGCCGGGGATGAAATTGTCGTCAGTACTGCCCCCAAAGAAGCACAGAATATTAAACGCGGACATGATGTCCATGTGAGCTTCGACCCGGCAGCAACCTTTGCTTTCCTGGCAGAAGGAGAGGCGGGATGACACAGCGAAAAGCCTTTTGGTTCCTGGCATTGCCGGGGGCACTTTTCCTCGTGCTGTTTCTGGTGCTCCCGTTGATGTCAATTGTGGTGTTCAGCTTCTGGCGCACGGAAAGCTACACCCTGATTGCAGACTGGAACCTGGACAATTACGCCGTGCTGCTGGGGGAGTCCACCTACTGGGTATTCCTGCTGCGCTCACTTGGGATGGCAATTTGTGTGTCGCTGGTATGCCTGCTCTATGGCTGGCCGGTGGCTTATTTTATTGCCTGCCACGGCGGCAAATACCGGCTGGTAATGTTGTTGCTGACTTCCGCGCCGTTTTTTACCGGCATCATCCTGCGCATTACAGCAATCCAGCAAATTCTGGGGCCGATTGGTGTGCTGAATATGGTGCTCAATACCTTCGGATATGAACCGATTGAAGCACTGATGTACTCCAATATTGCGTCCGCCATCGGGCTCGTTTACCTGTGGATGCCGTTTATGGTGCTGTCGGTTTACCTCAGCCTGCAGAACTTTGATTTTGGCCTGCTGGAAGCTGCCAAGGTTAACGGTGCCTCCCCCCTGCGAGCCTTTTTCGAGGTTACCTGGCCCCTGAACTGGATGGGCACAGCGGTCGGCATCATCCTTGTGTTTATTCCCACCCTTGCCGCCAGCGTGACGCCGCGTTTCCTCGGTGGCGTCAACGGTGCGATGTTCGGGAATATCCTCGCCAACCAGTTCGGTGCTACCGGTACATGGGCGCTTGGCGCTGCGATGGGTGTAGTGCTGTTTGGTGTCAGCCTGATTGTTATCGCCCTGCTCTGGCGCAGTATTAACCTCAACCGCACCGGCTACACCGGTCAACAGGGAGAAGCATAATGAAGTTACCTTCTCTTTCTTCAATGAACGGCGCGCTGATGCTGGGGCTACTTTACACCTTCCTGTATGCGCCCATTCTGTACATCGTTTACCTGTCCCTGATGGAAAACAGCGTCTGGCCGTTCCCACCCACATGGACACTGGAGTGGTATGTAAACCTCGCCGACATGAGTGATTTCCACCACGGCTTGCTGAACAGCCTGCTGATTGCCATTGGGACAATGGTTGTTTCCGGTATCTTTGCCGTATTGGGAGCAACTGCGGTGCTGAAATACCGGGCAAGGGGCCGGGTATTCATTGCTGCACTTTACCTGTCACCATTGTTTATTGCCCACGTGCTGATCGGGATTTCCACCCTGATGTTTAACCGGGGCGTACTGAATATGCCCGGCAACATCCCGACAGCCATAATCGCCAACAGCACATACTGTGTTGCAGTGGCGTTTCTGGTATTGCTCGCACAGCTCGCACGCTATGACTGGCGGTTGGACGAAGCAGCAACCGTGTTTGGTGCCAGCCCTGCACGAACCTTTATGGAAGTAACGCTCCCAAATATCTGGCCAGCACTTTTCGGTGCAGCGACCGTTGCGTTTATCCTGAGTTTCAATAACCTGGAAATCTCTTTTTACAACCTCGGGGCTACCCCTACCCTGCCCACCATTGCCTGGGGAACGCTCCGGCACGGCATTAAACCCGAACTCTATGCACTGGCGTCACTGGTTAATGCCTTTATTTTCCTGTTGATGGTCGTCCTATACTCACTATTGCGGAGCGGTCGCCTGAAACTCGACCCCCGCGACCAATAAGGAAGCAAGGATGCGCGTACTGGCTATTGATCAGGGAACGACGGCAACAAAAGGTCTGGTGCTGAACCACAAAGGACACATTGAGTCTGTCACCACCCTCGACCACCAGCAGTTCTACCCGGCACAAGGCTGGGTGGAACATGATGCAAGGGAGCTACTGGATAACGTGCTGGCTCTCGCTGCTGCACACCCGGAGGTTGATGCCATCGGGCTGGATAACCAGGGGGAAACCGTGGTGGCCTGGGACAGGTTTACCGGGGAACCACTGTCACCGGCGATAGTCTGGCAGGATACCCGCACACAACCTGAGGTTGATGCCCTAAAAGCTGCAGGCCATGAAAACGACATTATTTCACTGACAGGCCTGCCGTTGGACAGCTACTTTTCAGCGTCTAAAATCGCGTGGTTGTACCGAATTATTGGCAATGCCGCAGATCTGCTGGCAGAAGGCCGATTGTGCATTTCCACCACTGATGCTTTTTTCCTGCATCACCTGGCCGGAAATGGTGTTACCGACACCACAACCGCTTCCCGAACCTCGCTGATGAACATCAAAACAGGACAGTGGGAAGAGAGTTTGCTGTCATTGTTCGGTGTACCACAGGGAGTGCTGCCGGATATCGTCCCCTCATGCGGTATTATCGGGTATTTCAACAAAACCCCGGTTACGGCAGCTATCGTGGATCAGCAGGCATCCCTTTACGGGCACCGCTGCGATAAAGCCGGGGATGTAAAAATCACCTTTGGTACCGGTGCATTTGCCCTCGCCGTTTGTGATCAACTTCCCCCTCCGGATACCTTAAACGGCGTGTTGCCCACCATTGCGCTGACAACTGAGTCGCAAACCCACTATGCCCTTGATGCAGGGATTTATAACGCTGCATCAGCAGTAAACTGGTCCCGCCAATTAGGGTTGTTTCACGACTTCGATGCCATCAACAGTTTCGAAAACCGCTCAGCCATCGAGCAGGGTATTGCTTTTGTCCCGGCACTGTCCGGTCTTGCCAGCCCTTATTGGGATCGTCAGGCCGGTGCTATGTGGATTGGGATGTCACTGGATACTGAAAAGGAAACCCTTTGCCAGGCAGTTCTGGAAGGCATTGCCTTTCTTGCTGCTGATCTGGTAGACGGCCTGCAAAGGCATACTCCGCCTATCTCCACCATTTCCGTAGATGGAGGGCTCAGCAACAACCCCTATTTCTGCCAGTTTCTGGCCGACTGCCTGCAAATACAGGTTTCCGTACCCGATACCGGCGAAATAACCGCATACGGAACAGCATTGTTGGCGTTTAAAGGGATAGGGCAAGAAGTGAATGTTGCCAATGAGGGGACCGAAATCTACATTCCAAGGCCATTGGATGAATCATTAAGGACGGTCTATAAAGAGGCCGTAAGCCGCTCACTCCAATGGCATGGCACCGATGAGTAGAATTCAGTGGTTTACAGTGTAAAGGGCTTAATTACCTGTTACGGCAACTAAAGAGAAAACACCGATCAGGAGAAAAACTATCCATGAGAGGTGTTTTCCTTTGGATCCTATCAGTGCCACGAGAAAGTGAATAATGAAAACCACGCCGCTCACGACTCCGACAGCCTGAACAGGGTCATTGGCATGAACAAGGGAAACCAATACCGCCGCAAACCCACACCAGGCCACCGACGTCAAATGCCATGCAAATCGCAATGTCCTGATGGTAAATTCAGTGCCACCAAACAGCTTTGGCAGGTTATCGCGCCGAAAAAGGCGGGTGAGAATATATTTCTCCCCCAGCCAGGAATGCGCAACAGAGACCAAAACCAATAAAGCTGCTGCCAGATAAAGCAATATGTCTGAACTCACAATAGTTTCCCCATGCAAACAGAGTTATCTCGCCCTATGTATTTCCCGTACGAAGGGATTTCTTTGTAGCCCTGCCGGAGATAAAAACTGACTGCTTGTTGGTTAACCTTTCGGGTAGAAAGCACCACCTCCCTGTAACCCATTTCCTGAGCGTTTTCTTCAAGGCTTTTAAGCAATGCATACCCGGTACCGCGTACTGATGAATACATCCGCTTTATTTCACATGCCCAATCCGAGTGGTATCGAAATGTACCGCATGCTACGGGTTTGCCATCCTGATAACCAACCAGCGCGCAATCCGTTGATGCATCGAATATCTCAGCGGAATATGAGCTTTCACCTGTATCCCCGGTTAATCCCGCCAAGGTGGTGTTAAGCACCTTAACTAAATAAATGAAATCCGGGTTATCAGGCCTGATCCGGACTATTTCGAAAGCCACCGCTCTTCCCATGAAGGCGTTGGTGTGTTTACACACTACCTACTTACCGCCAGATACGCACCGGCAGCCATCATTAACCCACCGGCACTTCGGTTCAGCCGTTTTACGGCTTTCGGCGTTTTTAACATACGGGCGGCTTTGGAAGCAGAGACCGCAATCAGCATCAAGCCTGCCATCAACGCAAAAAACGTCAGCACTGTAGCTAACGCAATGTCTTGTGCGCTGAGCGAAGTGATATCCATAAAGGTAGGGAGAAAGGCGATATAGAAAAGAATCACTTTGGGGTTGGAAGCTGAAATAAGGAACCCCTGAATAAAACTGGCAATGTGGCCGCTGCGCTTCACCTGTGTTGTATCGATGGCATCCTTTGTACTTGGCAATGCAGTAAACAACCTGTAGCCAAGGTAAAGAAGGTATGCTGCGCCAACGTACCGGATGACGGTAAACACCCCGCCCCAGTTCTCAGCGATAGTCGCCAGCCCCAGACACGCAAGAATCAGGTACACAATATCGCTGATCACCATCCCTAAAGACAACATCACACAGTTGCGCGCCCCTTCCACCATACCGCGGGCGAGGACAGCGAACACGCCGGGGCCGGGAGTGATACAAAAGATAAAAATGGCAATAAAAAAGGTGATGGCACTTTCCAGGCTCATGACACAACTTCCTGTCTGATTTTTAGCCACCGTACCAACACAGGGCAATCCTGCCAATCCCTTATTGAAGAATTGTCAGTAAACCTGAATAGACTGTTTAAGCAGCGCGACAAGTTGTTCCTGACCATCCCTAACATCAAGGATACGTGACGGCCTTAACACTAATGCTGAAACAAAAGCAGAATTCATCACAATTTACGCTTAAACAAACGGTTAGACTCTCGCCCAGATGCTCGTATGAAAATAGTGGCGCATCAAAAATGCTCGTTAGAGCAGCAATCTGTATAGGAATAATAAGAATATGAAAACTGTATTTGCCCACCGTGGAATGTCTTCTCTGGCTCCCGAAAACACCCTTAGCGCATTCGCCCTATGCAGGGAAAATGGCATTAAGTGGCTGGAATGTGACGTCGATATTCTGGCAGACGGTACCGTCGTGCTCTCCCATGACGACACACTGGAACGCTGCACCAACCGTTGCGGAAGTCTTTATGATCTCACTGAGGCGGACCTGGACTCCATTGATGCCGGAAGTTGGTTCTCTGATGACTATGATGGTGAAAAAATCCCGACATTTGAGCAGTTCATCTCTCTCGTTAACGACCATGAGCTGAACATCAATGTAGAAATCAAGTCCTGCACATCCGGCTGGGAAAACACGTTGCGCCTGATTGATGGCGTGGTTAAAGGGCTGGAAAGCCTGAACCCTGAACGCGAACTTATCATTTCCTCTTTTAATCACCTTGCCCTTGCCGAGTTCAAGAAACGACGTCCCGAAACCCGCATCGCCTGCCTGTTCGAAAACGCAAACTTATGGGATGACTGGCAGTCTATCCTCCAGGCTTGTGGCGCTGAATTTATTCACCCGGAAGACAAAGGGCTGACCAAAGACAGGGTAAAAATGATGAAAGATGCCGGGTATGGCATCAACGTGTATACCGTTAACGATTTGGCACGGGCAAACCAACTGTTCAACTGGGGTGTCGACGGTGTATTCACCGACGTAGCCCAGAAGTTCCCGCGAAAATACAAACAAGATTTCTGAACCACGTATCAAAAACAACCCTGTCACTAACGTGAATTCGATTCAGGTGCCCTATGAAAAAACTGATTAGCAAAATTGGATTCGAGTCCAACAAACAGTTTTATGGCTTTATGTCCGTAGTATTTTCCGGACAGATTATCTATTCCGCCTTTGAGGCCTTCAAAGGTACGTTTTACAACCTTTTAATCAACGTTCTGAACATCGACAACACCCAGATGGGTATTCTCTTTACCCTGATCGGCTCAGCGATGTTTTTCTACATCCCTGCCGGATGGGTGAACAACCGTTTCTCGGTTCGTTCGATTTTGATGACAAGCCTGATGGTCCGCTTTGTCAGCATGATGTGGATCATCGTCTTCCAGCCAGACTTCACCATGTTGGCGGTCATTGCCGGTATCTGGGGTATGACCGACGCTGTCTTCTGGCCGTCTGTTGTTAACGGTGTCAGCCTGATGTCCGGTGAAAACAACAAAGGTATGGCATTTGGCCTGCTGGAGTCTGTACGCCGGGCGATGGAAATGAGCATGAACGCCGTGATTGTAGGCATCATGGCGCTGGTTGGCGGTTCCATACTGGTGTTCAAGGGCGCGATAGTGGTTTACACGCTGCTGATCCTGCCAATGATCTACCTGGTGTGGAAGTTTGTACCGGACAACCGTATCGACCCTGAAAATGGCGAGAACAAAAACAAAGCTGCGCTGATGGGCCTGATTCAGGTACTGAAAATGCCTACCGTGTGGCTGGCTGCGTTTACATCACTGACCGTGTACTGGACGTACATCACCCTGATTTACACCGTTCCTTACCTGCAAGCTGTATTTGGTATCTCCACCGCCCAGGCAGCGCTGTTCGGTATCATTAACACTGGTGCAATGGGCGTTGTTGCCGGCCTTATCGCCGGTTCTCTGTCAGACTTTGTGTTCAAGTCATCAGTTAAGATGATGATTTTCTCACTGGGCCTGACTGCAACCTGTTTGCTCGGTGTCATCATGTTACCGAAGACCCCAGATATGCTGTTTATGAACATTGCCCTCCTGATGGCATTTTCGTTCTGCATCTTCCTTGCCAAAGGCATCATTCTGGCTCCGGTTGCAGAAGCTGGCGTACCGAAACAAATCAGCGGTTCTGCGATGAGCGTTGGCTCATTCGCCGCATACGCTTCTGTATTCTGGGCCTATGCGCTGAATGGCTGGATCATTGACAACTTTGATGAAGTCACCGCCTACCAGACCATCTTCACTATTGGTCTGGCAGTATCGCTGACCGGTATGGCCTGCGCCGTGATGCTGGTTGGCCTGAAGAGAAAACAACGTGCTGCGGCAGCAGAGGCCACGGCATAACACTCATTAAACCCTACACACCCAAACAATATGCCACTCAATGAGTGGCATATTTATTTTTGCCTTCGGCTGTAGAACGATGTTTCCTTCAGTGGAACAATTTCGGCAGATAAATCTTCATATACAAAAATAATTTTACTGTTGGCTGAGTGTGATATGGATTTTTCAGCACTGATATTCAGTCAGAAACAACCCATCCTGCATTCAATATAATCTCCTAAATTACAACACTTTAATTCACACAAACAAAATTGAACCCACCGCAGTAAGTCAAGGCCATAATTCGCCTGAATTCTGTTTATTTAAATTCGTCCTACTTTAGAGACATCATCATTCATATAGAAAAATTAATATACGTATATAAAAGTTATTCACAGCGACACTGAATTATCACCCGGAACAGTAAACGAGTAGGATAATTGGCATGGATCGCGAACCACCCATACGGCTGAAAGGATTGGCCTGGGACCACAAACGATGTTGGGGACCGCTGGAAAGCAGCATCCCTGTATTTCGGGAGTTACACCCGAATGTGGATATTGAGTGGGACAGGCAGCACCTGAGCAGTTTTGGCGAAGGTGATCTGCAAAGCGTACTGGAACGCTATGATTTGCTGATTATCGATCACCCATTTATCGGGGAAGCCGCTAAACACACCTATTTCCACGATCTGAACAAACTTCTTCCCGCTTCCCTTATTGATGCGCACCAAACACACTCTGTAGGCGCATCGTACCGATCCTACCTCTATGATGATGCGCTCTACGCATTGCCCATAGATGCCGCGTCCCAGGTGGCGGCTTTCCGTCAGGACGTATTCGATGCCGAGTCATTTTCCGTACCGACGCGGCTTGATGAGCTTTTAATTCTCGGCGGGAAAGCGAAACGTAAAGGGCTGTACCTCGGGTTTCCAGCCATCCCGCTGGATATCATGTGCAGCTTTCTCAGTGTGACCGCTGCGATGGGTTCCCCCCTCAAAACCGGGGAGGATTTCATTCCCTATCCTGCCTATACACGGGCAGTTTCTGTTCTCCAAACCCTTCTGGAATACGCTCACCCGGACTCACATGACTGGAACCCAATCCGTTGCTACGAGCATATGGTGGCGCACGACGATGTACCCTATAACCCCTTGGGGTTCGGCTACCTTAACTATTCATCGCGCCACTTAACCGCCCCACTTCAATTTGGTGACATCGTCGCTTTTAACAACAGGTTGCCAGCACAGGGAGGACTGCTTGGCGGTGCGGGAATTGCCATCAGCCGGCATTCGAAAAATTCCGACGCTGCGGCGAACTACCTCAGTTTTTTATGCCAGCCGGATTTCCAGAGCAAGGAATACATTTTTTCCGGAGGGCAGCCCGGTTATGGGGGGGCATGGCAAAACCCGGATGCAGACCTTCAGTACAGCAACTTCTTCGCTGAAACCCTGCCTGCCACCACACATGCTTACCTGCGTCCCCGGTTCCCCGGATTTATGGATTTTTTCCGGTTCGCAACCACTGACATCGCAAAGGCAGTGCGAAAAGAAAAAGACGAAAAGGCAGTCTGGAAGAAGCTCAGTGACGCTTACCGGGATTGCCAGTCAGCAGATGCACCATCTGCAAACGGTTAAGGTTGGGAGGAGATCATGGAAAAAGCTCTGGAAGGAATAAAAGTGCTCGACTTCAGCCACTTGCTGCAAGGGCCATTTGCCACCCAGATGCTTGGTGACATGGGGGCAGACATCATCAAGGTTGAACGCCACCACAAAGGCGACCTGTTTCGCAGCATCACCTTTTTTAACAAATGGGTGGGCGGAACAGAAAGCCCGAGTTTCCTCGCCTGGAACAGGAACAAACGCTCGCTGGCCGTCAACCTTAAAAGCCGTGACATCCACAGTGTCATCATGGAGATGGCGAAAACTGCCGATGTCGTTGTGCAAAATTTCCGGCCGGGCGTCATGGAAAAACTGGGTTACGGTTATGACGACTTCAAGGCCGTCAACCCCGGCATTATCTATTGCTCCGGCTCCGGTTATGGCGAAAGCGGCCCCTACCTTTCAAGGCCGGGGCAAGACATGCTGGTCCAGGGGTTAATCGGGCTGGCTTCCAATACAGGGCAGGCGTCCCAACCGCCGGTGCCCACAGGAGCGGGTATTGCAGACCAGATTGGGGCCATGAACATGGTCTATGCCATTCTGGCGGCACTCTACTACCGAGAGAAAACCGGCAAGGGACAGAAAATCGAAGTTAACCTTCTCGCCGGGATGATGGCTCACCTCGGGCAGGAGTATTTAACTGTCCTTAACCTCGACCAGGATTTCCAGCGGCCTAACTCCGGTATTGGCCACCCCGGTATGGATGCACCATTCGGGGTCTACGAGTGCAAGGATGGCTTTGTCACCATCGCCATGAGCCCTTATTCAACCTTAATTGATGTGCTTGATGCCAGCTACCTCTCTCACTATGACGACCCCCAGACCCTTTTCGAAAAACGGGATGAAATCTGGCAGGCCATCAACCGGGAAACGCAAAAATTCCACCGGGCCCCGCTGCTTGAAAAACTGCTGGCGGCTGATATCTGGTGTGCTGAAATCAAGGACTTTCGCGAGGCAAGTGAAGATCCGCAGGTCAGGCACCTGGGCATGATCACCCATTACCGGCACCCGACAGCGGGCGATGTAAAAACCGTTGCCCCGCCGGTTTCCATGAGTGAAACCCCCGCAACCATTGAACGTCCGGCTCCCCTTATCGGGCAACACAGTATCGAAATCTTGCGTGAACACGGTGTCACGGAAGAGGCAATAGAAAAATTGATGAAATCTGAAGATGTGACCGTGCAGAAACGGCCGGACACAGAGATCTAGTCACGCCGAATTCTGTCAGGAATGTACGCCCAATCACTGGGAATCACCACTTTCAGGAGACATGAACATGAAAGGATTCATTACGAAGGCAAGGCTGTTTACCCTCTCAGCCTGTGCCCTGTTTGTTTCAGCCAATGCCGTAGCCGAAGGTCCGAAAACGGCCGGATACATTGTCAATTACGCCACTCATGAGTGGTACCAGAACGTCATAAAAGGCATGAAACAAAGGGGCAAGGAACTCGGGGTAGAGCTTGAAGTCATTGATGCCAACCTGGATATCGCCAAGCAGGTTTCTGCAGCAGAAGACTTCATGGCCCGTAATGTCGATGTACTTATCATCACACCGGTAAACGAGCAGGGGGTTGTCCCCATCCTCCGAAGAGCCAAGGCCAACGGCATCCCTGTCGTCCTTGAGGGCAGCCCAGCCAGGGGAATGCAAACGCTTGTTGCTATTTGCGATTATGACACCGGGTATAACGCGGGCGTCGAAGCCGGCAAACTTGCCAAGGAAACCCTCGATGGGGATGTCCGGGTAATGAACGTCGGCCTGCCCCTGTTGTCTGCAACAGTGTTACGCAGCCAGGGATTTATGGATGGCCTCCATACCATTATCCCAGGAGCCAAAATGGTGCATGACCTGGACGGTGGCGGAAACCCTGACCGCTCCCAGGAGGTCTCCTCCGCAGCACTGGCAGCCGATTCCAACATCAACATTATTTACGGCATTAACGACTCATCGGCACTTGGTGGGCTTCAGGCGTGGCGGGCTGCCGGGTTACCGGAAGACCAACTGATTGTGGTCGGTACCGGTGCAGAAGGGCTTGCATTTCTGAACGAAATGTCCAAAGACAACAGCCCACTGAAACTGGAAGCTGCCATGTTCCCGGAAAAAGTCGGCTTTACCACCATGGACACAGCCGTTGCGCTGTACAACAAGGAAAACCTGCCTGAGCACGTTGTCAGCCCAACCTACACCTTGAACCTGGAAAACTTCAGCCGCTTTTATTCCTACGATGGCAAGGCTCGCAAAATCAAATGGGATGAAGTCAATGGGCTGGTTCCGCCTGCAAAGTGCATGAAATACGCCTCTGACCTGTAAGACGCCAGTGTCCCGGTGGTACGGGTTAGCCTGTACCACTGGCACAGCAGGCTAACCGTCTCACTGAGATAAAGGGATGAAAATATGGACGTTGCAGTACCCCGCACAATCTGGGAACGGGCAGGGCGCTCCAAGCAGCTTTTTCTGGTTTTGCTGCTTGTGGCTCTGATAGCCGGGCTCGGCCTGGCCTCCGACAAATTCCTGACCCCGGCAAACATCATCGCTGTATTGCACCAGTCATCCCTGGTGCTGACTGTTGCGGTTGGCATGACGTTGTTGCTGATTTCCGGTGAAGTGGATATCTCCGTGGGTGCGGCTATGGGGTTTGCATCCTGCATTGTGATGGATGTGGTTAACAAGACCCACAGCCTTACGGCGGGCATTGCAGCAGGCATCGGGTTTGGCATTCTGGTTGGCGCATTCAACGGGTTGGTAGCCACCCGCCTGAAGGTTAATTCCCTGATAGGTACCATCGCCACCATGATGATTTTGCAGGGCGGTGTCTTCCTGTACACCCGGGAAGCCGTGCAGAACCATCACCAGCTCCCGGCATTTGCCGATGTGGCAACCGGCTTTTGGATGGGCATTCCCATCCCGGTCATCATTTCTGCCATTGCTGTATTACTGGGTGCCGTGCTGCTTTCCAAAACCCGGCAGGGACGCTTGATAACGGCCGTTGGTGCCAATGCAAATGCCGCCAAACTGTCCGGCATCTCTCCCGGCAGGGTCAAACTCACAGCCTTTATCATCCTTGGTGCGCTGGTCGGTGTTGCTGCCGTCATCCTCGCGTCACTGCTCAATGCCGGGCAACCCACTGCTGGGAAAGGGTTTGAACTGATCGTTATCGCAGCAGTATTGCTTGGCGGTACCAGCCTTTTTGGCGGCAGCGGCTCCATTTTAGGCACCGTGCTTGCTGTCTTTATCCTCAAGATCATTGATAACGGCATCATCATCCTCGGTTGGAACCAGGACTGGCAAATTATCATCCCCGGCGTGTTCCTGATTTTGGCGGTTTACCTCGACATGCTGAGGAGGAGGCCTGACGATGAGTAGCGCTTCAGAGATCATCCGGATTGAAGGCCTCAGCAAGGCTTTCCCAGGTGTAAAAGCTCTCGACAACGTCTCACTGGAACTGTTCCCCGGCGAAGTTCTCGCCCTGATTGGGGAAAACGGGGCAGGAAAATCGACCTTGATAAAAATCCTCTGTGGGGTTTTCCCTCAGGATGACGGGCATATTTTCCTCAGCGGCGAGAAGGTTGCATTCAGTTCGCCATCCGATGCATTGAACGCCGGGTTAAAGCCGGTGTTCCAGGAGATCGCCCTGATCCCCGAATTTACCGTCGCTGAAAACATCTTTATGGAGTCGCACCCACGTACGGCATTGGGGACGGTAGACTGGAAACTCATCCGGCAGGAAGCTTCTGTGCTGTTTGACCGCCTTGGGTTCGATTTAAACCCGGATACCAAGGTCGGTGACCTGCCCATCAGCCAGCAACAACTGGTGGAAATATCCCGCGCCATCAGCAGCGATGCCAAGGTGGTTGTCATGGACGAGCCGACGTCATCACTCAGCCCGGCAGAAATTCGCAACCTCTTTATCGTCATCCGGAAACTGACAAGCCTTGGCATTGCCGTTATCTACGTCAGCCACAAACTTGAAGAGCTTTTTGAAATATCAGACCGCTGCGTTGTGCTGCGCGACGGTTGCCTGGTTTCAACCAAACCCACCCGTGAACACACTCATGCCAGCCTGATAACTGACATGGTCGGCCGGGAAATTGACGACCTTTTTCCAAAAACCGAGCACACCTCCGGACCGCTCCGTCTGGAGGTAAACGGGTTGAGTACTCCGGACAAACTGCACGACATCAGCTTCAGCGCCAAAACCGGGGAAGTCGTGGGATTTTTTGGCCTGGTTGGCGCAGGCCGGACTGAGCTCGCCAAGGCGCTGGTAGGTTTTGACGATATCAGTGAAGGCAGCATCGTCGTCAACAACGAACACCTTTCACCCCACACCACCGAGCGCGCAAAGGCACTCGGCATCGGCCTGATGAGTGAAGACAGGAAGGAAGAGGGCCTGATGCTGGAAGCCAGTGTCATGGACAACATGAGCCTGGCTTCCCTCGATAAACTGAGCCAGCACGGTTTTGTCGCAGCGGGTGAAGAAGAGGCCGCCTGCCAGGAGTACGTGGAACAGTTCAAAATCAAAATCACCTCTCTGGCACAACTGACAAACACGCTGTCCGGTGGCAATCAGCAAAAGGTCATGCTGTCACGCTGGCTGATGTACGGGCTGTCGGTACTGATTGTTGACGAACCCACCCGGGGCATTGATGTCGGGGCAAAGTCTGAGATTTATACCTTGATAGACAGCCTTGCATCGCAAGGGATGTGTATTGTCATCATGACCTCTGAAATGCCAGAGCTTTTGGGAATGTGCGACCGGATAGTCGTAATGTCACAGGGACGAATCACAGCGGAATTTGATCGCAGTGAGGCAACACAGGAGAAGATTCTGGATGCAGCAATTAGATGAAAAAGTCCTGACCCCACCGGAGCCAGCAAAGCCATCGTTGTGGGCAAGCCTGACCCGACGTAACGAGTTTGCACTTGCGGTATCACTGGTCGCCATCGTGGTGGTTTTCTCCCTGCTGTCTGAACACTTTTTCTCTGTCCGGAACCTCACCAACGTATTGGGACAGGCATCGATCATCCTGACCCTGGCTCTGGGTGTCAGCATCGTGTTTATTTCCGGGGAAGTGGATATTTCGGTCGGGTCATTGGTTGCCGCCGTCGCAATCCCCCTGATTGAGGTGATGAACGCCACCGGTTCAATGGAGCTGGGCATTGCCAGTGCACTGCTTTGCGGGCTGGCGATTGGGGTTATCAATGGCTACCTGGCGGTCTACCTTCGCATCAACTCCCTGATTGTGACGCTGGGCACCCTGTTTATTATCCGGGGTGCGGTGTATCTCTATACCGGCAAAAAAGCCATTGCAGATGACATCTACCTTGAGTCATTTTTCCTGCTCGGGAACGGGCGTTTTGCCGACATCCTCCCCTACCCGGCGCTCATTGCCGGCATCATGGTTGTGCTGCTCGCAGTCATGCTGCGGCACACACGGTTCGGGCGCAAGGTGTATGCCATCGGCAGTGATGCAAAAGTGGCCCGGCTTGCCGGGTACAACGTAAAGCGGGTCAAATTCACCTGTTTTGTACTCTGTTCCCTCACCGCCACTATCGGCGGCATCTTGCTCGCTTCCCGCCTTGGCTCTGCCGTCCACCTTGCCGGTATCGGGTATGAATTCCAGGCCGTAGCGGCGGCGGTATTGGGAGGAATCAGTCTCGCCGGGGGCATTGGCAGCCTGTGGGGCGTGCTGCTGGGCGTCCTGATACTGGCGTTTGTTTCCAACGGGCTGGGCATGCTTGGCGCGCCAACGGAATGGCAGCTAGTGGTGACCGGCATCGTCATCATTATTGCTGTCGCGCTGGATTCGGTTAAGAAAAAACATCAATAGGAGGACATCATGGACAGACTTGCAGGAAAAGTAGCCATTGTCACCGGATCAGCCGATGGCATTGGGCGGGTGATTGCCAAAACCATGGCAGCCGAAGGGGCAACGGTCATATTAGGGGATATTCAGCAGGAAAAGGGGAAATCTGCAGAGGCTGAAATTACCTCGTCCGGCGGCACTGCCCTGTTCATCCAGACCAATGTCGGCCTGGAAGCCGACATGAAAAACCTGATTGATACAACAGTATCCACGTTTGGCAAACTGGATATCCTGGTCAACAACGCCGCAGCCGCCATTGGCGGGGTGCCGATCTACGAGATGACAGAACAGGAATACCAGGACATTCTTGCCATCAATTTCAGCAGCGTGTTCCGCGGTTGCAAGTTTGCCATTCCCTACATGATGGAAAACGGCGGGGGAGCCATCGTCAACATGGCTTCTGCGCAGGCACACAATGGGCTTCAGGGGTGGAGCGCCTATGCTGCCATTAAAGGCGGTATTATCTCCCTGACCACACAACTGGCTGTGGAGTTTGGCCCCCACAACATCCGGGTCAATACCATCTCTCCCGGCACCATCAACACACCCATGGTGGCACAGGTCATCCGGGAAAGCCCCGAAGGGGACAAAATCATGGATGCCTTTGTCGGCATGCACCCTATCGGGCGTATCGGCAAGCCGGAAGAAATTGCAGAAGCTGCGGTTTACCTAGCCTCCGATGCTGCCGGGTTCACCACAGGAGCCGATCTCCGGGTTGACGGAGGGCTTTGTATCACCGCGCGCTATTCAGTGGGTGAGACAGGTTAACAGCCGTCAGTCACCTGACAAGGGAGAAGCCATGAACCTGGTCAAGAACAACCGCCCCGAGTTTCTGCCGCTTAAGGATTTGGCAGCGAGAGTGGACTCCGGCAGCCGGATTTCTGTCGGGGGCCACCACTTTGCCCGCCTGCCCATTGCGCTGGTTCGCGCTGTCTGCGCCCAGAAAACACAGGATCTTCGCTACTTCAACTGGGCGGGCGGACTGCCACTGGAGTTGTTGCTCGAAGCTGGCGCGGTAAAAAGCATCGATATTTGCTTCTCAAGCCTGGATATCTTCGGGCTGGCCCCAAAATTCCGCAAGGCCGTGGAAAGCGGTGAAATACCTATGACAGACTGGCCTGCGCTGGCACTTATTCAAAGCCTGCGTGCCACAGAGCAGAACCTGCCCTTCCTGCCGATGCAGAGCCCCGAGGGCTCTGAGCTCAACAACACCTGCCCGGCACTGGTTCCCTACCACGACGCCCAAAGTAACCAGATGCTTTCTCTGGTGCGTGCCATGTCCACCGATGTCTTTTTGCTCCATGCACCCAGGGCTGACGAAAACGGCAATGTTGAGTTGTACGGTGCCCACTCCCTCGACAAACTTGTGGCTGGGGCTGCCGGACAGGTACTGGTCACTGTGGAAGAAATTATCCCTGCTGGCACGTTGCAGCAAGGCCCCCGCAACTTCGTGATCCCCCGAAACCGTATTTCGGCGATTTCAAAGGTTCCCGGTGGCGCATACCCCTGCTCTTGCCTGCCCTATTACACCACTGATTACCGAAGGCTGATGGACATCGTTTTTGACAAAGAAGCGGTTCTTTTCGACGAACTGGCTCCCTCAAATGAGGGGATTCCGCCTTTTATCCGGCAAGCCGCCAGCCTCCCGGCGCGCTGCTATTTTTCGTTACAACGGTCCGTTGTAAAGGCCAGACAACCAGAACAGGCAACCGTTGATGAGCTGATGACAATCCGGGTTGCGCGGCTTCTCGACAATAACAGCTACGCCAGTGCCGGTGCAGTTTCCCCCCTTGCCAATGTCGCTTACCGTCTGGCAAAAAGACTCCATGCGCCGGACCTGATTCTCACCACATTCAGCGGCGGTACCGTGGACGTGGATGCCGGTACCCTTTCCCTGACCATGCTGGAAGCGATGGATACCCACAGTGCAGTCAGCCATACCGGCGGGGAGGACACCTACTGGAACACCTACCAGGGCAGCCTTGTCAGCCATGAAATTGTCGGGACGGCGCAGATTGACGCCCAGGGGTTTACCAACACCCTCTCTATTTCCAAACCGGACGGAGGCCAGGTGCGCCTGCCCGGTCAGGGCGGTATGGCAGATGTTGCCAACATGCACCAACACTTCATTGTGTATGTTCCCCGCCACAACCCGAATGCCTTGGTAGAAAACGTGGAAATTTGCAGTGCCGGACGCAGCATCCTGACAGAACAGCAACGCCTGCGCTATGGTTACCGACCCGGCAAGGTGGCATTGATTACCAACCTTTGCCTGTTTGAATATGATGAACAGGCCGGTCAGTTTGTCGTGACAGAAACCATGCCGGGTGCAAGCCGGGAGGAAATTGTCCGGCAAACCGGCTTTAAGGTGATATTTGCAGATAACTGTAAAACGATGGCCGAACCGACAGCGGAAGAACTTCGGGTTCTCAGAACCGTTATCGACCCCCTCGGTATCCGTCGGCTGGAATTTGTCAGCGCCAAGGAAAGGCAAAGTCTTATCAGGGAAATTATCAGCGCAGACCGGAAGCTTGCCGCCAAAACGGTCGAACAGGAACAACAAAACCAATAACACACGGATGACACATGGACAAAAGTGAAACCAAATATTCAGTTCCAGCGGTAGACAAAGCACTCAGCGTACTGGAACTGCTGGCAGAAAGCCCGGATGGCGCAACCCAGTCAGAGATCGCCCGAAAGCTCGGACGCTCTGTAACCAGCCTGTACCGGGTTTTCCAGGTGCTGGAACACCGGGGGTACATCTATTCAAGTGGCCCGAAATCCACTTACCACCTCTCCCTGAAAATGTTTGAAGTGGCAAACCGGCACTACCCGGTGCAAACCCTGGTTGAAGCAGCCCATGTTGAAGTAAAAGCAGTATGTAAAACCACCTTGCAAAGCTGCCACCTCGCGCTGCTCAACGGCCTGGAAATCACCATTATCCACCAGCAGGATCCTCCACTGGGTACACACTACTCCGTCGCAACAGGCAGCCGGTACCCGGCGCTGGAAACCAGTTCCGGTGCTGTTCTGGTCGCCTATTCTGACCGGGAAATCCAGCAGGCATTTTTCGACAGCCTGACAACGGAAACCGAAAAAGCCGCACTTAAAAACCGGCTGGACAGTATTGTCCGTAACGGGAGTGAAAGACTGCAGTCTGAAGTTGTCCCCGGCATCCTCAACCTCTCTGTCCCGGTATTCGACTACACATCCAGCATTGCCGGCGTCGTCACTATCCCATTCCTGTCCCAGAAATATGCGCAGGAAACCCAGCCGGATGAAGCGCTGGAAATGCTGAAAAACGCCTGCAAGGTGATATCGAGGAACCTGGGCTACAAAGGCACGTAATCTCATACGAGGGGAATGAAAATGAAGTTAGGTTTTGGGCTCTACAAACACATGCTGACCGCAGAAAACTATGCGTTTGCCCGTCAGTGCAGTGCAACGCATATTGTGGCGCACCTTACCGACTACTTTGCCAAATCCCCTTCCCTTCCTGGTCAGCAGAAGGACGGCTGGGGCTATACCCAGGGTGATAAATCCCCGTGGACCAAAGCGGGTTTACAGTCACTGAAATCCGACATTGAAGCGGCAGACCTTCAACTGGCAGCGATCGAAAACTTCGACCCGGCACACTGGTATGACGTTCTTCTCGGCGGACCTGAGCGCGACCGGCAACTCGACGATCTGGCGCAGATCATCCGCAATATGGGCGACGTCGGCATTCCTGTGATGGGATACAACTTTTCCATCGCTGGGGTTTGTGGCTGGTACGAAGGAGAGCTTGCACGCGCCGGGGCCCGGAGTGTCGGCCTGCGGGAAGAGGATGCCCTTTCCCTCAGCCCGGTACCGAATGGCATGATCTGGAACATGGTGTATGACGAAAATGCACCGGAAGGGCATATCCCACCAGTATCTTCCGACCAGATTTGGGAAAACTACCACTATTTCCTTGATGTCTTGCTTCCGGTTGCTGAAAAAGCCGGGGTACGGCTGGCAGCCCACCCAGACGACCCGCCAATGCCGGTAATGCGTGGCCATGCCCGTCTGGTGTACCAGCCCCGTTTTTACGACAAGTCTTTCCGGGAGCGCCCCTCCCCCAGCAACTGTGCTGAACTCTGTTTGGGAACCGTAGCAGAGATGAGCGAGAGCACCGTCTATGACGAAGTGGAACGCTGGTGCCGGGATGACAAAATTGGCTATATCCACCTCAGGAATGTCAAAGGCAAAGTGCCCGACTACCGGGAGGTCTTTATCGACGAAGGGGATATTGATGTCCAGCATATCCTGCGCATCTTGAAAGATAACAGCTATTCCGGCGTCATCATCCCTGATCATACACCCCAGATGAGTTGCAACGCGTCATGGCATGCAGGCATGGCCTATGCCATGGGCTATATCCGTGCCTCACTGAAAAGTCTCGGCGTGGCAGCCTGACCGCACCATCACTGATACTGCCCGGAGTAAGGAGTCCTTATGCAAAAGCAATCCCAGCAGGACAACGTTGATTTTTGCCTCATGAGGGAAAAACTGTTCAGTGCCGTTATCGGCGATGTGATGGACAAAATGGGGTATACCCGTCAGTTCCTCCCACCCTATCTTTCACCGCTGGACAGAAGCATGGTGATTGCCGGGCGCGCGATGCCGGTGCTGGAAGCAGACGTTTTCAGCGAAACCGAGAAGCACACTGCAAACCCCCTTATGCGGCAGCCTTTCGGCCTGATGTTCGAGGCACTCGACAGCCTGAAAAAGGATGATGTGTATATCTGCACCGGGGCCTCACCCAGCTATGCCCTGTGGGGCGGCCTGATGTCGACAAGGGCACTCAGGCTGGAAGCAGCCGGTGCGGTACTCGACGGATACCTGCGCGACAGCAATGAAATACTTTCTCTCAATTTTCCGGTAGCAAGCCGTGGCTGTTACGCTCAGGATCAAGGCCCAAGGGGCAAAGTTATCGATTACAACGTCCCAATCCGTATTGGGCAGGTCAATATCAATCCGGGCGACATCATCTTTGGCGATTGCGACGGTGTATTGTGCATTCCACAGGAAATTGAAGCCGAGGTGCTGGCAAAAGCCCATGAGAAAGTCCGGGGCGAAAACAAAGTCCGGGAAGCCCTTAACCAGGGAATGAGCACCGTCGAGGCATTCGAGAAATTTGGCATTATGTGAGGCGAAAATGGAATTTTTTATCGGTACCTACTCATTCCCGATTGTTGGCGTCGAAGCCAACGGAGAGGGAATCTACTCGGTGAGCTTCGACCCGGAATCCGGCAGTTTTGGAACACCCACGTTAGTCACCCAGTGCCTCAACCCTTCCTACCTGTCGCTGTCATCCGACGGAAAACAGCTCTTTGCCTGTAAGGAAGTATTCACTTCGGACACACCCGCTATCCAGTATTTGTTGATGGATACGCAAACAGAGCACTCATTGTTTTCCCATCCTGTGCAAGGTGAAATTCCCTGTCATGTCACCTTGCACGAGGCAACCCGGCGAGTTGCCACTGCCCAGTATTGGACCGGGGAAGTCTCCCTGTTTGAGTATGGCGACAACGGGGATCTGACCCCGATCAACCACATTGTCCACCAGGGAGAAGGACCGCTTAAAGCCCGGCAGGAAGGCCCTCATGCCCACCAGGTAACCTTTACAGACAACGGAAGCTGTCTGCACAACATTGACCTGGGTTCAGACAAAGTCTGGAGCTACAGGCTCAGTGATACAGGGGAAATAACGGAAAAATCCGAGTGTGCCGTACCGGCAGGCTGCGGCCCCCGGCATATGGTTACCAGCCCTGACGGGCACTATGCCTATGTCGCCTGCGAGCTGGATGAATCAGTGCTGGTGCTTTCCCGCAGCGGGCTTGGCTGGCAGTTCGAATACCAGCTACAGGCATTTGAAAGACCCGCTGACGTAGAAGGTTCCATTGCCGCCATCCGGCTGTCACCGGACGGGCGTTTTCTCTATGTCTCCGGCAGGCGGCAATCACAGATAGCACTGTTTGCCATTTCGGATGATTACCGCACTCTCCACTATGTCGATGCCTTTGAAACCGGGGGCAGTTGCCCACGGGATTTTACCATTACGTCAGACGGTAACTGGGTTATAGCCGGAAACCAGCTGACCAACAGCCTGGCAAGTTTGCGCAGGGATACAGCGACAGGCAGGTTGCTTCCACCGGTTGACTCCGTATACGTACCAACACCGGTATCTATTGTAGAAAAGCCAGCATAGCGATAACCGTTACTGCGTCAGGAAAAACAGGAAGGAGGGACAATGACCACAGAGACAATGCGCCGCTCCCTTGGCTGGAAATACGGCACTGTCTGTGTCGAGTCCATGGGGGGCATGCTGGGCCCAAGCGTATTTGCCCTGCCCGGCGGACAACAGGTCAGCCCTTTTTACCTTGCTCCCTGGCACGATGAACCAGAGCGCTCATCGCTGGACAACCTTACCGCCGCATTGCGGGGGGAGTGGCCATGCGTACCCTTTGGCTACCCAATGCCGGTTGCCGGGTTCCCTGCAGCATGGCAGGCCGTGATGGCCGAAGGTGAAGCGGTCAATGATGTCCATGGTTACAGCGCCAATAACCACTGGACATTCGGCGCTGCCGGGCCGGACAAGATCTCTCTTTTTATCGACTACCCTGAGTCCCACCCGGTAAAACGGCTGGTCCGCACTATCACCCCTGACCCAGCCAGCCCTGCCCTCAACATCACCCTGGAGGTTGAAGCAAGGGAAGCATGCAGCCAGCCCATTGCCCTCCATGCCTGTTTTCGTTTGCCGGGACAACCGGGTATGGCTGAAATCCGCCCGGCTGCACTGACTCGGGGCTGGACGCATCCCGCTGTGGTTGAACCGCATGGGCACATATTTAAATCGGACAGGGTGTTTACCGACCTTAGAGCCGTACCCGGCACAGACAACCAGCCGGTCAACGCAAGCCGGATCCCGTTTTCAGAGCCGGCAGAAGAGCTGCTGCAGTTGGAAGGAACCACCGGCAAGGTCACATTGCTGAACCTTGCCGAAAAATATGGTGTCGCCCTGACGTGGGATGAGCAAACACTGCCTGGCCTGTTGCTTTGGTATTCCAATTACGGGCAGAAACAGTTCCCCTGGAACGGAAGAAATCTCTGCATCGGCCTGGAGCCCGTCTGTTCACCGTTTGGCCTGTCGGCACTCACTGCCTGCCAGAACAACCCGATGGCAAACACAGGCACGCCGACTGCTGTTGCTTTGTCTCCGGACAAACCGCTGCTGATTAACTACCGCATTGAGGTTGGCTCACTCTGAACCGGCAGTCACAAATCAATGCAAAAAAAATCCGGGTCTTCGATTGGCCCGGATTTTTAAAGTTGTTTTTTACTTTTCGATCTGACTGAACTTATACCTTCTTCCGGCTCTTGTCCCCTAATTGCGCGGCAAGCGCACTGACCACCAAGACTCCCATCAGGAAATACTGGAAACCGGAATACTGCTCTCCCACCAACACCACACCTGCAAGCACGCCTGCGACCGGATTAGTCACACTGGCAAACGCAAGCTGCACAATGGAGATTCGCGGCAACACCCAGATAAACAGGAAATACGCTACAACGGTATTGGCAAATATCAGCCACAACAGCCCAAACAGTTGTGTGGTACCGAACACCAGTTCAGCTCTGGCTTCACCCATCAGCGCAAGCTGGCCCAGGGCAAGGGGGAGAAGCATTAACCCGCCCAGCGTGAGCTGCCATACCAGCAGGGTCTTACCCGGTATTGTCACCAGTACTTTCTTGGCGTAGAGGCTGCCGGACAGCATCACCACAATAGCTGCCACCATAGCTGCCATTCCTACCAGGCTCAGGGAGGAATTTGCCGGGTCAAACAGCAGCCAGACAGCCACCAGCATGACACCCGCCAACACCAGTTGGATCACTGAGGGAAGCTGACGGTATATCAGGCTGTTGATCACAAAGGCAAACACAGGTGTTGATGCCATACCAACGGCCGCAAAAGCAGAAGGCAGGTGCACGGCAGCAATAAACAAAAGTGTGAAAAAGACGGCGATGTTAAGTGCTGCACTGATGATCAGCGGTTGCCATTGCCTGCCGCGTGGTAATGCCGGACGCAGCGCAATAAGCAAGAACAAACCTGCTGGCAGGGCCCGTAAAACCGCCAGCAACATAGGCGGCCAGCCAGCAAACGCATACTGGGTAACCGCGTATGTCGTCCCCCACAGTGCTGGGCCAATCATGGCAATTAATATATTCATACAAAGTATCTCTACGTGAAGATAAATCAACTGTACAGGATTCAACCTCTCGGTGTAAAGTATCTCCACGTCAAGATAATGAGAATCGAAGCATCATGAAGGAAAAACAGCAGGACGCCGTTGATCGTATTGCTGAGCAATGGCAGGAACAGAGGCCGGATGTGGAAACCCTGCCAATGACAGTACTCGGCCGGATGTGGCGGATCAGCAAATATGCTGAAAAACAGATATCTGACCTGCACAAACAATTCGGCCTGACCCAAGGCGAATTCGATGTATTGGCAACACTCCGACGTTCCGGGAAGCCCTTTTCCCTGACTCCCTCCGAGCTGTTTAACACCATGATGTTAAGCTCAGGCGCGATGACAAACCGGCTGGACCGTCTCGAAGAAAAAAGCCTGATCAAACGGGAACACAGTACGGAAGACCGCCGGAGTGTGACTGTGTCGCTGACGGATACCGGGCGAAATCTTATTGATGAAGCACTGACCGCCCACGTCGATACCCAGGCAAATTTGCTGGCAACGCTTTCCCCTGAGCAACAGCAACAACTGGCACTGTTACTCAAAGAGTGGCTGAGGAATTTTGAATAACTGCCGGCAGTTACAGTGTCTGGACGTACTGCTTTGGTGTCAGCCCGAATTGCTGCTTAAAGCGTGATGAGAATCGGGCTTCTGACTGGTATCCGCAGGCCAGAGCCACATCCAGTTGGCTGCGTGATTCCTGGATAAGGCTGAGGGCATAACCCATCCTGACTTCTGCCAGGACCTGGCGGAAACTGGTTCCCTCGGCAGCAAGCTTACGGTTCATGGTTGCCCGGCTCATGGATAAGTGCCCTGAAACCACCTCAATCTTATGATCATCCCCAGGGTTGACACTCAGGTAACGCGACAGTTTTTCCCTCAGGGACTGCCCCTCCCCCGGAAACAGCAGGTGCAGCACCCCAGCCTGTTTCAATTCTGCATAGAACCCCATCAGAAACTGCCGCTGCGTCTCTTCAGACAGCGCATTCGCCACCATATCGGTCATGACATCAAAGCAATAAGCCAAAGGCTGGGTAACGTGGATGCGCGGTTCGTCAGACAAGGCAGACTGCACAGATTCTTCAACCCATGCCTGCGGGGGGGATTCCAGAAAGGTCAGTGTACGGGAGTGGAACAGGATCTGGTCAGGAACGTTCACAAAGGTAAGGTACTGGCTGGCCGGAATGGCAAGCCAGTCTGACTGGGTAAAATCCAGGGCTGTATCATGCCACCAGAGCTGCTTGTGACCCTGGTTTACCCAAATAAGGGTAGGAGCATAAACCAGTACATTATGCAGCGGCTGTTTACGAATGCCACGGAACTGACCGGTTTGGACAAGGGGTTTCCCCATGTGTTTGCTCCCTCTTATTTTTCAACTTGTGTTATTGGTTTACGTATGTTGCTGTCAGGCGTGCCTTACCCAGCGACTGGGCATTCAGCATGTAACCCACCAACGCGTTTGACGCGCCTTTTGGCAGTTCCATTTTTTCTGTAGGCATTGCCCATACAGTGAATTCATAACGGTGCATACCGGCACCTTTTGGAGGACACACGCCACCAAATCCCTTGAAGCCGTAATCGTTCTTCATTTCTTCCGCACCCTTGATGTGGCCGGACTCACCGCGATTCAGGCTGTGCTGTGATGCAGGAATGTTGACTGCAACCCAGTGCCACCAGCCGCTGCCGGTAGGAGCATCAGGGTCAAAAGCGGTAATCGCAAAACTCTTGGTGCCTTTTGGCGCATCACTCCAGCTCAGTTGCGGTGACTGGTTTTCACCGGTACAGCCGAAACCGTTATAAGCATAGGTATCTGCCATACGCGAACCTTCCTGAATATCATGGCTGGTCAGGGTCATCGCAGAACTTCCGAAAGAAACGGCGGCAAGCAGTGGAATAAGGAATTTGGCTTTCATTGTGGGTTCTCCTCGCTGAGTTAACGAGACACAGTGTAGGATTCTACGCCACTCAATGATGAACAGAACAGCTCAATGAATCAGAAATAATGCGGTTTTTGAGCTTTTCTGTCACCATTCCTGTTTTGGGACGCCTTGCCCATAACCATTCAGGCCAGTTGATGGACCCAGTCCAGAAAAGCACTGACCCTGGGCTTTTGGGCAGAAAGGTTTGTCGTTACGGTGTAATACGCCAGCCCGGAAGGTGTTTCGGTGGAAATAGGCTGTACCAATGTCCCTTCGGCCAGGTGAGACTGGATTAACGCAAGCCGGCCAAGTGCGATTCCATAACCCTGAACAGCCGCCTGGATTTGCAGATGGTGGCTGCCAAACCCCAACTGGTGCTTTATTCCAGCAGGATCAACTCCTCCATCGCTCAGCCATTTTTCCCAGGTTACTTTTGCTTCTCCCTCCTGGACATTCACATCATGTAGCAAGGTATGGTTGAGCAAATCCTCCTTACAGCTCACCGGAACTTTACTAAGCAAATCCGGGGAACAGACCGGGGATACCGGGTCATCCATTAACTTGCGTACACAGAGCCCCTGGAAATGACCGGTACTGTGAACAATGCGGATATCTGCCAGCCCGGAGGCTAATTCAGGCCCAGATTCATTGGTTAACAATTGGAGCTCTATTTCCGGGTAGGTATCAGTAAAGTGCCGCAAACGGGGTAATAACCACAAAGATGCCAGTGTAGGAGCGGCATTGACGATTAAACGTCCGGAGAGTTCAGAGCGATGCAGGCGCTTAATACCCTGCTCAAAATGCGTAATGCCTTTACTGATTTCAGGTAATAGCTCCCTTCCAGCTTCAGTCAATTGGAGGCCATTAGGCAGACGATGGAAAAGCTGGATACCAAGCTGGTTTTCTAACAGTTTTATCTGATGGCTCACCGCAGCCGGGGTAATGTTTAATTCTAAAGAGGCAGCGGTAAATCCGCCATGCCGGGCAACCACCGAAAACGTTTGAAAAGCATTTAACTTGGGAAGTCTCATACAGCCAACCGAACACCAAATTTATTTTGAAACGATAATCAAAAAAATATCCGTTGTCGAATTAAGTGAATATGCGGAACACTTTGATAAACAAATGGGATATTGGTTTTCCAAAATGCACCAGCACTCAAAGACAATTAACTTCCCAAAGGGATCACAGTATTTAATTGGCATATCCGCTGGAGTGGGCGCTGCGATAATCTGGGGGTTGTGGCCGGTTATTACCCGCTTGGGTGTCACGACACAGTTTTCTGCTGAAGAGATCGTGGCTGTACGTTTTGTTTTTGCAGGATTACTTCTACTGCCCTATTACTTTGGCAATAAAGTCTACAAACGCATTAAACCCGCCAGAGCTTTTGTTTTAGCGTCTGGAGCCGGTGCAATCTATGTTTATGTTTCTGCCTTGGGTCTTAAGTTTGCCCCTGCGGGGCACCTTGGTATTGTTGAAACTGGCACGATGTTATCTCTCAGTGCGCTTGGAGGTTATCTACTTTTACGCGAAAGCAAGTCTGTATCTCAGATTGCCGGATATATTTTTGTCCTGACCGGGATGCTGGTTGTTAATTGGCAGAGTTTTAATGCGTCAACCGCTGACGTTTTATTGGGTGATGGATTATTGGTACTCGGCGGGGTTCTCTGGGCACTCTATACCGTAATGTCGAAAATGTGGAACCTTAATGCCTGGGATGCTGTTTCAACAGTATCTGTATGGTCGCTTTTTATCTGGGTGCCGCTGATCCTTGTTTTTTCAGACATCAACCTGACTGAAAGTGATTCCACCACATGGGTATTGCAGGGCATCGGGCAAGGGGTGGTAACAGGTATACTGGGTTTGTGGCTATATACCGTCGCGATAGACAGGCTTGGCGCTGCCCGAGGTTCACTGTTCGGGGCACTCGTCCCGGCTATTGCGGTTCTGGGAGGCTTTTTATTCCTTCAGGAAACGCCTACCGTGCTGGAACTTGCAGGAGTAACCCTCACGACTATCGGCATTCTCGCCTCACTCAAGGAATGAATGCCGGCTACCCAACCTTCTCGGCCACAACGGAATAAATGTGCCAGAACTTGGTTTTGCCGACCCGGGTTTTACCCATTTCGTGCTTCTCGTGAAAATGGTGAACCCGGAAATTTGAGAAGAGATCCTGTACGTCAGATTCAGAGAACGCATTAATCGTATGGTCGGAATGCTGGTTCCAGTCATCATCCAATCCGAGGAAGTGGCCTGAAAAAATCCCACCCGGTGTCAGCGCACCGGAGATTTTTCTCCAGGTATCATCAAAAACCGAGGGTTCAGAAAAATACAGGCTGGAATTGGCGACAATCAGTCCGGTTTGCGGATAGGTGTAATCCTCAAAACTGCTCTGAACAATGGATACAGCGGAATTTTCTAGGAACTTCTCGCGACATGTACGAACAGCCTCAGGATGGCTATCAAAGCCATGAACCTTGTATCCAAGGTTGGCAAGGTAATAAATATCAGCCCCAATACCGCAGCCACAATCAATGGCCGTCATATTGCCAGACCGGTTAAGCCGGGCAGCATCTTCAGTCTGAGGGTGATGCGGTACGTCTACCGAGTTTTTGTAATAAGCATTCCAGCGTGCTTCCAGTTCGGTCAACCTTCCCTCCTGTTGGTTCCTTTTTTTCGCGGCAACGTGTGCAAGCTACATCCTGAAACCCCATACGGCATCAATGAGCTTAATCATCAACTCCTTGGACACACCATTGTTGTCCAACTCCGGCAGGTATTCCACAAAATCAATACCGACGAATTTGTTATGCGCAGCCAATTTCCCAATCATCATCAGGGTTTCCCTTGCACTAAACCCACCCACATTCGGCGTGGCACAAGACCGGAACAGGGCACCATCCAGACAGTCGTAATCAAACGAAACAAAAAAGCGGTCGTATCTGCTTTCAAGTATGGACAACAACTCATCCATTACATTGCGCAAACCCCGGTCATCAATAATGTCCATAGAGTAGTTTTTGATACCAAGATCCTTTATCAGCGCAGCTTCGTTTAGCATCAGGTCCCGCACACCAAGATAATAAATATCACCCGGTTCAAGCTCTAACCCCTGCTCTACTTCCCAGCCATTATGAGAGTATCTGTCCATCAGCAAAGCAAGTGGTTTGCCGTGAAGGTTGCTCTGCTGGCTGTTGTTGCAATCTGCATGGGCGTCAATCCAGATGACTGCCGTTTTCTCTCCCCGTTGCCTTTGATAGTAATCCAGAGCCGCCTGTACAGTACCGACAGAAATCACATGGTCACCGCCAATCACAATAGGAGTCCGGTGGTTTTCAAAGCTTGAGATAACCTTTTCTTTCAGTCGGGCAGAATACTCTATCAACGCCTGCTCTTTTTGCCCTGCCTCAATCAGGTTAAGTACAACGTCATCAGGCTGAACATCTCCAAGATCCGTGATATCCGATCCCCAACGTTGGTTGCGGATTTCCATCCACTCAGACAATGCGTTCCAACTGTTGCCATCCACCCGTCGCAGCGCATCAACTGTATTGTCGTTCGTTGTGACAAAACCCAGTTGATTGAAAGGCGCACCTATGACGTCAAATGATCTTTTCATAATTGAACTCACCACTGATAGAAGGGAAGATACAACGCATTGTTTTGTCATAAAAAACAAAGTTGCAACAGAGGCATGATGGATTTGAATTACACCTCGCAAAAATTTTCCGGCAATAAAAAATCACTCAATCTCTTAAGTAACACATCTTTTAATTAATGTTACGGTCGTCTGGATATCTGTATTTTGTATCGTTCCAATTTTTTATAGAAAATTATCTCATCGACAAATAAAAAATAAATTTATTTAAATTATCCAGTTAACAAAGAACCAAGAATAATTACCCTTTTTTAATGTTGCCGCGTTGTTAATTTTTATATAGTGTTTCCATAAAATACCTTAGAACGTTCCAATAAATAGATAGTATTGATGTCAGCCGGAATAAATAACGGAATCTTATTCTTTTATATCAACTGGTTAAAGAATAGAAAACAGCGTGATCTTTTTAAAAACAGCGATTGGATTTAATTCACAGAAGGAGGAAAAAACCAGATAACCCAATATTTTACAAAGGAATAACCATCTGATTTTTTAATGGCGTGTACTTGCCTAAATATTTCCATCTGGATTTAAACCGCTTTCCTAAGGCATTGAACAAGTACACATCCTAATATCGGAATTCCACGGGAGGAGCATTATGCTCAACGGAAAATTCATCGTGGCAGGGGCAACATCGTTGGTGATACTGTCCGGATGCCTTATAGAATCCAAGGTCCCCTACTTCCCTGATTGGCCTCAAATACACAGTGCAATCAAAAAAGATCCCGAAATCGAAGACAAAGTCGCGGAAATACTGGCGCAAATGACGCTGGAGGAAAAAGTCGGGCAGATGATTCAGCCCGATATTCGCAACGTAACACCAGAAGAAGCCAAACAGTACAAACTAGGATCCTTGCTGAACGGCGGTGGTGGCTGGCCTAACAGCGATAAATATGCGACGGCACAGGACTGGGCATTGGAAGCGGACAAATACTTCCTTGCGCTTGAAGAAGCCTATGCTGACCGAGGGTTCCGCATCCCCTTTATGTGGGCGACCGACGCTGTCCACGGTCACAACAATGTGTTTGGGGCAACCGTTTTTCCTCACAATATCGGCCTTGGCGCCGCCAACAACCCGAAACTCATTAAGCAAATTGGTAAAGCCACAGCAAAAGAAGTTGCTGCTACAGGCCTGGACTGGACGTTTGCGCCGACTGTTGCCTCACCGCGTGACTACCGTTGGGGCCGAGTGTATGAGGGCTATTCAGAAGACCCTGAAATCATCTATCAGTATGCATCCGCCATGGTGGAAGGGTTACAGGGCGGTGAAAAAGGCCTGAAAAGCCAGCGCCATGTCATTTCCAACGTGAAGCACTGGGTAGGGGATGGCGGCACAACCAAGGGTGTCGACCGCGGCGAAAACCATTACTCCGAGGAATACCTCAGAAACATTCATGCGACCGGCTATTTTTCTGGCCTGGATGCCGGTGCCCAGGTGGTGATGACATCGTTTAACTCCTGGCACAACGATGCCAACTACGATGTGATGAACAGTGGGAGCTACAACAAAAAGTTGCACGGCAGTAAGTACATCGTCAACGACGTCCTGAAAGAAAAAATGGGGTTTGACGGCCTGGTAGTCACCGACTGGAACGGCCACAGCGAAATCAGCGGCTGCTCAGCATCTGACTGCCCTCAGGCAGTTCTGGCAGGTAACGATATCTTTATGGTAACCGCCCGCAGCGACTGGCAGGCGTTCTACAACAACGTTATTAACCAGGTAAATGATGGCACCATTCCGATGTCTCGCATTGATGACGCGGTGACCCGTATCCTTAGGGTAAAAATGCGGGCCAATCTCTGGAACAAACCTCAGCCATCTTTGCGAAAGCTTGCCGGAAACCAGGAAATTTTGGGTTCTGACAAACACCGGAAACTGGCCCGCAAAGCGGTCAGCCAATCTTTGGTTCTACTGAAAAATGATGACAAAACACTGCCGCTCTCAGAAAACCATCAGTATCTGGTCGTAGGCAGTGCCGCGCATAATATCCAAAAACAGACCGGCGGGTGGTCACTCACCTGGCAGGGTACAGAAAACACCCTGGAAGACGACTTTCCAGATGCCACAACCATGCTGATGGCGATGCAACAGCAGGTAGGCGAGCTAAATGTCTTTACCGACCCTGCGATGGCTCCCACTGATGCCATTGCGATTGTGGTGATTGGTGAGGATCCTTACGCAGAAATGTTTGGTGATATTCCGCCGACAAAAACCCTGGAATATGCCACCCTTAAATCTTCCTATGCTGCTGACCTTGCAATGATTAAATCCCTGAAAGATGCCGGACACAAAGTAGTGACGGTTTTTTATTCAGGTCGCCCGCTTTACGTCAACGAGGAACTGAACCACTCCGATGCCTTTGTGGCTGCATGGTTGCCGGGCACGGAAGCCGGCGGTATTACGGATGTACTGTTCCGCGACGGCATTGGCGATTTCCGCGGAAGGCTCTCCTTCTCATGGCCAAACACCAAGTGTTCAACCACCATCAACCGCAAGCCCCCTAACCTGGTTGACTATGTAACTCCGGATATGGAACAGGATATTGAAGGCGAACACGCTCCACTGTTCCCTTACGGTTACGGACTTTCCTACAAGCCGAAGAAAAGTGATGGGCTAGACATTGATCTCGATAACCTCCCGCTGGACCCGCGTGATTGGGGATGTGGTGTCGACGAGCCGGATGACGGTATTGCCAATGCCAACCTGGAAATCTATGGCCGATCAGCATCCGGAGATTTCACCCCGCGCATTGGCGGCTCTGCAAATGGTTGGACCGGTGTCACCGTATCAAATGGTACTCCCACTTCAATTGGTTCGCTTACCACGACACCAATTGACCACCTCCACCAGCAAGATGCCATGAACGTTGTTTTCACCGGGGAATCCCCCGCCCAGGTTTACATGCAGACGCCAGACGAACAGCCTGTCGACCTGCAAAGTTACCTCAATGCGGATGCCACGATGCAGTTCGATATCGACATGAAATCACCTGCGCCGGACAGCATGGTACTGGCGACCCACTGTGTCTGGCCATGCCTGGGTCAGGTGCCCATTTACAAGGTGTTGCCGGCCCCAACCGGTGCCAATGAAAGCCAGTGGACCACCATAAAGATACCGCTGCAGTGTTTTGCCGATGAAGGTATGTCATTCCCGACACTGAACACACCGTTCCTTATTTACGCAGAACAGGCAGTGGAATTTAACCTGGGTGAGATCCGCTATGTCCCAAGGAGCATTGACCCGGCAACCGATGCCATTGACTGTACGGTATTTGATACGACGATCCCACCACTTCAGGGAGACAACATTGATATCTGGGCCACATGGCAACCGGCAATCAATACCTGGCATGCCCGTACAGATACCTGGGAGCCTGTAGACGGGCACATTACCATTTCTGGTAATGACCCCGCGGACCCAACCCATGAGTTCACCGTCACTTACGACGCGGCAAGCCCGGAAATCTTTAAAGGCGTCGCCATTGTTGAAGGCCAGACCCAGAACCTGACAAACTTCACCACCAGCGGTAACTTGCAATTTGATATTTATATCGAAAGCTACGGCGCCCCAGCTAATGCTGGAGAAACACCAAGCAGCAGTATCGTAGTGAAGATGGAGTCAGAAAACGGGTCAGGGGCAGACTATTTCCTCGGAAATCTAGCCGCTGGTCAATGGCATGCCGTGTCGATACCTGTATCCACACTTAACACTGGTGCTCTGGATAATACCAAGGTAAACAGGCCCTTTGTAGCACTTGCGGAGTGGGGGGCATCACAGGCAGGTGTTGTCTTCCGGGTGAAAAACATCGCGCTGGTTAAATAACACTCCTTTACCTCCCATTAAAAAGGCTGCCTAACGCGTTATTCGGGCAGCCTTCAATCCACTGAATAATTTGATTACCACTTCCAAATCAATGAACGGCTAATTAGCAGTTTTCGAATTGCCCACCCAAATAATTAGTCACAAATTCAGTGAAACCGTCAGTCTCAGTAATATCAAAACTCAATGTAATGTAACTCACTAGCGTAACTCACATTTTGTCAGTAGGCATAAACCGGCCAGCATTTCTTTATCTATACTTTAAAAACTGTCTTTCTTATTTGTTTTATACAGGAAAGGAACGGAATATGCCGGATACTGCTGTACAAGAACGAGATTTACTTCTTCTTGATAAAGTTAACTTGCTTACTGACAAGGAAACAACACAGTTAACCGAAACTGGGTTTAGCATAATCAGTGTGGACTCAGCAAAAGAGTTGGAACAAAAGGTTGATGCCGGCTGTTCTAACTACCGGGCTATTTTGATGTCACTGTGTACAGCAGACAATGATTGTCTCACCGCCATAAAAAACCTTTCCGGCCGGAGCTTGTGCTGTCCCGTCATATTCTTGTGCGAGTCATTTTGTGAAACCAATAATATGATTGAGAGGCTGGCACGAGCACTTGGCTTGAATGTCGCCGGCACGTTAACCGTCCCACTATCTGCCGGTAAAATCAGTGAGTTAATTGAAAAAAACGATCACTCACTCATTCTCCCTCAAAGTGAAAAAGCTGAGCTACCGGAAATTACTCCGGAAATGATTCGCCTGGCTATAAACCGATGGGAATTTGAGCCTTGGTTCCAACCGCAAATTGATGTGCCGACAGTCACGCCTTATGGGTTGGAAATATTAGCGCGGTGGAAACACCCCACGTACGGTTACATCTATCCGGACCAGTTTATCCCTGTTGCTGAAGAGCATGATCTGATTGATGATCTTACTTTCCTGCTTCTTTGCCAGTCTCTGGTGGCTCGTTCCCAATGGAGAAAAAAAGGCATCAACCCCACTCTGGCTCTCAACGTTTCGATGAAAAGCCTTTCGCCTTCATTTTTGGGCCAGTTAGATATGGTGCTGGAGATGTTTAATGAAGAGCCCAAGAGCATCCAGCTGGAGCTGACGGAAAGTACGATTGCCAACAACCTCGCTGATGCACTGGATGTCCTGATTCAGGTAAGAATGATGGAAATTTCCATCTCAATAGACGATTTTGGAACCGGACACTCCAACCTTGCCCAACTCAGGGATCTGTCCTTTGATGAGCTTAAAATCGACAAAAGTTTTATTCAGTCTGCAATGAGCAGTCCAAAATCATATTCGATCCTGGAATCCAGCGTTGAAATCGCCAAAAAACTGAAAATGCATATTGTCGCCGAAGGCGTAGAAACGTTGCAGGAGTGGAAAATCATTGAAGGGTTAAAATGCGATGAAGTCCAGGGTTACTTTTTTGCCAAGCCCATGCCCAGCTGTGAGCTCCTTACTTGGTGCAATGAGTTTAAGGAAAAACGCAATGAGCTGGTTGAGCAACCGGCAATGCAACCACCACCGATTCCACAAAATGAGGCTAAACGGCTACAGGCCCTTCATGCATTGCGTATTCTGGATACCGGTACAGAAGAACGATTCAACCGTATCGTCCGGTTGGTGAGGAATTTGTTTGATGTGCCCATCGTTCTGATAAGCCTGGTAGACAGCAACAGGCAATGGTTCAAAGCCTGTGTAGGACTTGACGTGGAAGAAACCCCAAGGGGTATCTCATTTTGTGGCTACGCAGTGGAACAACAGGAACTATTGGTTGTAGAGGACGCATTAACCGACGAGCGTTTTGCCGGTAACCCTTTGGTTCTTGGTGCACCTTACATCCGTTTTTACGCAGGATACCCTCTCCATTCAAAAGATGGCTTTGCTCTGGGAACACTCTGCATTATTGACTCAAATCCCAGAACAATGTCAGTTGAAGAGGTTGATAGCCTGAGAGATTTTGCTTTTATGGTGGAAGCAGAACTGCAGCGAGTAGAATCCGATTGCGACAACTGTGCCATCCGACACAAACCATCTGATATTGCTTCATGAATAGGAACCGACAGGACTCAAGCGCCTCGATCTTCCATTGCCCCCCGGCCTTCACTGCACAGGGGCTCAAAACGGACTCTTAAAGCAACCGAGATCCCAGTAAAACTTCAGATACAAGCTCCAACAGAGACTCCGATAGTCCCGAACAAGCCCATTGCTGTTTTTTTGGGGTTTCTGCCGTATGGATACTGAGATACAAATTCATAGGTCAGTTTAAATAAGGCCAACATCACTTGATGGTGATAATTGCCTGTAAAAGACGGCCCCAAGCGCCAAGTTTTACGTCGCTGAGCGATTCGAACTGTACACTATGATTGCATACAATCTTTGTTGGGCATGTGCCCTGCAACGTGAAAAATTCAAAATGTTAAAAGCCTGGATGTTTTTGATCATCGCAATTTTGTGCGAGATTTCAGGTACTTCATCAATGCGCATGACTGTTGGCGATAACGCGTTTTTAGGCTATCTGGTGATGTATGCCCTGATTGCCATTTCATACTATTTCTTGTCGCTGGCAGCCAAAAAAATTCCTATCGGTGTCGCGTACGCCACCTGGGAAGGTTTGGGCGTACCGCTTATCACCCTGGTCTCTGTGATCGTCTTTAAAGAGCACTTGAACACACAGGAAATTGTCGGCATCACGCTGGCAACAGCCGGTATTGTTCTGGTCAACATGGGCTCATCACACGCTTAAGGGGGCGATATGGAACAGTTTTTTACCGCGTCATTTGGCTTTGTGGTGCTTGCTGCGTCTTTGGACATCGTAGCAAACCTGGCCCTGGCAAAATCTAACGGTTTCCACAAACTGGGCTGGGGAATCCTGGCGCTGGTGCTGGTTATGGCAGCGTTTACTGCGCTTTCCTTTGCCCTTCACGGCATGGAGCTCCCCATTGCATACGCAAGCTGGGGCGTAATCGGAATCCTGGGTACAGCTGTAGGCGGCTGGTTGCTGCTCGACCAGAAGCTCAAGCCGGTCAGTTGGGTAGGTATCCTGCTCTTGATCATTTCAGTGGTATTGATGAAAACCGCGTAATACCCGTTGGATTAATACGCTGGTCAGAGATGGCTAGTAACAAGTCCGATCGGTAGTAAACCCATTCTCGACATTGCTATCCAATTTTGACCCGCCATGCGCGGGTCTTTTTTTATTTTTTTCAGCTACTTTGCAGGCAGCGTATCAACGAATGACATCGCCAGCGCAACCCACAGCGACAGGCTGCCGTCATCAACCTCTCCAGCATCAACAAAGATAAGCCCTGTCATCTTGCGCCCACCCTGCACCATAGCAGTCGCCCCCGGGCGGGAAAGCGCCTCTTCCTCATTGGGCTTTCCCACCCGGAACATAAAGCGCCCTTTGTCTGCACCACTCACCATATTTCCCCGGCTCAGGAAACATACGCCTCCCATCATCTTTTTCTCGGATATCGCCGGGTAACCACGCAGGGCTTCCCGCATCCTTGCTGTTAAAACGTCGTCATACGCCATTTTCAGGTACCCTCCCAAAAACCGGGACATGCGCCGGCAATACATCCCATGTGTGGCCACTCTCGTGGTATACCACCATGTCAGCATTAAACTCACCCGGATCGTCCAGCGAGCCTACATTAATAAACCGCCACTGGGGGTAACCGTCAGTGGCCTTATAGATAGGGCAGCCACACGCCGGGCAAAAGGCTGTCACTACCCGGCTGCCGGAATCAGATTCAAGAACATATTCCCTGCACTTACCGGTCCACATCAAAGTGTCAGCCTCAACCACGACAGCAGCAGAGTGTCCTGTCCCGGTAATCTTCTGGCATTGGCTACACTGGCAAATCACGCTGAACGCGGGCACGGCATTTGAGCGGTACCGGATAGCGCCACACAGGCAGCCACCTTTTATTTGCAAGCTCATATTCATTTTTCCTGACTCCCCGCTACCGGATTTGGCTCACCCAGCAACGATTGCAAATAATCATTGAACGGCAGCAAATCATAAAAGCTGTTGGCAACATTCGAAGCAAGCAGGGAGGACGTAGCGAATTTCCAATCCAAGGTACGCCACACCGTCAGCGATTTGTGCCGCAGCAGGTCGCGGTGTCTGTGGTCAGCGGTGAAACCGACAGGGTAACGCTTCATCTCCGGGAGGTTGCAGCGAAATCCCTGCTTCACAAGCGCATCTACGCTGTCACCCAGCGTCTCCCCGAATTCCTGCTGAGCAACTGAAACGCGGTAGGCCGAAAGGGTATTGTTATCCAGTTTCATCGCGCCAGCCCCGACCAGAATTTCATCCGGCTCCAGGGCAAAAAACCAAGCCACATGGCCACCACACCAGAAGCTCATGTGGATATGGGTGTTATAAGGGGTTTTGTCTTTTGAAAACCTGACATCCCGGTAAATACGGAAGATTTTGAAATTGACCGCCCTGCCACTGAGATCAGCCAGTTGCTGGGCGACATCCCCTGCGAATTGGGAAGCCTGGGGGTGAAGTATTTCGCTGTAACTTGCCTTGTTCTGGGTAAACCAGTCCCGGTTGTTGTTTGCTTTCAGGTCCCGGAGAAAACCTATTGTCTCAGCAGAAAATCCGTTAAATGCTGGCTGTTTTTGCATTGAATTCTCCATAGTTACCCCGCTACCTTAACCAGAATCCCGAGGCCGGAAATCAGCATTGAAAGAAATGTCAGGATCATCCCGGCTGGCCTCTCCAGCGTTGCACCCGATGCAGTGAAGACCAGACAATGGAAATGCAGCAACCTCCCGGCCACAAGGCCCCACCCGGCTGTCCACAACCAGATTGGTTCAACACCTACAACCCCGGCCATATAAAGCGCCAGTAACGAAATAGGCACAGTTTCAATATAGTTTCCGTGCCCACGCATACGCCGGGTTAGAATTTCATCCCCGCCATCACCGAAATTGATTCCTGTTTTAACCCGCCGTAACCCAACAGCAAAAGTCATCGGAATCTGGATTAACACCAACAGTGCGACAAAAAACGGGGCAATATATATTGCGGGTATTTCCATAACTCCCTCCGGATTCATTCCTTGTCCAACAGTTAGACGAACCAGAAATGCGGTTCCGGACACAGCAAAGAGATTTTTGTCAGGTCAATGACAGCAACCTTCCCATTCTCAACTTTGTGCTTAAGGGGCGTTTCAAGCCCCCCCTAGACTTAAACGTCAGGCGAATATGCATCCTTAACCTTATGAAAAGACACTTTTATGGTGTCTGATTTAACCCGCCTGGGAGCATTCAAATTGAACGGAGGCTGTTATGAAGCCCAATATCGTGACCCGAAAACCCAGTACAACACCCGGAGGAAAAGCCGGGCACAAGTCCCTCCCTATTCGCTTCAGTACCCTTCGGCAGGCAGTTTTGCTGTTTTTTGCATTCATCCTGTCCGGGGCGGTTTTTGCCCAGTACGAAGTAGGCTCTGCCTTTGAGTGTCCACTTGGGGCCTGTGATGCCAATACCGGAGATGAAGGTGGTGACCACCACAATGTCGTACTTGAAGACCATCTCGCCGAGGCACGGGCCCAGGGAAACGGTGCCCAGAACCGCAGCGCGTTTGCTGAAGTCGGGGTACGTTTTCGCCCCTGTTTTACCGGCCCGGCTTCTATCGGGATGCATGACATTGACATAGACGGCCACTTGCGTGGCTTCGGTGGAGGCCCGGTAATCCGCGGGGAGGTGGATGTGCGCTCCATTCTTCGGGATATCACTGACGATTTGGAACTTTCCAATGAGGTGATTTTCGAGGATGAGGAACGTGGCCAGGTCGGCACCACAGTTAACAAGAATATCAGTGTAAACCGGGAGAGCATCATTACTGCAAACCTGGTACAAAACCACACCTATGATTTTGTAGTACGTGTAAACACCCGTAAGTTTGGCCTGAACGGCCGCTCCAATTTCCAAACAGGTGACCGGGGGGTGGCGTTTGACCGAGTAACCATCAAGCCGGAGCTGCCGGATACTGACGGTGATGGCCTGTTCGATATATGGGAAATTTCCGGTATTGATACTGACTGTGATGGTGACCTTGAGGTCGATCTTCCTGCGATGGGTGCAGATCCCAATATCAAAGATCTGTTTCTGGAAATCGACTGGATGACCGGTCAGGCTCCGACACAAGCCGCCGTCCGAGCTGTTGTACAGGCATTTGACCTCGCCCCTTCGAACGCAGGTGGTGTCAACACACCCAATGAGGGCATAAACCTGTGGGTCGATACCGGTAACCTGACGGACCCTGCAGCTTCCGAAGACGGGGCCGGTTTGGGCACCTGTGGCGATGGTATCGACAATGGTACAGACGGGGCCGACCAATTTGATACCGACTGCCTGGTCGGCGCTTTGGTGTTCTCCAGCCTGCCCGGTGGAGGGAACCTTGGCGGTGGTAACGCCTTTCCGGTCTCCGGCATACCCAGCCTGAATACAGACACCGACGATGATGGCACCACTGATTTCGAAGAAGCCAAGTTCGATCCGGCCCGCGGTAACTTTGACCCGGCAAGGCTGAACGCATTCCGTTACGCCATTAATGCCGTTCCTGCTGGCCCGCCACCCAATATGGGCGGTCAGGCCGGCGGCAACAATTTCGTGCTGTTTAACCAGAATGCTGGCCTGTTGATGCATGAACTGGGGCATACGCTGGGGCTTGGCCACGGCGGCCCCAATGACCCGGATACCGATGATGATGGCATCAACTGCAAACCCAACTATGTGAGTGTCATGAACTACCGCTTCCAAGGCGGTATTACCACCACCAATGCCGGACAGGATGTGGATGGCGACGGTGCCGGAGATGGTTTTATCCTGGATTACTCCCCGCCCCGCTTCCCTAACGGGCGAGGTCTTGCTCCGCTTACGGCCATCGATGAAACCGCCTGGGTGGAAGGCACGGCACTTGATGTGTCTGACAGCTCTAACCAATTCACCTGGACCCAGAACAACCAGGCGTTGGCACCTAATACCACTTTGAATATCGGACCTGACTGGAACGTTGACGGTGATACCAACGATTCAGCGCCACCGTCTATTGATTTCAACAACGCGTTCTGGAATCCGGCTGCCAATGAAAGCGGTGCCGGAGGTAACTCATGCGGTAACGGGATTGACGACGACGGCGATGGCCAGATTGACGCCCAGGATTCCGATTGCATCGGCAACACCCGCTGTGGCCCGCCGAACAGCAATGCGACCGCTTACAACGGTGCCAATGACTGGAGCAACATCACCCTCAGCCCCATCCGGTTTTGGCAAACCGATGAAGCCGATATTCCCGGCTGGTTTGATGAACCAGGGCTACACCAAATTGTATTTGTTCAGAAATCGCTGCAAACCACAGACCTGGCTTTGACACCCAAAGTCGCCCAGCCAGACCCTGTCGTTGCCGGACAGGAATTGGTGTACTCAACCACAGTGGAAAACCGTGGGCCTCGCTCAACCGCCGGGGCAGTGCTGGTTGATGCCCTGCCTGAATACGTCCAATTTGTCAGCGGCGACCCGGATTGCACTGTTGGCAACAGCGGCGTCGTAGAGTGCCCGATTGGTCAGCTACTTCCAAATGAATCCCGTGAAGTCGCAATCCGGACGAGGGTCAGTGTCGATCTGGCCTGCGCGCCCGGTGAGCAGTTCGCCATTCTGGCTAACAGTGCCGAAGTGGAGAATCGCAGCGGCTTTGATTCCAACCCACAAAACAACGCGACGCTGGCAACTTCCCGGGTACTGTGTGCCCGCTATGAATACGCAGCGAAGTTCGTTTGCGGTACCCAGGACGATCCGAAAGATCCACGCCTTGCCACCGGGGTTTACCGCACCACGCTCAACATACACAACCCCAATGACAAACCGGTATTCTTCTTTAAAAAGCTGGCACTCACCTTCCCGCCAGAACGTCAGCATCCGGGTAACGTTGTCCCTATCGCTATCGATGAACTCGCCTATGATCAGGCATTAAAAGTTGACTGCTCTGAAGTCGACAAACTGATTGAACCGCAGGGTTTTGCGTCCGGATATATTGAAGGTTACCTCGTTGTGCAAAGCCCTCTCAGTCTGGATGTAGATGCGGTCTATACGGCTCAAACACTGGGTGATGAAGGCAAAGGTGGTTCTGTAAGCATTGACGTTGAACCGATTGGTGAACGTGAGCGCAAACCGGGGCCACTGCCGGATCTGGTTGTTGACCCGGTCCTGCCAGAACCCCCGTTTGACGAACAGTTTAACTTTCAGTTGCCTGAAGGTGTGCCGGGTTCACTGTTCTGCGGGCCAAACGGGCCAAATGGAGGGCCATCAACCACCGTGGAAGCAGTCGTAACCAACCAGGGTGCCGGTGATGCCGGGCCTTCAACCCTGCTGGTTGACTTCCTGAGCGGCGCTGACGCGAATGTCCCTATAGGCGCGATCGCGTCCGGCCAGTCGATTACCGTCAGTGTGCCTATTCCTCGTGGATGCTATGGTCCCGGTGAAAGCCCTTGTACCTTTACATTGACGGCTGATTCTCCGGATGCAGTCAACGAAGAGGATGAAAATAACAACACCGCCCAGAGCCTGTGTCTTGCTCCGGCAGGGTGACGGGTTGGTATAAACTGCAATAACAGGCAACCTTCCGGGCATTTCCTGCATGCCCGGGTTGCCTGTTTAATTCGGCTGCCATTTCCAACTCCACCTCTGCCCCGCCTTTTTCACTCAGTTTTCAGACAGTTTCGCAATAACGAGCACCGACGCCGAGACTATGCTGAATGCTGGTGCAAATTCAGGAGCCTGCTTATGTCTCTGTCCAAACCTCTCCTTGTCGGTGGGATTGGCGGTGCCCTGCCGGTGATAATAGATCTCATCAATACTGATGCAGCATCCCTTTTTGAAGGGTTCAACCCGCTGGTATTTGCCGGGTACTCGGTACGGGTCGCTTTGCTTGTATTGCTTGGGGCACTTTGGGTTTGGGTGAACCGGGAAACGGACATCCGCAAGGCGCTTCAAATCGGTATCATGGCCCCTGCCATCATCGTCAGTTATATGAACGGGGTAGAGGTAAACAGCTCCAAGAAAATGCTCAATATCGCCAACCAGGAACTGCAATTCCAACAGACCCAAAACGCAAGCCCTGACCAGGGCCAATCCATACCTTCCTCTGCAGGCAGCACCTTCTGGATACTCCCTGCGGCCTTCGTGGCAGAGGCGGCTGAAGAGGTTGCCACAAAAGGCGTTCACCACAAGGTTTCGTCCGTTTCAAAGCTGCTTTTTGGCCTTACAGGTTCTGCAAAAAACGGCTGGTTTGTAATAGCCGGCTCTCATAAAACTGAAGTTGCGGCACAATACCAGGTTCAGCAACTCGCACGGCAGGGATATACCGCCAAAGTTTTTGAACCCTTTGGCGACAGCGAATTTTATGGCGTAATGATTGGCTCCTGGCTCACACTTAGCGAGGCGCGGCAGCTTCGCAAACAGGCATTGGCGGACGGTTTGCCAAGTGACACTTACATCTGGAACTACGCGCCATAGACTTAGCCATAACTTCCGCAAGAATTATCAGGAAACCAGACAGCTACACGCGCTATGCTGTTTCTCAACAAAGGATGAGGAAATGGCATGGATACAGAAAACACGCGCTTAAATGTCAGGTTGCAAGATGCTGTCAACTATATCGAAAATCATTTAAGCAACGATCTCTCGCTGAATACCCTAAGCGGTATCGCCTGCCTTTCCCCCTATCACTTCCACCGCTGTTTTAAAGCCCGGTACGGGATTACCTCAACGGAATTTATTCGTCTGGTAAAGCTCAAACAAGCTGCTAACCGCTTGGCTTTCAGGGTAAACGACAACCTGGTGGATATCAGCATGGACGCCGGTTACACCAGCCAGGAAGCCTTTAGCCGTGCTTTCAAACAATACTCGGGGCAAACTCCGGGGAAATTCAGGGCACAACCTGAATGGGAGCAGATCAATCAACGCCACCAGCCAGCAAGCCAGATAAGGAGCAAAGACATGGAACACCATACATTCAGGGATGAAGACGTCACCGTTATGGATTTCCCGGCAGTTCAGGTGGGGTTGGTTATTCACCGTGGCGCGCCACACAAACTTGCAAATACCTTGCGTCAGTTTATTAATTGGCGGCGGGATACCGGACTACACCCAAGCAAAAGCCGGACATTTAACCTGTTGTTTGATGACCCGGCATCCACACCACCGGAGAACTACCGGTTTGGTCTGGCTGCTGAAGTATTTGGGCCGGTTGGGGACAACGACTTTGATGTATCAGAAGCAGTGATTCCGGGTGGGCGTTGCGCTGTTATCAGGCATATCGGCAGCGACGACACTCTCGCGTTACCTGTGACCTTCCTCTATGGAGAATGGTTGGCAAAAAACCGTGAATCTCCCAGGGATTTCCCGCTGTTCCTGGAACGGGTCACTTTCTTCCCAGATGTGCCAGAAGCAGAGATGGTAACGGATATCTATCTACCACTAGCCTATTGAAGCTCAAGGCGCTTACTTTTATCTTCAATAACTTGAATGCTGTCCAGTGCAGTTTCCAATGCAATGTAGACTCTGTGAGTGTTTTTCCCGCTGTGCTTTGCTTCGTACAGAGCAGCATCTGCTCGCCCAATCAGCTCATTCATTTCCCTGCCATGGTAAGGGTAGAGAGAGAACCCGATCGATACACCTACATGGAGGGCAAGGTCTTTAACATAAATAGGTTCATTAAGAGCACTGATAAGGCGCTCCGCGACAATTATCAAAGACATTTCGTCTTCCGGGCAGGAAAAAATCACAGCAAATTCGTCACCACCCAGCCTAGCGACGGTATCTGATGCCCGGCACTGGTTTTCAATTCTGTGCGCGATTTCCTTCAGGCACATGTCACCGACCAGATGGCCATATCGGTCATTGATGGGTTTGAAGTTATCCAGGTCAAGCAACGCCAGGGCCATCAGCGAACCTTGGCGTTCACACAGGGAAAGCGTTGCAGCGAAATCCTCAGAAAAACGGTTTCGGTTTGCCAGTTTGGTAAGCGGGTCGCACATGGCGATGGCGCGCAGTTCCTGCTCAGCTTTTTTACGGCGTTTGATTTCTTTTCGAAGCCGGCGGTTCCACACACCAAACAGCGTAATGATGACACTGGAAAAGAAAAGGATTAACCCAACCACACTCCAAAAGAACGGCCAATCGAAACCTCGTTCATATTTTACTGGCAGCCAATACTCGAAAATGCTTTTTGGTTCCTGTGGCGTAATATCATCAATAGCTGCATTAAGGACGCCAGCCAACTCCGGATAGGCATTACTCACCAACATCAACGGCTGTGCATCCGACAACGTCAGCGCCGACGCCGATGCTGGGAAAAACAGCAAGCAAGTCGTCAGATACAGAAGTACACGTCTCATTCTAACCAAAACCAGTCCTTACTCTGATTCTCAACCCGGCGGAAACAACAAAATCATTCACGACACTTATGGGCATATTTTCATACATGCTATTACATCAATATCTGCAATTCCAGCCAGGGGGTATCCACACTTTCAATTTGTTACGAGGAAAACTCAAAAGTGTGGGCGCGGCAGGATCTTGGAAACGCCTGATGTGATCAGACGAAATATTTATAAGGGTTAAGGTAAGAACAGGTTATCAGACGGAACACTTGTCAGACTGAAACTTCATCTCATGGCGACGCAGCGGCATCCCGTCGATAAATTGGGTAAGGCCGTTCCAGTCTGTCCGTTTCCCCCAACGATGCTTTTCCTCACCGTCTTTTCCAATGAGCAACGCGGTATGGCCTTTATCTGGGATATCAAAGATGTCCTGCAACAGGGCGATATCATCCAGTGAAAACAGGCCACTGGGTGAACTGTATCCATCGTGGGTCGCAACCAGTACAACGATATCCCGCTGGTCGAGCTGACATTTATTCATCAGCACTTGGGTTTGGAATTGGCGGACATGCTCATCCTTCTCAGGGGCAAAGAAAATAATGGTCCTGTGTCCATCATTCCGGGCAAACTCCGGGTAAGCGTTTGCTCCAAAGGATAATATCAATACGGCAGCTAAAATGAGGTTGGACAGCACATTCATAACGCTCTCCTTCCGGCTATCGCCAGGTACGTAATGGCTATCCGTTTAGCATAGTCTGTTCAGCTATGCTTGCCTGCCAGAAACAGCATCGCCATTAATTTGAGCTTTTACTTATGAAGTGCAACAACCTTTGTCAGGAGCAATCTGGATAGGAGGGCAAGGGACAGTGCCGTAAGAGCAGAACACACAACAGTCTCCTGCCAACGGCTTCAACAGGGTATGGCACCCTTCACACTCATAAAACCACTGGCAGGCATCTACCGGCATGGTTTCTGTTTTTGTGTATCCACATTCCGGGCAAGTAAGGTCTGATATAAGAATAACCTCTTTCATTGCGCACCTTCTTCACTTACCAGCTTTCCTTGAGCAGGGTACCCGGCTTTAGCTGATACCAGTTCAAGTGATTCAACAGAGGTCTTTTCATCATCAAATGCCACCCAGGCTTTTTTCTCACCAAGCGACGTTTTAACCTGTTCGACGCCGTCTACCTTTGATAAGGCCGCCTTGATGGTTATCGGGCAAACCGGGCAATTCATTGTTGGTACGGTAAGCTCAGCCGTTTGAACAGCTGATGAGGCTGAAAAAGACAATCCCATTAAAGAGGCTGCAGCTAATAATCTTTTCATACCTTTATTCCTCTACCCTGGTTTAATAAAACAGAGGTATCCAATACGGGCTTAAAACAAATACAGCTGAAACTGAAAAAGCAGCCCAGTAGAGCTGTTTCTGTCGACGCCGCTGGCTGTGGGTCACACAAACCTCGTCGTTTTCACATGCATTATCTACCTTAACCAAGCGTAGCCATGCAAAATAAAAAGCGACGACGGTCAAAATAACGAACAAAGGACGGTAAGGTGCCAGTCCCGTCAGAATGCTTCCCCAGGATCCACCGACTCCGAGCAACACTAAAATCAATGGCCCAACGCAACAGGCCCCTGTCCCCAAAGCAGCCATCACCCCGCCTACCAGCGGCCATGACACAGGATTACGCATCAAAGTCCTCCTTTTTAAACAAGCCTAGCAGCCGTAGATGGGTACGGAGTCAAGGGATGTTTTTGTAAAACTCAAGGAAATGGCAGCCTTCCTCGCCGGAGGTTTCGCACCTGGTGATCATCTCAGATAAATTGGATTCCATGTTTTTAAGCAGGCTGATTTTGTCCCGTATCAGTGCTCTTTTTTGCCTTGCAATTTCCTGGACCGACAGGCACTCATGGGGGGATAAAAGAAGCATCGATTTAACCTCTTCAAGCGTAAATCCCATTCCCTGGGCATGCTTTATAAACCGGATCAGGGTCACCGTTTCCTCCGGATACCGGCGAAAGCCAGATAGCGGTTTTACCGGTTGTTCTATCAGTCCTGTCCGCTCATAAAACCTGACGGTTTCAACTGATGTACCGGTAGCGGATGCCAGTTTTCCTATGGTGTACGCCATGTATAACCCACGCCCCGTTTGGCTAGTCCCAGTTGTAAGAAGACCGACATATCGCTTGGTTGCTTTCAATTGCCTGACTTTCTCAACACTGCTTCGGGATAACTGCCGTTCGAATACCACAATTACCTCATGGCTTACCCGGCTTAAATGAGTCGGAAAGATTAGGAGAACAATCATGCCAATGAGCGCAAATAAACACCTTGAGGATTGTGACTGCTGTGAATTGCGCGACGAACTTCACAAACGGGAAACTGAAACCCTGACCGGCCAAAGAACGGCGAAAAACAGCCGGGCTCTGGGCGCTTTCGACACCAAGGCTTTGCTCAAAAAACTCATCGAGAAAGAGCGCGCTGAATATGGCGTAGGGGATCGCAAGCTCGTTTACGGAAATGATGACAGGGAAGACATCTTTCAGGTTACAGACGCGCAGATCCAGAACCAGTCCCGCGCAGTCATGGCGCTGATTGATGCCAGCAAAATCCGGGATAACGGGGACAGCACATCGACGATCCGCACTATGCAGTTTTCACAGGCACAGATGCTTTGCCCAAGTGAGCCGTTCGGCGAGCAGCCTACGGCCCCGCATTGCACCGGGTTTCTCGTCGCACCGGATATCATTGCGACCGCCGGGCATTGTATTAACAACAACGATCTGGCCCGAACCCGCTTTTTCTTCGGCTTTCAGATGATCGACCACAATACACCCAAAGTGATAATCCCAAGTGACGATATTTACCGGGGCATCGAAATTATCGACCGTAAGCTGGAGAATACCGATTCAGACTATGCTTTGGTGCGGCTCGACCGCCCCGTTACGAACAGGCCAATTTTGACTGTTCGCAGAAGCGGGAAAATACCGGATGACAGCAACGTTTATGTTATCGGCCATCCCAGTGGCTTGCCGATGAAGTTCGCTGACGGGGCTTTTGTTCGGGACAACAGCCATTCAATTTTCTTTACCGCTAACCTGGATACCTATGGTGGCAACTCCGGCTCCCCGGTGTTCAATCAGGCAACCGGCGAGGTAGAGGGTATTCTTGTTCGCGGGGATACGGATTTCGTATTCAACGGTTCCTGTCGGGTGTCCAACGTCTGCCCTATTAATGGCTGCCGTGGTGAGGATGTCACACGTGCATCTGAGTTTGTCACAGGGATCCCACAGGTTCCTCCGGTAACGCCACCAGCCTCAAGTAACCTGGCTGACCGGATCAGTGAAATTGAAGACAAACTGGATCAGATTGGGGATGATCTGGCGGATATAAAAAGTCAGTTGTAAAGCGTATCGTATGCCGAGCATAGCAAATGGTCTATGCCCGGCAGCATTTGCCGTCACCACAATCCCGGTTTCAGTGGGGGATAGTTCACATTTTATGTATTCAATATGTGTCCTGTCACAATGGGGAAGAGCCACCTCTCCTTACCGTTATACTCTTTAACCCAGACACTCGGTTACACCTGCCCTTGTTTCTAACCCTTAAGTTTGTAACGGTATTTTTCTGCGCCACTGTCATTGGGGCAGTAATGCCACCGACCGAACACCGGAAATATCCTCTGTCCAATCAGGGCGACATTTATCCATTTTTGGAAAGAATAATTTTCATTATTTCCCTATATCCTCAAAAAAGAAGTCAGTACATTCACCGCAAAATAACAAGATCATCACAACCATTAACCCTCTGAGCTCTGCCTTGTTTGCAGTCCCATTCGGGAAGCTTGGTCCATCACAGGATGGGGAGCTCAAGGACGAGGACACATTATGAATGACACCTTGCTTGCACTGGTCGCCTTTTCCCCGATTGTGGTGGCCGCTATTTTGCTCGTTGGCCTGAACTGGCCTGCCAAGAAAGCCATGCCGGTTGCCTTTGGATTAACCGTAGTTATTGCCCTGTTTGTCTGGGATATGTCTGCCAACCGGGTTATAGCCTCCGTGTTTCAGGGACTTGGCATTACCGTTGCCGTGCTCTGGATTGTTTTCGGCGCCATCTTTTTGCTCAACACCCTTAAACATACCGGTGCCATTACAACCATTCGCAACGGCTTTACCGATATCTCACCAGACCGGCGCGTCCAGGCCATAATCATCGCGTGGTGCTTTGGCTCGTTTATTGAGGGGGCATCCGGCTTTGGGACACCGGCAGCAATTGCTGCACCTTTACTGGTGGCTATCGGCTTTCCTGCACTTGCTGCGGTACTGATGGGCATGATGATCCAGTCAACGCCGGTTTCTTTCGGTGCCGTGGGCACACCTATTCTGGTTGGGGTCAACAAGGGACTGGACACCCACAATATCACGGAAGCCTTGGTTGCCAATGGCTCGAACTGGGACGTTTACCTACAGCAAATCACCACTGGTGTTGCACTCATTCACGCCACTGTCGGTACCCTGATGCCGGTTCTGATGGCAATGATGCTGACCCGCTTCTTCGGCAAGAACAAAAGCTGGACGGAAGGTCTGGATATCCTGCCGTTTGCCCTATTTGCCGGGTTGGCTTTTACCATTCCCTACGCACTTACCGGAGCATTCCTGGGGCCGGAGTTCCCGTCGCTTATTGGTGGCCTAACCGGTCTCGCCATTGTTGTCACTGCAGCGAAAAAAGGGTTCCTGGTACCCAAATCCACCTGGGATTTCCGTCCGGAAAAAGATTGGCCTGCAGAGTGGCTGGGTTCACTGAAAATGGACCTGAGTGACAACGGCAGGAAACCGATGGGGCTGGTACTGGCATGGATGCCCTACGTACTCCTTGCTGCGGTGCTGGTTGCCAGCCGGGTAAGCACAGAATTCAAGTCCGCGTTACAGGGAGTCAGCGTCTCTTTCGCCAATATTCTGGGCGAAAGCGGCATCAGTTCTTCAATTCAGCCCCTCTACCTGCCCGGCGGGATCCTGGTCTTTGTCGCCCTTGTCGCCGTTCTGGCACAGTCACGCAGCGTCAGCCCGGCTTTCAAGGCACTGGGTGAATCCACCAAAACCCTGATAGGAGCCGGCTTTGTTCTGGTGTTTACCATCCCAATGGTACGTATCTTTATCAACTCCGGCGTAAACGGCGCGGAACTTTCCAGCATGCCGGTTACCACCGCCAACTTCGCCGCCGGGCTTGTGGGCGAAGCTTTCCCGATGCTAAGTGCCGCAGTCGGGGCGTTGGGAGCGTTTATCGCCGGGTCAAACACAGTCTCCAACATGATGTTCAGCCAATTCCAGTTTGAAGTGGCACAAACACTCACCATTTCCAGCGTTGTCATTGTCGCCTTGCAGGCAGTGGGGGCAGCCGCAGGAAATATGATTGCCATCCACAACGTTGTTGCAGCTTCCGCCACCGTCGGGCTGCTCGGAAGGGAAGGGGCAACACTGCGCCGGACAGTCCTGCCGACTATCTATTACCTTGTGGCAACAGGACTGATAGGTCTTCTGGTGATCTACGGGTTCAAGGTGACGGATGTACTCATGGTGCGCCCTTAAACCCAGCGATAAAAAAGAGCGGCTGAGCCGCTCTTCTTTGCAAACAAAAGGGAAATGTTTAGAACAACCGGCGCTTTAACCCGGTTTTTTCAAGGATTCGGGTGGTAATTTCTTCCACCGACAGGGATGAGGTATTGATGTACGGGATAGCTTCACGGCGAAACAGTGCTTCTATAGTGGCAACTTCCTGCTCACACTGTTTGCTGCTGGCATACTCGCTGCCGGAGAGGCGATTTTCACGGATTTCAGTCAGGCGTTCGGCATCAATCGTGAGACCGAAAAGCTTATGACGCTGGAATTCAAATTGGGGCAAAAGCCGCATTGTCTTCAAATCTTCTGCAATAAACGGGTAGTTGACCACACGCAGGCCAAACTGCATCGCCATATAAAGGCTGGTTGGTGTTTTTCCGCTTCTCGACACCCCCAGCAAAATAATATCCGCATCATCCAAATCCTTCAGGGAAATGCCGTCATCATGCGCAAGGGTATATTCAATGGCAGAGATACGGTCGAAATAGGTATCCGAGTCTTTACTGACGCTTCGCGAGCGCTGCATTTTAGGCTTGGGTTCTATCTCGGTGTCTTCACTTACCCGCTGGACAATGCTCTCCAGCACATCATAGCAGTGAGCCGGCGCTTCAAGCAGCCGCTCGCGCATGGCCGGAATCACCATGGAAAAGAAAACCAGCGGTTTCACCTGATTTTTATCGTAGGAGTGCTGAATGTGCTTCAGCAGTTCGGTGAGCTTGGCATCGGTTTCTATGAAAGGGAACGTTTTTTCAATTCGCCGGAACGCAAACTGCCCCAGCACAACGTGCCCCAATGTTTCGCAAGTGATGGCGGTGCCGTCGGAAACGTAGAAGACATCCCGGCTTTGATTTTCCATGATCATCTTATAGTTAAGGTTTTAAACATTTTTGATTAGTATGAAAGAAATAATACCGATAACAAAATCAGGCATTCCATTACATCTGCCACAGCTTTGAAAAATCTTTACGATTTTTTTTACGCTGGGACGTAATCGATTGCCAACCCTACAAAGCTGCAATGTTTCTGGAGAAAGACATGCAAAAGAACACCCTCTGGTTCGATAGCCTATCCATGGATGATGTCGACAAAGTCGGCGGCAAGAACGCGTCACTGGGCGAGATGGTTTCCAACCTCGCCAACGCCGGTGTCTCGGTACCCAACGGGTTTGCTACCACTTCTTACGCGTTCAACCAGTTCCTTGATTATGAAGGATTGGATGAGCGCATTCACCAAGTGCTTGATGTGCTGGATGTTGAAGATGTCAATGCCCTGCGAGAAGCAGGTTCAACCATTCGCCAATGGGTTCTTGATGCCCCTTTCCCGGCCGATCTTGAACAGGACATCCGTGACAACTATGCCACCCTGACCGATGGTAACTCTGAGCTTTCCGTTGCGGTCCGTTCATCTGCAACCGCTGAGGACTTACCGGATGCATCATTTGCAGGCCAGCAGGAAACCTTCCTTAATGTGAAAGGTATTGATGCCGTCCTGGAAGCGACCAAACACGTTTTCGCGTCACTGTTTAACGACCGAGCCATCTCGTACCGTGTACACCAGGGCTTTGACCACAGGGGAATTTCACTGTCTGCCGGAATCCAGCGTATGGTTCGCTCAGATTGCGCCGCATCCGGGGTAATGTTCACACTGGATACGGAATCCGGTTTTGATCAGGTGGTGTTTGTCACCTCTGCATGGGGCCTGGGTGAAATGGTGGTCCAGGGTGCCGTTAACCCGGACGAGTTTTATGTACACAAACCACTATTGGAAGCCGGTAACCACGCCATCGTCAAAAAGACCTTTGGCTCTAAGCTCACAAAGATGATTTATGCCGACAGCCAGGTTATCGGTAAGCAGGTGGAGATTGTCGATACGACAGAACAAGAGCGCGGCCAATTCTCACTCAACGACGCAGAAATTGCTGAGCTTGCCAAACAGGCGCTTATCATTGAAAAGCACTACCAGCGACCGATGGATATCGAATGGGCAAAAGACGGAATCGACGGCAAGCTGTATATCGTCCAGGCCCGCCCGGAAACCGTGTGCTCCCAGAAAGCGCAGAATGTCATCGAGCGTTATGAGCTCAACAACAAAGCGGATGTGCTTGTAGAAGGCCGGGCCATCGGTCAGCGGATTGGCAGCGGAACCGTCCGTTTGGTTGCCTCCCTTGATGAAATGTCGCTGGTGCAGGAAGGTGACGTGCTGGTCACTGATATGACCGACCCGGACTGGGAGCCGGTCATGAAAAAAGCGTCGGCCATCATCACTAACCGTGGTGGACGCACCTGCCACGCAGCAATTATTGCCCGCGAACTGGGCATTCCGGCGATTGTCGGCTGTGGTGATGCCACCAGCAGCTTAACCGACGGGGCAGAGGTCACTGCGTCCTGTGCTGAAGGTGAAACCGGCTACGTTTATCAGGGCAAGCTTGAGTTTAATGTCCGACAGTCTGCAGTTGATGAGCTTCCCATTTTGCCCACCAAGGTGATGATGAATGTGGGTAACCCGGATCGCGCTTTCGATTTTGCCCAAATCCCGAATGAAGGTGTGGGCCTTGCCCGCCTCGAATTTATCATCAACAAGATGATCGGTATCCACCCCAAAGCACTCCTTAACTTTGACCAGCAAAGCGAAGAGCTGAAAGCTGAAATCCGTGAACGGATCCGAGGCTACAGTGACCCGGTTGAATTTTACGTCAGCAAACTCACTGAAGGGATTGCCACCATTGGTGCTGCCTTCTGGCCGAAGCGCGTGATCGTCCGGATGTCAGACTTCAAGTCCAACGAGTACAGCAACCTTGTGGGCGGCAAGCACTTTGAACCCCATGAAGAAAACCCGATGCTCGGCTTCCGTGGTGCCTCCCGTTATATCTCACCGGTCTTTGAAGATTGCTTTGAACTGGAAACCCAGGCAATCAAACGTGTGCGCAATGAGATGGGCCTGAAAAACGTCGAAATCATGATCCCGTTTGTCCGTACCACCGGTGAAGCTGCCGAAGTTATTGACCTGCTGGCCAAGTTTGATCTGCGCCGCGGCGATCAGGGACTGAAAGTAATCATGATGTGTGAGCTGCCATCCAACGCTGTACTGGCGAGCGATTTCCTCAATTATTTCGACGGTTTCTCCATCGGCTCGAATGACATGACGCAGCTCACCCTGGGTCTGGACCGGGATTCCGGTGATGTCGCACACCTCTTTGATGAGCGTAACCCCGCCGTCAAAGCCATGCTGAAAATGGCCATTGATGCGGCAACCCGTGCAGGAAAATACGTGGGGATCTGCGGCCAGGGACCATCCGATCACGATGACCTTGCCAAATGGTTAATGGAACAGGGCATCAGCTCAGTTTCGCTGAACCCGGATACGGTAGTGGATACCTGGATGAAACTTGGGCAGGTGAGCGGTAACTAACCCCTCGCCCTACCCCTTTCAGAAAACCTGCCACTTGGCAGGTTTCAGACTGCTGACAAAGCCCTAGCCATTTGGCTGGGGCTTTGATCTAATAAGGGATAAGCAAATCAATCATGGATGTGGTGACATGCTTAAAGACCCTGGCCCTCAACAATATGAAATTGAGATGGTGACACTCGAACAGTTGGTCCCCAAAAACCATCTCGTTCGCAAAATCGATGCTGCCGTCGACTTTGAATTTATCCGCGACGAAGTCGCCCACCTCTATTGCCACAACAATGGCCGCCCTGCGATAGACCCCGTTCGCCTGTTCAAAATCCTGCTCCTTGGCTTCCTCTTCGGCGTCAAAAGTGAACGCCAGCTCGTTAAAGACATCGAGGTCAATATCGCTTACCGCTGGTTCCTGCGGATGTCGCTCACTGAAAAGGTGATTGATGCGTCCACCTTGAGCCAGAACCGCCGCCGTCGCTTCAACGGTACCGATATCTTTGAGCGCCTCTTCATCCGTATCGTCGAACAGGCGATGAACAAAGGCATGGTCGATGGACGCGTCTTGTTTACCGACAGCACTCACCTGAAAGCCAATGCCAACAAACGTAAATACCGTAACGAACGGGTGAAACAAAACGTCAGCGCTTATGCCGAGCTGTTAGATGAAGCGGTTGAAGCTGACCGTGCAGCGGAAGGAAAACGCCCGCTCAAGCCGAAAGATGCTCACATCGAGAAAAACACCAAAGTCAGCACCACCGACCCAGAAAGCGGGTTTATGACACGGGACCAAAAGCCCCAGGGCTTCTTCTACCTTGACCATCGCACCGTCGACGGCAAACACGGCATCATCCTCGACACCCATGTCACGCCGGGCAATGTGAATGACGCCCAACCGTATATCACCCGTCTGGATACCACGTTAGCGCGCTTTACGCTCTCGCCTATCGCCGCCGGGCTTGATGCCGGTTACTTCACCGCTACTATCTGCCATGAACTGGAGCAGCGCCAAATCCTGCCGGTCATGGGATACCGCCGGCCTCACCGTACAAAGAATCCTATCAAGAAAAAGCACTTCCGTTACGACAAAGAGACGGACCGCTATCTCTGTCCTCAGGGGCAGGCACTGGTCTACAAGACCACCAACCGACAAGCTTACCGTGAATATCACTCAAACCCGCAGACATGCAAAACCTGTCCACTGCGTGCTGATTGCACCAAGAGTGAAAACCACAAACGGGTGATAACCCGGCACCTGTTCGAGAAATCGGTTGAGAATGCCAATGCCCTGAGACTGACCACTTGGGGTAAGAAAGTGTACCGACGACGGGCAGAGACGGTGGAGCGAAGCTTCGCGGATGCCAAACAACACCATGGCCATCGCTATGCGAGGTTCCGTGGCCTGTTGAAAGTACAAATCCAGTGCTTCCTGGCCGCAGCGGCACAGAACATCAAAAAGATAGCCCTGATGGAGGCTTATCTTCGCAAAATTGGGCTCAATGCGCGCCAAATAGTCCAGAGAGTGATGCAATTTAGCGTCTATGGGCTAAAAGCGGCCTGAACATAACAATATGGAAAAATAGCGCGATCGCGGCCTTCGGCCGCTAACAAAAGAAAACCCCGCTTGAAAAAGCGGGGTTAGTCAGCAATCTGAAACCTGCCACTTGGCAGGTTTTTTTTGCTCTTTGAGTCCCGATAGGCGCCATCAGTAAAGCAGCCCTGATTTCTCAGCATCGTCTGTTTTTGGAATATATCGGCTGTCTGGTATCCCGACTGACGGCAACACATAATCTACCAGTAACTCAAACGGGAAGTTTTCATCCTGCCCGATATATGCGCCGGACGTCATCACAAATACGAGGTTCAGTTCAGGAACAATGAACATTTCCTGGCCGCCGGACCCTCTCATACCGGCAATATCCAACGTCTTACCGTTTGCAGCAATCAAAGGAAACCACCAGTTGTGGCCATATTGAATTGTTTTGTCTTTCCAGAATTTTCCCTTGGGTACCCGGCTTTCTTCCGCCCATGCAGTTGAAAAGATACGCTCACCTCTCCACATACCTTCATTCAGGTATAGTACCCCCAGTTTCGCCAAATCGCGGGATCTCAGGTACAAGCCCGACGACCCCAAATAATCTCCGGTAATCTCATGCGAAAACCAGTCATAGTTGGTTATCCCAAGCGGTCCGAACAACGCATCTTCAGCATATTCCCTGAGCGTCATCCCTGTAACCTGCTCAACCACTCCGCCAAGTAAAACACTCATGGCTCCCTGGTAAACATAGTGCTCTCCCGGGGAACCGCTGACACCCTTGTTCAGGATGTACTCATACGGATCGCGGGAAAGCCACATTTTCATCGCGTCACTATCAATCTCGCCCCACTCTTTCCAATCAAAGCCACTGTTAAAATCCAGTGCATTTTCTAGTGTTATCGCCTTTTTCTGTTCTGCATCCGGGTAATTTTCAGACTGATAATAGCTGAACAACTGAACATCCTTGCTTTCAAGCTTCCCTTTAAACAGCAGGTTACCGATCAACGTTGACGTCACTGTTTTGGTAATGGAGCGCATTTGATGAAAGGTATCGGGGGCAGGAGGAAAGTATACTGGCATCGGTGTACCATCTTTCGAACTTCTTACCGGGTAGTATTGTTCAAAAACCAATTTCCCATTGCGGACAATGAGTAAAGACTGGACCTTTTTTGTTTTACGGAGCGTCACATAAGCATGGAGATCGGCAAGAGGTTGGGGAGCCAACCCCTCCTCCCCCGGCAAACTCACATCCCAATCGGCTTGAGTGGATTCCTGAGTCCAGTTGAAATCATCCGTTTCAGGTTTAGGCGGAAATAAAACGATGTAAACAACAAATGCAGATATCAATAGCAACATCGGTGCTATTAACATGCTTTGTTTATTTGGGATTATTTCTTCCATTCCGATACCACCTTATCGCTCAGTTTGATCTACTGAAGGCACACAGTTTTTTGATTAGATGGTTCCTGACGTCGAAATCTACAAAGAAGTTATTGATCAGCAGGACAACACCATTTCCGGTTTTCGGATCGACCATGACTCTGGAAAGAATTCCAGGCCCGCCACCGTCATGCCCCCAGAAAGTGCCATAACCCGGAACATTAAAATCAAACCACCCCAACCCGATAGCACTGCCGGTCATAGGATCTTGGCGAACCACTTTCCAAATATCTTCGACAGTTTCTTTTTTTAACAATCCCTTTCCGCTTTGGTATTGAGGGAGAAACGATTGGACAAACGTTGCAATTGCTGTGACCGATGCTCCCAGTAAGCCCGCTGAATTAAATGGTGAAAAATAGCTGCAATCATCCAGGGCATAGTACGTTTTTCGGCCATTCATCTGACTGACCTTCTTACTCATATACCCGCGATCGTGCATGCTCTTGGTATACACAGCCATAACTGGTGCCCGTGGGCTGTTTTTCGATTCATATTCATGCTGTTATATATTTCTTACATGATATTTTTGACCAGGATTTACACCTAAATATTTCACTGTAAAAAATTAATAAGTTGTTTTTTTAACAACGCATATCACCAAAAATTGCATCAACAAAATCATCAATTTCATTTAACTGATAATAAGCATGTGTTTTGTCACGTAAAAACGCCATATATAAACCAGAAATATAGATATAATCGTATTTATTAGACATCTACGACTCAAAGTGCCACATCTCTCGCATACGAATTAATATAATTTCACAGTAAATTATATTTATGAGAGCCGGAACGAAGAAATAATGAGTAGCGTTTTAGTGAAAATTTTCGTCTGGAAAATATTTATTGAATGAGTAGCAGCTAACGCCTTTTATAAAAAGCATCAGAGTAGGAAGGATGGGGGCAATAGATAGCAAAAAGGCCACTGATTACTCAGTGGCCCTTTCTAATGTGGCGGAGAGATAGGGATTGACGCAGTCGCTTCGCTCGGCTGAACCCAATCTAGGCTTCTGCACCCTATCTCTGATGTGGCAATAGATAGCAAAAAGGCCACTGATTACTCAGTGGCCTTTTCTAATGTGGCGGAGAGATAGGGATTTGAACCCTAGAACGGCTATTAACCGTTGCCGGTTTTCAAGACCGGTGCTTTCAACCACTCAGCCATCTCTCCGCAAGTGCGGCGAATATTAGCGGCGAACGTTGAGGGTGTAAAGCCATTTTGGAGCACTTGGCGTCCAACCGGTCACAGCTTAGTCAAGGTGATCAACTTTCAGGCTGACTGCGCATTCAGCCATCAGTATTGATTCTGGCAATCAGCTTGTGAAGTGTCTCTTTCGCCTTATCGTTATCTACCTGGCAGGTTCCTGCCGCATGGTGACCGCCACCCCCGAACTCAAGCATCAATTCGCCCACATTGGTATTGGAAGTCCGGTTAAAGATTGATTTACCCGTTGCAAATACCGTGTTTTGTTGTTTGAGGCCCCAAAGTATATGGATTGAGATATTGCACTGAGGATACATGGCATAAATCTCAAAACGGTTACCTGCCCAGATGACTTCTTCATCCCGCAAATCCAACACAATCAGGTTGCCATAAATCGTTGAGCAGCGGTTAAGCTGGTCATGGAATTTCAACCGGTGCTCACGGAATATTTCCACGCGCTCCTGTACGTCTTCCAACAACAGGATGTCTGAAATATCCATGTCCTTACAGTAATCAATCAGCTCCATCATAAGCTGGTAGTTGGAGATCCGGAATTCGCGGAATCGACCCAAACCTGTACGCGCATCCATGAGGAAGTTAAGTAAGTTCCAGCCTTCCGGGTAAAGGACTTCATCACGATTGAAGTTGGCAGAATCCCCTTTATCAACCGCATCCATCATTTCGTCCCATTTTGCCGGGAAAGCTTTATGACCGCCGAAATGCTTCCACACTACACGGGCTGCAGAAGGTGCCTCGCCGTCAATGATGTGGTTTTCAGCACGTTCTTTGTTGCGGATAAGCTCTGATGCATGGTGGTCAAAAGAAAGATAGGCATCAGGAACATAAGGAAGGTTGGTGGTGATATCATTTTCTGTGATCTCAACCTTTCCATCTTGCATGTCTTTGGGATGCACAAAGGTGATGTCGTTGACTAGGTCGAGATGTTTTAGCAGTACAGCACAAACGAGGCCATCAAAGTCACTGCGGGTGACGAGGCGGTATCCTTTTTGTTGCATGGTGCAATTCCTGTCCTGGATATAAGATAAGCGACTCAGTTCCTATAAGTTGAGTCTACCTGCATATGCACAGGAATGTGTGTGATATCAGTAGTTGATATGCAATTTTGTGAGTGCTGTTGTCAGCCCCATGAAGGAAAGTGAGCTCTCTCGCAATCAAAAAAAGGGCGAAAATATCGCCCTGAAGAGATGGAACACATGGAGAGTTAAGGGATAACCTGAATCATGCTTTCGGCAAAAACAGTTCCGCCAACATACAGCGGACACTGCCCCCACCAATGGTTTCAATGGTTGTTACATCGAAAGGCATTAGGGTGCCGTGCTGCGAAAGCTGCTTTTTCTGTTCATGGGTAAAAGCCTTGAAAGCAGATAAAGACATAGCAATGAACTTTTCACCCACATTATTTTCAAGCTGAAGTACATTGCCGCAGAATTTACCCATCTGCTCTTCACTGATCGCAATCACGGTTTTATCTGACAACTCAGCCATCACGGCAGCGTGATCGACAGGGTGAATGATATCCTCACAAATCACCGCAAAACGCTCGCCCACAGCCATCATGACATTGGTATGGTATACCGGGCCGCCGGAGCTTAGCTCTGTATTAAAGGCCACGACTTGGTATCCGGTCAGCCTTGCCCACTGATGCAACAGCTCTGCATCACATCGCTGGGAGAGCGCGGCGTACACTTTACGGTTGATGTGATCCATCACCATCACCCCGGTGCTTTCCAGAAACGCAATCGGATCGGCCAGGTTGCCAACTTCCATTACGCGGTTAGTGCGAAATCCATTTAATGCAAACAGCGACAGCAGGTTTTCAGGGCGTATTTCCATTCTGCGGTTCGGGCAGGCCATGGGATAGAAATACAAATCACCATTTGGATGGGTACTGAACCAGTTGTTGGGAAACACAGCGTCGGGGGTATCCTGCTCACCTGGAGTGTAATCCATAACCAGAGCATTAATGCCCTGAAACCGGAGTTCTTCCACCATAGTATTGAACTCGCTCATAGCACGGCGGCGAATTTCAGTGTCACCGAGGGAGACTTTGTTCTGGAATGCATTGTCTTCACTGGTTTCAGTGTTAAACCGGAAATCTATGGGTGGGACCATGACCACTGCATTTGCATTCTGGTGGGAGCAGCGTTCCGTACCAAATAGAGCATCATCAAAAACCAGAGCCATACATTCACCTTATTATTACTGCGCCATTAACAACCCGGCAACATGTGGTTATGTAGGTAATTGTAGTAGCACGAAAAGATAAGATTCACTGAATGTCGTGGCATTACATCCACTCACCAGTGAATCTTCTGTATGGATTTAAGATCGACAGTGAATATACCTGTCAATGAAGACATGTAAGGAAAAGAAACCTGCTTTTGCCAAAATAGGTAGGCAATATACCGAAAGTTATAGTAACAATGGGTCAATGCCTTTCGAGCGTTTGTGCTCGGCAACGACTATTTCACTGCGGGTTTGAATCACACCGGGAAGCTCCCCCAATTTCACTGACATGAACCTTTGGTATTCTTTGATATCCCTTACACGGATTTTGATCATGCAGTCAAAATCTCCGGAAAGGGAATAACACTCTTCCACCTCAGGCATCAATGCCGCCTCTTTGGCAAAGCGTTCAAAGATCGAAAAATTGGTCTGGTCCAGCCGGATATGGATAAATACCTGCATTTCAAAACCAAGCTTTTCTGCAGAAAGCTCAGCCCGGTACCCCGATATATAACCTTCCCTCTCAAGACGTTTTACCCGGTCGGAGCAAGGTGTCGTAGTTAAATGAACCAGTTTCGCCAACTCCACAATCGGCATACGGCCATGAGATTGGAGAATGCGGAGAATATCGATATCAATGCGGTCCAGCGTATTTACATCCTTGCCTGCCATGTTGCCATCCAGTGTTTCAAGTCCTCTTTTAACAACAACATAAAACCCTGGTTTTCGCAACGTAGCCCCCGCATATTCACTTTATGCGCGCTCAGAAATACGCCAGCCTGGCTCCACTTTGTGCAATCTGTGGTATACTCCTGCCCAGGTTAATAAAATCAAACGTTAACCTTATCGGCCACAAAGTGGTGAAAGGGGTTGAGGCCAAAACCAACGCCCCGGAAGTTTCATCCGACCCGTCCCCCTTTGTGTCTCATTGCTTGCTTAGGCAATTTTCGCCGGAACAAGCCTGCAATCAGACTATCCAGAGAGAATGTCACTTTTCGAGCGGTACTGTGGCATTTGACCGATGCAGATCTCATCTAATCAATTCAATGACTTACTCATGTCATAATTGTGATACAAACTGAGGTCTACCCAGCCGTCATACATGTTATGACGCATTACGATGAAAAAATTTTCCACAACAATAGGAGGAATGTATGGCTGACAGCCGTCGAATCAGTAGGGAAAAGCTCGCGCTTCGTTTGTCGCTTGCAGGTACAGTACTTATGGCCTCAAGTGGCCTGGGCATTGGCCTTTTCGTAAATTCAAATGCAATTGTTCTTGATGGATTGTTTTCTTTGCTCAGTATGGGCATGACAGGGCTTTCTCTTTATGCGGCGCACCTCGTTACCCGCCCTGACGATGAACATTTCCAGTTTGGTTACTCTCACCTTGAACCACTGATAACGGTTCTCAATGGTGTTGTTATTCTTGCGGTATGTGGCTTTGCCTTTTACTCAGGCATCAGTGCCATGTTCACTGGCGGTAATCCCATTGATCTGAGCTCAGCCCTGACTTACGCCATCCTATCGACAGCAATTTGCTTCGGTATCTTCTTCACCGAACGCTACATTGCCAAAGAAGTGGACTCCGAACTCGTCCGCGTCGACTCACAGGAGTGGCTGGTAGACGGCATTCTCAGTGCCACTATCCTGGTGGGTTTTATTTTCGTTGTCTTGCTCGACAAATTGGGTTACTCCCAGTGGAATTCCTATGTGGACCCAATTCTGGTATCCGCACTGGCTATAGCTGCGTCGACACTGCCAATCAGTGTGCTGCGTAAGAACTTAAAAGAAGTATTGCTGATCACCCCAGACAATAAAACCAAACGCCGGGTTGAAACCTCGATTGAGCAGATTGCCGAGCGCTACCAGTTTGCAGACTACAGCTGCCACTTTGTAAAAACCGGCCGCCGCTATGATTTGGAAATCAATATCCTGATTGATGAGTCCAACCATTGGCCATTGGAACGACAGGACTTCGTCCGCCAGGTGATACACGACAAGATTGTCCGCCGCCTCGGCGATACCTGGTTGTCGGTCAGCTTCACCACCAAAGAGAAGTGGTTGTAAGCTATTAGGGTATATTGACATCGAGCCCGCCAATTTAGCGGGCTCTTTTGTTAGGAATACCCATGACCATCAATACCCAGCGCCAAAAATCTCTCCGCCTCAACCACATCTATCCACTTCAAATTATTTGAGTTATGAATTTTTTTTCGATTCGCTCAGGTCTATGCTTTTACGACTTAGTGACAAACCAGAGAATAAAATGACACACGCTACAACCTACCAGCTCTATCACAAAGAATATTGCCCATACTGCCGCAAAGTTCGTGCAGCGATGCAGAAGATGAACCTTCATATCCCGCTTGTGGATGTCGGTCGGGATTTTGAAGCATGGAATGAACTGAACCAGAAAGGCGGTAAAGGCATGGTTCCCTGCCTGAGAATGGAAAAGCCTGACGGTTCAGTAGAGTGGATGTACGAATCAGATGACATCATTCACTTTCTGAGAAAGGAATTTGCTTGATCAGCCAAATCCTGCACGATAATCCGGGGCCGCGGTTTTAACTGCGGCTTGGTTAGAAGATTTTTTTAGTATGGGACATTTTAAATAGGATGAACGCATTCCCATTTATTTGTTTTAGCCCCCCTCAGTTTTCTCTCCTCCGCTAACCCCCTTCCAACTCAGCGCAATTTCCTCAGCTCATAACCTTGATTTTCAATACAACGCACAGCATCCACGTACGCTTCAAACACATCACGAAACGGGATGGAACCAGGATTGGCGATAGCATGTGCTGCGCCATCAATGTGGCACGCTTTGCCAATGGTGGCAATTTCCTCATTCGATGCAATTTGCCCATCCTGCGTGTACCACGCAAATGGAGACTTTTCTGTTTGCGGATGCTCACATCCAACAAGGAACAACGTCATCGCGAACAAAAGATACTTCATAGTGATACACCGTCATGAATAAGGAGAGGCTGGCCTTTGGCAAGGCAGTGGCCCACTGACAATGCCATGGTTAATACGAATTAATTTAGACCCAAAGGCAGCAACAGAATGCGTGTGAGATCAGAATATTACCACCAAACACAAATTGCTGAATATCTGGTCAGTCCCTGAAGTACCAATATATCGAATATGAGGCGGCAAGGGCTTCCTGTCCCATGCTTAACTGCATCAAGGTAAAAACGGATGGAGAGTGGGGATGGATAACCAGCATGTGGCAAAAAAGCTGCGGATCTTGCTCAATGGGAAAAAAGCCGGACAGGAAGACGTCCGGCAGGCAATTGACAAAGCCAGGGAGCATGGCCTTGTTGACGTGCGGGTAACTTGGGAAGGAGGTGATATAGCCCGCCTGGTGAAAGAAGCGGTTTCAGAGCAAGTCGAAAGGCTGGTCGTTGCGGGTGGTGACGGCTCAGTCAATGAGATGGTCAATGCGCTAATGGCGATCGACAAGGCTTCCCGTCCCGCTTGGGGTATCATGCCTCTGGGTACAGCGAACGATTTCGCCACCGCATGCGAAATCCCGGCTGATTTATTCGAAGCTCTTCGGTTAGCACAGGCGGGTGATGCTTACCCAGTCGACTGTATCAGGGCGAATGAGCACTACTTTATGAATGTAGCCAGTGGAGGGTTTGGTGCGCAGGTTACCGTGAATACCCCACCGGCACTTAAAAACTTTCTCGGCGGCGGTGCATACACCCTTTCCGGCGTCGTACAGGCACTCAAGTTTTCACCATTTGCAGGCACTGTGACGTTTCCCGATGGTACAACACAGAGTGACAGCGTTATCGTCGCAGCGGTCTGCAATGGCTCCCAGGCCGGAGGAGGACAAATCCTGGCAGCAGATGCGAAAATCAATGATGGTCTTATGCGGTTAATGGCACTCAGTGAGTTTCCGCTGGACCAGCTCAATACCGTCGTTGAAGAACTTCAAAAAGGTGAAGATGGGAAGTACGTACACAAACACCATCTTTCATCTGTTACCTGGCAAACAGACAAGGGCATGCCTATTAACCTCGATGGTGAGCCCCTGCATTACGGTAACAACATTGTTTTTGAGGTTAAACATCTTGCGGTGAATCTGGTTTTACCGCCGCAATGCCCATTATTGGTAAAAGCGGCAGGTCCAATAGATGGCAGTATTTGACGCAATAATTGAAAGTTGAAATTCACTTACGTTAAGAGGGATACGAGCCTCTACATTTCATTTGCCGGGTGTAAGAGGGCACATAGTTGGTGCTAGGCTTGCGACTGGTTTCATCGATTTTCATGCCCGTATCTGCGTCCTTGAGGTGGTTTGGGTATATAGACCAACTCTTGTACTTAATGAGGTTCTCGTTATTGTTGAGGTGGCACACCACACTCTATAGCATTAAAAAACCATCGCTTTAGGCGATGGTTTGGAAGTAACAATGAAATATGGAATCAATATAGACTAACGCTCTGGCAAACCAATATCTGTAAGCAGTGGAGAATTCCCTATTTTATCAGTCTCAAACAGGACAAGTTCATTCGTTCCCTCATGGATAATCGAAGAGGGTATATAGAGCTTGTTCTGTGGCCCTATTTCCCAATAGCGTCCAAGGTTGAAGCCATTTACATACGCAACGCCTTTTCCCCAACCGTCTAACTTTAAGAAAAGGTCTTGAATATCTGAAACATTAAATTCAAATTGGAGATATGCCGGTATATGATTTTTTTCTTGCTCACAATCCACCAATGATGGTAATTCTGTTGGTAGTAAAAAGTGTTCCCAATTCAGTATCTCTGTTTGCCCGACCCACACAGAACCAATTATACCCTTACGGTCAGCAAGTAGCTTCCCATAATTAATACGGCCTTGGTTTTCGACTAATATTGATAGTCTATGGCTATCTTTGCTGATTTTAATTATTGGAGAGACAGGATCATTTCTTTCTGTAACCACAAGTAACTCATCATCCAAAAATATATGCCCCCTGTCATGAACTTGCACATCTAGTTCATAGGTTCCAGGTGGGAGAACAAGATCTGTTGAATACAACACGTATCCTCGGGAATGTCCCAGCCTTTCCATATTTTGTGGAGCGATTGTTTGTATGTGAGATATTCTATTTAATAATGACCCAAATAATGGAAAAGCTGTCATATTTCCAGCATAAATTTCCTGAGGTGTTACTTCAGGATTGGACAGGGCTTTTGTTTTCGCTCCATGTTTTTTAAGTACCTGTTGAACAGCAAGATATTTTTGAGTGATACGGCCGGCTTCGTCCAACGGAGCGTCGTAGTCGTAGCTGGTTGTCGTTGGTTGGTGTTTCCCGGTTTCACTTGAGTTTGCGCCACTCCAAAATTCGAAATTGGTGCCACCATGCGCCATATAAATGTTTACGTGACCACCTAAAGTTAAAATTTCATCAAGTGACTCAGCTGAAGAAGAAGCGGAACGAATATGGTGCTCTTCTCCCCAATGGTCAAACCAGCCTATCCAGTACTCCATACACATAAATGGACCGTCTTCGTATTTTTGTGTGACGGTGTATGCTTCAGCTGCTTTTGACCCAAAATTTGCGGTTTTCCAAACGCCATCTAATGTGCCATTTGCCATCATATAATCAGTTGGACCATCACTGGTGAAAAGCAACCCTTCGTAACCCAGACTACGAATTTTGGATTTTAATTCTCCCAAGTACACTTTATCTTGGCCGTAACTGCCATATTCATTTTCTACCTGAACAGCAATAATAGGTCCTCCATTTTCAGCAGCAAATGGAAGTACCCTTGGAAATAAATCAGAAAAATACCTATTGACCGCCCTCATATAACTGTCATTGGCACATCGCAAGTGTAAGTCAGGGTCGTTTAAAAGCCATGCAGGTAAACCGCCGAACTCCCACTCTGCACAGATGTAAGGACCAGGTCTGAGAATCACATGCAAATCCAAGCGCTGAGCTATCGTTAAAAAGGAAACAATATCACCAAGCCCTTCGTACTTGAAAACACCCTCTTCCTCTTCATGTAAATTCCATGGAACATATGTTTCAATACAATTAAGTCCCATTGCTTTTAATTTTTTCAAACGGTCTTCCCATTGCTTGGGATGCGTTCTAAAATAATGCATTGCCCCCGAGAAAATGCGAAAGGGTTGACCATCCAACAATAATTTATCACCTTGTATTGTCAGCATTGATTTTTTCATTTCAAGCTCCAAATTTCCATATCAGAAAGGAATTAATCTCATCAAAATCCATATGTTTTTTTTGATCAAATAATACCTGTATATAAGTCTATCCATACCTACTTACTGGAGGAGATATAATTTGCACTAACTTTGAGTTACAACATCTTGACAATCCACGAATACAACATGATCGTGTTCTTCAATTTCTGGACCCATTTGTGTGACATCTACTGCACTAAGATTTTCTAACCCTGTTTAATGCAAGCTTATCCGTATTTATCTTCAACAAATCTATGCATAGGAAATTCGATTTTTAGACGATTTACCAGTTTCAACTTTCATAGTCAAAATCTTAGCGATAAGTTCAGATTTTTTCGATTGAAGTTCCGGCTGTTCCCAAAGATTTATTTTTTCCCTTGGATCTGAAGAAAGATCATAAAGTTCACCGAAACTTTCCCACGCATACCATGTGAGCTTCCAGTTGCCCTCAACGACAGTTTTACATACTAATGAATGCCAATTTTGAATGGTTTCAACGAAAACAGCTCTGTCATCTGTCACCGTTTCAGTGAGAATATCTTTTCCATCGATGTTTTCGCTGTCACGGGAGAGCCCGGCAGCATTTAAACACACAGGCATTAAGTCAACCATTGAAACCACAGCTTTGCCATTATCTGGTTTAACCGCCATCCCCTTGGGTGGTTTAATCATTAGCGGAATACGAGCTATTTGATCATAATGAAATGGACCCTTCATCCAAAGTCCATGATCACCCAGTAATTCTCCATGATCAGTCGTCACAATAATGAGTGTATCATCAAATAAATTCCGAGATTCTAACTCTGCCCATAAACGTTGAAGTTCAGCATCTATGATGCCAACCATTGAATAGTAGTTAGCTCTTCCTAATGCCGCTGCCGAGTTACTAACCTTTCGAAAATCATAACCTACCCCTTGTCCCGAGATTGGGAATTCAGGTCCAGGGAAACGCGAGCCATCAAGTTTTCCTTCCCGGGCCAAATTGAAATGAGGCGGTTTGTCTTCCAATTCTCCTTCTACAAAATCAGGACAGGGAACCCTATCAGGTGTGACCGTAGGTGAGCAGTCCATCGGTATCGCATGTGGATGATGAGGATCTTGATAACTTACAAACAGGAAAAACGGATCCTCGCTTCCTTCTACATTGTCTAGAAAATCTAGTGCGCTTTTTGTTGTCCATACTGAATTGTGGTACTCAAGCGGGAGTGTAGACAGGTAGGGTTCTCCTCCAAACTTTTCGTCACTTAACGGTGCGAGAACCTTAAATTGTTCGATTTCATTCTCCGTAAAGGTTTCCCGAAGCCATGAACCATAATGTCCTGTCATTCCGGAATTAACGTGTCCTAATGCAAGCCTGACATGATCAAACCCATAGTATGGACCAACCCAATCCCCATATCCTTTTTCGAAACCCTCGATCGATTCCTGGCTCATATCCGGTGGTGCCAAATATGCTTCGAGGTGAGCTTTGCCAATCAGACCTGTTTGGTAACCAGCTTTCCCTAACTGATGTTGAATCATTTCCACGTCATCGCAGGTATTAACCCCAATATTCCACACACTGTGACGGGAAACATATTGACCCGAAAGTAACGATACTCGACTTGGCGTACATACGGCACTTGTACAATATGCACGCTCATATTTGATACCTTCATCAGCGATTCGATCAAACCCAGGTGTGCTAACGAAGTCGCTCCCATAGCAACTAAGCGTATCGGTTCGCTGTTGGTCTGTACAAACGATGATGATATTTGGTCTTTTATTCTTCATTTCATTCCACCTAAAGTATTCCTTTAACAATCATAGTTAAAATATTGGAATTGGATCAGGAGAAGCTCAGGAGTAAAAATTACTTTTCTATATGCCTTATGACGTCACAGTCTGAAATTTAAAAAAGTTAAACATTATATTTTAGACCTATCTTTCCGAGAAGGTTCACTGAAGAAATTGTTTACGCCAATAAGGAAACGCATTACCCCAGGGAAACATTTATGCCTTTATTCAAGACGAAGTTTCTCAGGTGTAAGAGGCGCGCAAGTTACTTATTCCATCACGTAGAACAACCATTTAAAACACAGAGACTCTCATTCCAACATTGTGTTCATCATAGTTTAATCGACAATGTAAAACACTAAAATTTCGATCAATAACCATTATATTTCAAAGCATGATTTTCCCTAGAACTCATATCAACACCATTAAATATCTCAATGAAACAACACAATTTCAAGGGCTGAACAAATACGATTATTACTTTGATGCCCAACAATTCACAACAAAATGAAAGTACATAAAATTGTGCATTTATTGCACCTATATGCATTCACTTCCAAGCAAAATGGAACCGTTTACACTAACATGTCATATTAGTCATTGAATATTAGATAGAATTGCTTATTAAAACCCTTATTAATCGACATGGTAACGTTTACATTTACAGGCAAACAAATAATCATAACGAAACGTAACCAATAATTTATAAACCTTCACCTTTCGATATCCACTATTTCATCACACATATAAAGTTTTAGAACTGTGACCCACACTTTATTTTTTAATGTGCGCAGCGTACAAAAGCCCAAAATACAATTTGTATGGAACGGTATTTTTTACTAAAGGAACTTACGAAAACACCAATTCTGGAAAATGATAATTATTTTGTATATCACTGTATTTCAAGAACATTTTCGCATGCCATTTAGAAATAAAACCGACAGATTTCGTTTGGTAGAAGCCTGGTTTATCACTCGGCAAAGCACTGACATTGTTAAGCTGAAATGTCGTTTATTTAATCTCACAGAAGTAACAGTAAACCGGCCGGAAGATTAAGAACCTTTTAGCATATAAAAATCTTAAGGGGGTATAAATATAAAGACATCACTGTCATAATATTTTCTCACTTTTATATTGTAATACAAATAATAATCAAATCATCTTTAAAATTTAACCCATTCTATTCTGATAAGCTATAAAGCCATCACATGATGTCCAGATATACATTCAAAACATTAATTGCCATTCAATTATGTGACTTGTGCCTCTTTTATTGACATTTTAAACATATTCATTATTTCGTATATTATGAAAACAGTCTTCATAAGTAATTAATGAAAGGAAACATTCAAATGCGAGTAGCTATTGCTGGTGTTGGAGCCAGAATTAAACATGTTGTCAGTGAGTTCAATAAACAAATTCCAGAAATGGAATACGTGGGTTATTTTGATCCAATGGAAGTGTCTTTTGATGAACTGACTTCTAAGCCTGTACCACGATTCAATTCTGTCGAGGAAATGCTTGCTGAATCAAAACCCGACTTATTTTTTATTGGTTCACCAAATAATTATCATTTGGAGCAGATTAAAGCGGGCCTAGAAGCAAATGTTAAAATCTTTACAGAAAAACCCGTTGTTACTTCGTTAGCACAGACATGGGAACTTGCTGAACTTTTACACAAGTACGGTACCAGCAATGTGATGGTTGGACTTGTATTAAGGTACTCCCAAAATATGGTTGATTTACGTAAAGCCATTGAAAGTAATCAACTGGGACAAATTGCTTCACTTGAAGCAAGTGAACATATTGCTCCTTATCACGGAGCCTTCTTTATGCGGGACTGGAGACGAAAAGTTTCAAACTCGGGAGGCTTTTTACTTGAAAAATGCTGTCATGACTTAGATGTGTACAATATGCTTGTTAACAGTCGCCCCATCAGGGTTGCAAGTTTTGGAGGAAGGCGTTCATTTCTGCCAGAACTCGCTCCTAAAGCTGGAGAACCTACCGAGGCCTACTATGAAAAACTTTCCATTTGGGATAGTGCAGAGGATCCTTTCAATAGCGATGCTGACATCATTGATTTTCAGACTGCAATCGTCGAATACCAATCAGGCGCCAGCCTTTCTTTCCATACAAACCTGAATGCCCCGGATGAACACAGACGCTTCTGTATTTTTGGTTCTAATGGCATGGCTGAAGGAGATTTTCACCGTGGCTTTTTGAAGATTACAGACGCTCGTACAAACGTTACATTGGTCGACAAAACATATTCACATACAGGCGGCGAGGGCGTTGGACATTACGGTGCCGATACTGAAATGGCTCGAGGCATTGCCCGTTACCTCAAAAATGAAGCCAATTGTCTACCTGTTTCTATTGTTGATGCACTTGAAGCAGGCATTCTAGCCCTATCCATTGATGAAGCCCGCACTACTGGTAAAGTCATAGACTTGAAACCGCTTTGGGAAAAATTCGACAGTTACAACCTGGCTTAAGTAACAGACCGCCTTCCTTGAAGGCGGTTTTTAACCTCTGGTTTTACCAAAAACTATTTACGAAAATCCTCTACCCTCTCCGTCGCTAAAAAGCACTTAGATACATATTTATCTTAGAGATCAGAATTCAAAAGCTTAGGAATAGGGACTGTACTTTTTCCCATTACATCGTGGTTGCACCAATCCCTTTCCCCACTCCATTATTGAAAAAGTTCACTACTCAGTGAGCGAAAATTCAAATCTTTATGAAATTCCGTCATCGATAAAACTATCAGGCCTTAAACCTAATTTGGTATACGTTTTCCATCGAGGTCAAAGCAATAATAAAGATTATCTTTAGGCTTTATACGAACAACGTCTCCAATCAAATGGTTCACATGGCCTTCCTCACGAATAACCCAAGGTTCATCAGAGTTATTACTCACATAGACATGAGTATCTGCGCCCAAGAATTCACAGTGAGTTACTGTCCCTTCCCAACAACCATCCGCAGAAATCACCATATGTTCCGGGCGAACACCTACCGTTTTTGCACCATATCGAGCTGCATCTAAACCTGTCACCAAATTCATCTTTGGCGAACCAATAAATTGCGCGACAAAGAGATTATCGGGACGATCATAAAGCTCTTTGGGTGCACCAACCTGTTCAATCACTCCGTCACGCAAAACAACAATACGATCCGCCATCGTCATCGCTTCATGCTGGTCATGCGTAACATATATCATCGTTGTATCTGGCAGATCTTTCTTCAGCTTAACTAACTCCATCCGCATATGGACCCTTAATGCAGCATCAAGGTTAGAAAGCGGCTCATCGAACAGGAAAACTCGAGGGTTACGCAATATTGCGCGGCCAATGGCTACACGCTGACGTTGGCCTCCTGACAGTGCTCGCGGTAAACGGTCCAAGTAGGGAGTCAGTTCCAACATTTGGCCAACTTCTTCAACCTTGGCACGTATCTCGTCTTTGGGTAAACGCTTCAGTTTGAGTGAGTATCCCATGTTTTCCGCTACTGTCATGTGCGGATAAAGTGCGTAGGACTGAAATACCATGGCGATATTCCGGGCACTTGGTTCAATATCGTCAATGCGGTTTCCATCCATATGAATGCTGCCCGAAGAAATATCCTCGAGCCCACAGATTGAACGGAGCAAAGTCGATTTTCCGCACCCGGAAGGACCGACAAAAACCACAAACTCACCACTACTTATTTCCAGGTCCACATCATGCAGAACCTGCAGGCTTCCATACGATTTGGATACACCTGCTACTTTTAACTCAGCCATATTTTTTCCTTGCTATTTTATAGGCGCTACCAGCATTCAATTAAGATCAGCTTCGCTTCGCAGCCAAAGCGTCAGCACCCAGTCCTGATCATTTGCGAGAGAATCGACATGATGTGCAGGAACGCCGTCAATCGCAGTAGGAAAGACGAACGCGGCACTCGCGGTGCCATCGCTATCAAAGTCGACAAGATTGGCGCGAAATATTGACTGCGCAATTTGCTTGGTTTCTTCGCAAGCAAAATCGGCAGGCAAATCATTTAACGCTACCGCCGTCAACACACTCCAGTAATGCGGGAATGTGTCACCCCATTGCCTGTTGCGACCGAAGAAATAACCATCCCAATGTCGAATGGCAATATTGTGCAATCGGACGTGCGGCTGTGGCCCACTAAAGGCTTTAAGCCACTTCAAGGCGGTAGCTATTGCAGTTTGATAACCTCTTTCAGGCCAGATCTGAGAGGCAATTGCTAGTGCAGAAACAAGCGGGGCAACCATTGATTGCTCGTAATTCACTTCATGGCCGGGAAGATCCATCCCGATATTCTGAAAATGGTCAGCCTGATCACGAAGTCCCTTTAAAAGCACTGCTGCCCGGCCTGCTTGATCATCATTAAGAAGCAATTCGACAACGCTTAATACAGCGTGAGAATGCCCAATTGAAAGGTGCTCGGTCGCGCCCAGCTCGTAGGAACGCTCCAGTAAACGCGCAGCTAGTTCCAGGTCATTCAAATCCCCGAATAGACGGTACTGATCTGCAAAGAAATGTGCCATCCAAGGGAAATTGTAGAGCCGCGGTTTTTCAACGGTCGTATCGCTGCCCCAGCGCACGGTTGCCGAATCATCAATCAATCGTTTCCGGGCAAACTCAGCCCATCCACATAAAGCGGAGTCGATTTTTTCGGCGTCCCCCCAGCCCCTAAACCTCGCCTGTTGCAACAATGAGGGCATTGATAGCCTTTCCGCACCATCCGACCAATCAGCCCATCCAGCACCAGTCTGGGTGAGGCCAGTTTGGGTGTCACATGGCACAAATGCATAGCAGTCCGGTTCAGGGCGTTCGGTCGGTCTTTGTCTGTCGAGGATGTATTTGACCCGACTTTCCACGAGGTTACGCGGTGTGTCGTGGAATAGGACTGCCGTTCGGCTCTCTTCATTGATATCCACCATACTAATGCCATGGCGAGTACCACTTAAGTTTATGGCATCAGCACCATTTCGCATCACTATTTGTTCACCAAGGGGCGCAGCAAAACGATCAAACTGAACAGGTGGATCTGTATCGGCTAAAAAAGCTGCCGAATCAGAATAGAATCGAGATTCAAGTTTAAGTTCGTAAGTCTCACCGGGCGCTATCGAAAGCTTCGGTTGTCCACCAAACGCATTCGGATTCCTGGCATGGTCAGTCGGATGGAGCATGATGTGACCGCGGATATTCGAAAAAAGTGCAGAATTACGGGATTCAACCGAATACCCCCAAAGCGCACCTCCTCGTGTTACCGTACCAAGGACAGGCCCCTCTCCGGACATCGGCTGAGCCAAGAGCCAGGACCATTTTCCTCCAGTCCATACATGCGCATGGCACGCCCCTTCAAGAGACTGTTTGGCAGAAGGATAGATATCGCGAATTGGTGCTGAAATCGCAAGAGACGTAACAACCAACTCCTCTGCGGAGATATTTTTCCAACGATAGACTTCGGTAAAAACATCCCCCCCCTCACGCGTAACGTCCAAGCCAAGAATCCCTTCAATGGGCTTATACGAAAGGACTACGCCGTTTGGGATGATCCGTCTCGCCAAGGGGTGACACCATCTACCTGAGCCCTGATCCGTGATTGCAAAACCTGATCCCCAGCGGTATTCAGAGGTGTGCCATTTCTCACTGTTTTCATCTAACAGATAATTGCGACTTTTAGCGTTAATTTGGGTAAAGCTTTCAACTGTACCGTCATCATGAAGGTTAGCTATTCCGTCTGAAAACAATATAGAACGCGTCATTTACCGATCCCTGAAGTCATACCTTCAGTAATTCGTCTGCCAACCCAGATATAAATTGCAACTATTGGGAATACAAGAATTACCACCCCGGCGAACAAGCCCCCCCAATTGGAAGTAAATTGCATTGTGTTATAAAGATTTAGCAGCGAAGCAGGAAGCGTGCGAAGCTCAGGGTCCGGTACGAGTAAAAGCACGAGCAATGTCTCGTTCCAAAGGCCAACGAAGGTCAGAAGAAAAACGGTTGTCAGGGCTGGTCTGGCCACCGGCATCATGACTTCCCAAAACGCACGGAGCGGACTTGCTCCATCTAACATCGCGGCTTCCTCCAGCTCCCCTGGTAAAGAGCGGAAATACCCCGTTAGAAGGAAGACAGAAAATGGCAGGGACAATGCAACATAAAACACCCCCAATGTAATGCGTGAATCCCACCAACCAAAAACATGGTTCATGGACATCTGGAGCCACACACTGACTGCAACCAGAGGAACCACTATCGTTTGGAAAGGAATAGCCGCCCCCAAGGCAAAATAGCTGGTGAGCCCCTCTGCGCTGCGAGCCTTTGAACGAGCGAGAACATAGGCTGCCGGAGCTGAAAAAATAACAACTAGTGCCGAGCAGGTTGTTGACAATACAACAGTATTGAAAGCAGCATCCCCAAATCCTGATACACCCCACGCATCAATGTAGTTTTTCCACTGAGGGATTGATGGCAGTGACAGCGGTGATGAAAATAGTTCACGCGTTGTTTTGAGGGATTGAATGCCAATCCAGATCAACAGGGTAAAGTTCAGAACTACCCAAAACCACAATGAGGACAGTGAGAAAAACGAACTGATAGAACCAAAACTAATTTTACGCATTAGGCAATCTCCAACCGTTCACGGCGCATCACTCGTCTGATGAGAACAACTAAAATTACTGTAAACGCCATGATTGCAAAGCCGATTGCAGAACCAAACCCCATGTCTGGCGCGCTGTAAAGCGAAGACAGGGCCAGATATTGTTGAAATGCGATTGTTCGCGCTTCCATGGGAGGGGTGCCTGCTGTACCGGTAAACGCGAGAACAATTTCAAACACTTTAATTGAGTTAATTACCCAGATTACTGCAGCCACAGACATCGCATCCCAGCTCAAGGGCAGTGTGATATGCCAAAATTGCTGCCAGCGACTAGCCCCGGCGAGACGGGCATCCTCATAAATGCTTTTGGGTATGGAGTCGACCGCAGCCATCAAAATGGCAACATAAAGACCCGCTGTGCTCCATACAAAACCCACGACAATACATTTGAAGATATTCTCCGGCGCAAGCCATGCCTGCTGAAACTGAGCCAGATTCACCATATCCAGTAAATTGTTAAGCGTTCCATCAGGGTTTAAAACAAAACCCAACGCAGTGCCCACCGCAATGGGAGAAATAACAATTGGAACAAAAACAACTGAACGGATAAAGGCGCGCCCTTTTGCCTCTCGTAATACTGCCATAGCGGCGAAAACGATGAGAAAGACAAGTGCACCACCTAGCAAGACGAGAACAATAGTGTTGTAAAATGATGAACGAAACGCATCATTCAGCCAAAGCCGATAGTAATTTCGTAAGCCAACAAAGGTCATTTCCGTTCCCGGTCCTGACCACTGCGAAAAACTAACCCCAAATCCAAAGAGCGTTGGTAAAATGAATACAATCGAATATAGGGCCAGCGCAGGTGAAAGAAATTGCCAGTAGCAGCGGTCACTTAATGACGAACCAATGAGGGCACGGCGCTTTGCCGCGCCGCTCCCTTTATTTAAGCTAATGTCCATATGAGTACTCATGTTGATAAATTACAAACTCAAGAGGTATCGTTCAGTCCGCTCTCTACCAAGTTTGACGAATTCCTCAGCAGTAATCTCACCGGATAAAAGCTTGTCATCCAATGGCAACAACACCTCATTCCACCAGCCTTGAACAAGTGCAGGAGCTTGGTCATAGGTTTTGAACACATGAGATGCGTTTTCTACAGCTTGTTTAGCGCTGGCAAGGGCATCTGGAGATGCTGAGTCAATTCGTGCAGGGATATTAAGAGCATCGGTCCCTATACGATCCATATATTCCTTTTTTGCCAAGAATTTCAGGAATTGTAGAGATGCATCTACTTTACTGCTCTGTTCATTCACAGAAATACCAAGGGCACCAACATCTACAACATCAAATCCGCCTTCGACCATCGGGTATTGGAACGAACTGAATTTTGCATCAGGGGCAGCCATAGAGGCAGCTTCGCTTGTCACCCAAGTTCCGTTGATGTTGAACGCCGCCTCTCCTTGAGCCCACTTATTCTGCGCAGAAGGATACTTTGTGCCCATAAAACCATCTTGGAATGGCTTAAGCTTTGCCAACTTTTCAATATCTTTTGCAGCAGCCAGTACTTTGGGATTATCCCAAGCTGCTGCATCTTGGCCCAGTGCAACAATACTTCCTGGACCTAAGTGTCGTTGCATCGACCACATCCACCAGTAAACATTGTAAAAGTTGATCGTACCGTCTTGTGCTATGGCAACTCCGTCAGCACTCAGGCGCTCAACCAAGGCAAGGAAGTCATCCCAAGTTTCTGGTGGTGAGGTAACCAATTCGGGGTGTCTGGTTGTATCAAACCAAATCGCAGTCGAGATAACGGTCATAGGCAAAAAGGCGATACCCTTTTCGTCAGATGCGGCTTCCCAAACGGTCCCAGGAATGGATTCCCTGACCGTAATATCTTCACCCGGAATTAACTCATCCAAAATGGGAGCTAATGAAGCAACGACATTTTTTTCGCGCCACACAGCTACGCCATCGGTTGAACTATCGTAAAGATCCGGAAAAGAATAGAGCGGTAATGACTTTAATCCATTGGTTCTCCCGAGCCATCGCGTTTCTACCTTAATTCCCGTTTCAGCTGTAAAGGCATCTGCTGCTTCCTGAAGCAGTATTTGTTGTGGTTCGCCAACGTTCCAAGCCGACCAATAAGAAATGCTCTCAGGTTGATCAGCACCATTCGCAATACTTGTACCTCCAACCAGCAGTGATGCAGCTGCAATGGCTGTTATTCCTATACGACCAAACGTCTGTCGAGAAAAGATAGACCCCATATGTACCTCCATGTTAAGTATTGATTGTAGATGTTGATTGTTCTCTTACTTGGTGACAACATTATTATTAAACCTTTTTTAATAATTCAATTGTTAGGTTTGTGTATTAGACATGTGTCAAAAAAATAGCAAAATTAAGCGATCAAAGTTGATCAACGTTAACGGGACGGATACTTCGGCTATTCGACGGTCAAATATGCTTATGATTCTGCGCGCAGCCCAGTATTCATCCGCACTCACGCTGACCGAACTCGTACGCAAAACCGGTATTTCTCGTCCAACAACCCAATCGGCAGTTGATGATCTGATGGAATCGGGATGGCTTGAGGAGATCCATGCTGAGGAATCAGCAGGGCGGTCTAATGGTCGCCCTGCCCGCCACTATCGGTTCCGAGCTGAAGCCGGTTACGTTATTGGCGTTGACGTTGGTGAGTTCAAGGTACTGGCGCAACTCGCTGACTGCCAAGGCAAGGTACTTACAAAGCACCGCATACAAGTTAGCCCTGAAGATTCATCAGAAAAAAGGATTCAGGCAACACATTGCGCTATCGAAGAATGCCTTAAGAACATTGATATTGAATCAACTGCTCTTTGGGGCATCACAATAGGCAGTCCAGGCGTCATTGATGAACGTGGATTTGTAATAAGCAGTCCGATTCTTGGCTGGAACAAACGTAACCTCGCTGAGGAATTGGGCAGTAAGTATGAGTGCCAAATATCTATAGAAAATGATTGTAATTTGGCCGTGCTAGCCGAGAATTGGGTTGGTGCTGTGCAGGATTTCGATGATGTCGTCTATGTGTTGTCCGGAATGCGTACGGGTGCGGGTTTGTTGCTTGGTGGCAATTTACACCGAGGACATTCGGGTGCTGCGGGAGAGACAGGTGCGTTGCGACAACTGGGCTGGGCAAAGACTCAAGACCACTTTCTTCGCTTTTCATCATTGACTGACGATTTGCCAATAGAACAACGCGCAGAATACATATTCTCCGCAGCCCAGTCCGGCGACGCCGAGTCATTGACTGTCGTTGATGCATATACCAAGGATTTATCTACCGGCATGGCAGCATTGATCCTCACGCTTGATCCACAGGTTATCGTGCTGGGTGGCGGAATATCAAAATCAGGCAAAACATTACTTGAATATGTTGAACGTCACCTGACGCCACTATGTATTACCTCACCCAACATCGTGCTATCAACTCTTGGAGATGAATCAGTGTCACTTGGCGCTATTCGTCTGGCACTGGACAAGCTTGAGGAGCGTATTTATTCGTCCAATTTGCCACTTCCTCCTATCTTGCGAGGGGACGAATAAATCCATGTTTTTAGATGGAGAAAATAATGGATCTGGGTACCCAAATCTTGCCAACAGTGAGTAGTCCGAGAAACACATCGTTGGTAAAACAGATACTCTACTTTCCTAAGTAAAACTGTGTGAGCTTATTGATCTTGTGTACCTGTAAAGCGATGCTCAATACGATTCATAAAAATAGGGAAGCCGAATTTTCAGCCTCCCTTCACTTTAGATATTTTGACTAGATACGAAGTAATATTCTTGATGACCACCCTAAAGAGAAACCACTCTATGTTCTCTAACTAACAACACGAAGTATTAGTTTTGCAGTCTATAAGCATTGTTCAATGCTCGGCGCTTTTTCCCCTGCCTCTTCCATGCGTTGTATCAATCTGTGAGCAAGGAATTTTCGTATCTCACCATGTGATTCTGATGATACCAAGTTGTTTAACTCCCAAGGGTCATTTTCCAAGTCATAGAGATGAGTTTCTCTATAGAACTCACTGCATGAATTAACATAGGGGTCAAGATCAGGAGCAGCTACACAATATTTCCACTTTTTGTATCTAAGAGCCCTACCAACCTGACTTTCACTAATCTGGATAAATATATCATCGTGTTCTTTTTCAGTGTGGAGAAGGGAATGCCCTTGCATATATTCTGGAATATCTATACCAGCGGCATGAAGAAGCGTTGGAGGAAAGTCTATTAAGGAACAATTTCGTGAAATGGCCTCTCCGTTATTGAATCCTGGTCCGTAGAACATTGTTGGTATTCTAATAGAAGCTTCGTGGCAGGAGCGCTTATATTCACTGTTTCTCGTTTTAAAATGGCAACCGTGATCTGACGTAAACAAGATAATCGTGTTATCTAACTCATCTAGCGAAATAAGAGCTTCAACTATACGCCCCAATGCCTCATCTATACGTTGTACCATGCTCATGTAGCCAAAATAATGTTCTTTTGTGGTCCCTCCAAACGTATCCAAATCAGGAGGGAAAGATACATTCTTTTTTGCCAAGCGTTTCTCATATCCCACTGGTGCAGGGTAATTGTCATGTTGATTTTGATGATGAGGTTCCAAAAAAGACAAAAAAAGGAAAAAGGGGTTACTACGTTCTTGATCTAAATAGCGAATTGTAGCGTCCGTCAATGCATCAACCCTGTAACCAGGTAAGTCATGGGCTCGCATCTCTTTATCATATACGGTTGTTTTATAAGGCCAAGACGTAAACTCCAATATGTTTGAAGCTAACCAATAATCATATCCACCTTGCTCTGCCCTTACTACAGGTTCGCTTGATGCGAGATGCCACTTCCCAATATACGCGGTGTCATAACCCGATCGTCCGAAATGATGGGCAATGGTCTCCTGATTATTAGGTAGCGGTATATCATTGCGAAAACACCCTGTTTTCGTAGGGTAACATCCAGTCTGTAAAATCGACCGTGCAGGGCCGCATACAGGCTGAGGAGTAAAAGAGTTAGGGACAAAGCTTCCTGCCTTGGCTAACCGATCAAAATTAGGTGTCACATCAAGCTCATTTCCGTGTATACCAACAGTATCCCACCGTTGTTGGTCAGTAAAAATAACAAGTACATTAGGTCTAAGCGTTTTTTTATTCATCAATTTCATTCCAACATCATTATCGTATTCACGAATAGCGCAGTACTGCACCTAAATTTGATATAATTCATCAAAAAATCTATTGCAGATACTCACTGTTCCAACAATTACCCGCTGACACAATCCTCCAGACAATCCGGAGGTTTTATAATCTGAATACATTCAAAGGCCACAGTTATTACTTAATTATGGAAAGAGAAAAAACATTAAGATTTAAAAGTCACCTTTGTAATTAACTTTAACTGTACGATAAAAAGCCACTGAAAATTTTGATACATAAAGTCAGGCTTTTACGAACTGCTTATCTTTGATTATAAACAGTTTGATACAAAAAAATTAGACAGCCGAAAATATCATGTATTATCAAAGCTAATGAATATAATCAGGAAGAAATTCCCTGTTAAACTTCGAAGGTAATCAATTACACCACTCTAATAACGCCACTTTCCGTCCTACCCTTCAATATGCCAGGCAACGTCATTGTATATGCAATATATTTTATTTAGTGCATTTCCTCACCTCAAGTAAAGTTCACTAAAGTTTACCTTATTGTAAGATTTGTATATCATCAAGCCCGGAAATGAAATTTTTCCAACTGAAAGCAAAAGTCCGATTATTTGATATTTACCCAACAGATTGTTATGCGCAAATAGTCATATTAGGAATAACTCAAGTTTTTCCCTTTTAATGAAGCAGTTCACATTTGGCGTTTAGGTGCTTGTCCTTACAAGGACGCTGTTTCCTACATGTTAATATGACACCTGTATCATATTGAGACAGTGTCAAAGAGATATGCATCAAAGTATTTTCAGTGAAAATACTAACCAGATGAAAAGTACATGCTTGAAAGATCACGACCATTAGAACTGCTATTTCACCAAATTGGCCTTAGACTAGACGGAGTTCAATCCATCACGCACAATTGAGTCGTAACACCGGATAAACAAACTATTAGGTAAATGGAAGCTATTCCAAAATGGTTACATTAAAAAAAATTGCAAAGATAACCGGGGTTGCTGAGTCAACAGTTTCACGTATTCTCAACAGAGACTCTACACTGTCAGTTTCAACAGCCAAACGAACTTTGGTAATTGAAACTGCTGAAAGACTACAATACGTACCAAGGCGGAAACGTAATACCGGTCAGTTTGATAAGTCCGTTGCGCTACGTAAACCTGAAGAGCTCAAATCAATTGTTCTCGTTCATTTCCTATCAAGTAAAGATGAATTGGATTTCCCTTTTTATCTAGGTTTACGCAAAGGAATAGAAGCTCGCTGTGAGGAATACGAAACAAATATTGTACGTGTGCTTCAGAAAGATTTTGATGCGGCGGCTTTAAATAACGTGCGCCACTCGGGAGTTTTGAGTTTTGGCGAGTTGCCAGAAGAAGACATCAATTCACTTAACCTATTGAATATACCGTTGGTTTTGATACATCCTGCAAAACCTACGATTCACACCGACTCTGTTTACACCAACATTGAATCAGCCGCCATGACGATGTGCGATTGGCTCATGGCAAAGGGGATTCATCGCCCGGCTCTTCTGGGAATAAACAGTAAAATGGATGGAAGATATACAGGCTATAAACAAAGAATGGAACTGGCTGGAAAATTCGATCCTGATTTAGTGTTTTTCCGTTCAAACGATATGGCTATGGTAGATGAGTTGTTCAATCGATTTGACATGGGTTCGGCGAGATTTCCTGATGCTCTCATTGTCGACACAGATCAATCCGCTGTTGAAGTTTACCAATCTTTAAGTGCTCGAGGAATTAGAGTACCGGAAGACATTTCTGTTGTTGGTTTTAATGATAGTGCCATTGCCAGCGCTCTAAAACCTACACTATCAACCATGCGTCTAGATGCGGGAGTTATTGGTGAAGCTGCAGTAGACCTTTTAATGGAGCGTATACAGGGGCGAATCGTTGCCAAGCAAGTACAAGTTCATCCTTTAATGGTACAACGGGAAAGCACAATTTAACTCCCAAGTTAGTTCGGGGATATCTACCGATGTTCGGAAAAATATCTCATACACCCTATCCATAGAGCACCAAGAACGCAAAAAGGCCACTGAAAACTCAGTGGCCTTTTACTTAATTTGCGGAAGGATATTTCAATTACAACAGAATCTGCAATAAAGCCGGCTATGTAAAACTCGCTCATGACGCACAGGGAAACGCCAACAGGCTATGGAAGATAAGCTGCCAGCACTGCAGCTAGTTACTAACATTGATACTTATCACTATATGGCGGGCGGTAAAGATACACAATCATTTCGTTATTGCAACATTCCTGTTTGCCAGAATACAAACCAACATTCAGTCACATCCTTGATTGTAAATCAGGTAAAAACATTCAGAGACTGGACCACGCACCCTGAGTATCCCAACATCAGCCCCCTATTCACGACTACATAAGTGAATTATATG